>NZ_BAAAEN010000041.1:0-33949 GCF_039523035.1 Pigmentiphaga daeguensis | reverse complement strand
TCTTGGTCATCTCTCTGGTTCCTTTACCGGCATTATCGCCGGATCAGGCCCAGAGCTCTCCACTTATCGGACTGTCTGAATTTCCGCCGCCACCTCTCCCTACGTGGCCCGCATCCTGATCCCGCTGATGCAGGCCCAGGGCGCCGACGAGGAAATCGCGGCGCTGTCGCTGGGCGCCTCCGGCTGGCAGATCTTCCGGCGCGTGACCTTGCCCAACATCAAGTGGGCGCTGCTCTACGGCATCGTCATTACCAATGCCCGGGCGGTGGGCGAGTTCGGCGCGGTGTCGGTGGTGTCCGGCACCATCATGAACCAGACCCTGACGCTGCCTTTGCTGGTCGAACAGCTCAACAACGACTACAAGACCGCCGCCGCCTTCACGGCCGCGGCGCTGCTGGCCTGCATGGCCATGCTGACGCTGCTGCTCAAGACCATCATGGAGTGGCGCCAGAAGCGGCGGGACGACACGCCGGCGCATTTCTCGCCCGAGGCGATGACCAAGCGCTGAAAACCGTCCGGGTCAGGCCGGCCGGTCCGGCCCTCGCAGCAGCACCAGCACCACGCCCGAGCCGCCGTCGTTGGCCCGGGCCTCGACGAAGGCCAGCACTTCTTCCTTCTGTACGAGCCAGCGCCGCACCTTTTCCTTCAGGATGGGCGTGCGGTTCTTCGATCCCAGTCCCTTGCCGTGGATGATGCGCACGCAGCGCATCTCCTGCCGCACGCAGGCGCGCAGGAATTCCCCCAGCGCCTCGCGGGCCTCTTCCACCCGGTGGCCGTGCAGGTCGAGCTGGGCCTGCACCGTCCACTGGCCGCGCCGCAGCTTGCGCACGATGTCCTGTCCCAGGCCGGTGCGGCGGTAGGACAGCGTGTCGTCGGTATCGATCAGCCAGTCGGCGCCGTAGTCGTCGGAAATGGATTCCCGCAGCACCTCGGATTCGTCTTCCCAGCGCTTGTAGGGCAGGGGAGCAGGCGCGACCGGCGAGGGATCGATCCTGCCCGTGTCCTTCAGCGGCACCACCCCGCCCACCAGCGCCCGAAACTCGACCGCCGCCCGCCGGGCTTCCTCCGCCCGCCGCCGAGCCTCCCGCTCAGCCGCCTCCGCCGCCAGCCGCTGCTCCTGCAACTCCCGTTGCAACACCTTTAGACCGGAGAGGCCGCTACTGCTACTGGATTTGCCCATTTTCAGCCCCTTTACTGTCCCATGGCCCGCCAGCCTATGTTTACTCCAGGATGCGGTGGATCCGGCTTGGCCGGTCCACCCGCATCGCCCCCTTGAGGGGGCGCCCGAAGGGCGTGGGGGTGGGTTTCCCTTCCGGTCCACCCGCATCGCCCCCTGGGGGGCGCCCGTAAGGGCGTAGGGGGGGGCTGACTAAACCATTTCGCCGTCCAGCCAGCGCTGGGCGTCCAGCGCCGCCATGCAGCCCGTGCCGGCGCTGGTGATGGCCTGGCGATACACGTGGTCCTGCACGTCGCCGGCGGCGAACACGCCGGGGACCGAGGTCATCGTGGCCAGCCCGTTCAGGCCGCTGCGCGTGATGATGTAGTCGTCCTTCATCTCCACCTGGCCCTTGAAGATGCCGGTATTGGGCTGGTGGCCGATGGCGATGAAGACCCCGGTGACGGCGATGTCCTCGGTCTGGCCGGTCTGGTTGTTGCGCAGCCGCGCCCCGGTTACGCCCGAGTCGTCGCCCAGCACTTCCTGCAGCTCGTTGAAGAGTTTCAGGATCACGCGTCCTTCCTGGACCTTCTCGTTGAGCTTGTCCACCATGATGGGTTCGGCGCGGAACTTGTCGCGGCGGTGGATCAGGGTGACGGTGCGGCAGATGTTGGCCAGGTACAGCGCTTCTTCCACGGCCGTGTTGCCGCCGCCGACCACGGCGACGTCCTGGTTCTTGTAGAAGAACCCGTCGCAGGTCGCGCAGCCCGAGACGCCGCGGCCCTTGTAGTTTTCTTCCGACGGCAGGCCCAGGTACTTGGCCGAGGCGCCGGTGGCGATGATCAGCGCGTCGCAGGTGTAGGTGCCCGAGTCGCCGACCAGCTTGAACGGCCGCTGGTCCAGGTGCGCGGTATGGATGTGGTCGAAGACGATGTCGGTATTGAAACGCTCGGCATGCTGCTGGAAGCGCTGCATCAGCTCCGGTCCCTGCACGCCGTTGACGTCGGCGGGCCAGTTGTCCACCTCGGTCGTCGTCATCAACTGGCCGCCCTGCTCGACGCCGGTGATCAGCATGGGCGACAGGTTGGCCCGGGCGGCGTAGACGGCGGCGGTATACCCGGCCGGCCCCGACCCGAGGACGAGGACTTTGGCGTGTTTGTCTTGGCTCATGATCTCAACAATTTCCTGGCGTCGTGCGCCCGATTTGCAACCGTCATCATAGGTGATCCCGCCCCGTCGCGTTTTCAACCCTGGAGCCTGCCGGGGGGCGGGAGAACGGAATTGTATATTTCTATGGCTGCGATAGCCCCGGGGGGGCTTGACCGGGCGCCACCCACTTATAATCAGCCCATGGCACGTACCGCTACCGCGGGAAATACCCGCAATTCGCAGAACACCGGCAATTCGTCCGGTGCCTTGCCCGGCCGCCTGTCCCGCCTGTTCCGCGAGGCGCGCTGGATCCTGTTCGCCGCCCTGGCCGTCTATCTGACCCTGGTGCTGGCCACCTACAACTCGGGCGACCCGGGGTGGTCGCATGCCGTGCAGATCGACCACGTCCACAACAGCGGGGGCCGTTTCGGCGCCTGGCTGGCGGACCTCATCCTGTTCCTGATCGGCGCCTCGGCCTGGTGGTTCGTGGTGCTGTTGTTGCAGCGCGTCTACGCCAGCTACCTGCGCCTGGCCCACCAGTTCCTGCGCGGCGGCTCCGACGCCGACGTGCCCCAGCGGGTGCGCTGGGAGCAGGGCCTGGGCTTTTGCGCCCTGATGATCGGTTCGGTCGGCCTCGAGGCGCTGCGCCTGCGGTCCTTCGGCGAATCCCTGCCGCACGGCAGCGGCGGCATGATAGGCGAGAGCATCGCCAAGTATGCCTCGTCCTCGTTCGGCTACACCGGCGCGACCCTGCTGCTGCTGGTCCTGTTCGCCATCGGCGCCAGCCTGTTCTTCGGTTTTTCGTGGCTGGTGGTGGCCGAGAAGATCGGTTCCTGGCTGGAGCTGGGGCTGCGCGGGGCCAGGAATTCCTGGCAGGCCCGCGAGGACCGCAAGGTGGGCGAGGTGGCCGTGCAGGCCCGCGCCGAGGTCGTGGTGGCCAAGCAGGAAAAGCTGGTCCACGAGCAACCCGTGCGCATCGAGCCGGCGGTTACGGTCGTCCCCAAGTCCGAGCGGGTCGAGAAGGAAAAGCAGCAGGCCCTGTTCGCCGAGATCACCGACAGCCAGTTGCCGCCGCTCAGCCTGCTCGATCCGCCGCCGCCGGCCCAGGAAACCGTTTCCACCGAGACCCTGGAGTTCACCTCGCGCCTGATCGAGAAGAAGCTGGCCGACTTCGGCGTCCAGGTCTCCGTCGTCACCGCGCAGCCCGGCCCGGTCATCACCCGCTACGAGATCGAGCCGGCGGTGGGCGTCAAGGGCAGCCAGATCGTCAACCTGGCCAAGGACCTGGCGCGGGCGCTGAGCCTGGTCAGCATCCGGGTGGTCGAGACCATACCCGGCAAGAACCTGATGGGCCTGGAACTGCCCAACCTGCGGCGCCAGACCGTCAAGCTGTCCGAGATTCTGGGCTCGCAGACCTACCACGGCAGCTCGTCGGTGCTGACCATGGCGCTGGGCAAGGACATCGCCGGCAAGCCGGTGGTGGCCGACCTGGCCAAGATGCCCCACCTGCTGGTGGCCGGCACGACCGGTTCGGGCAAGTCGGTGGGGATCAACGCCATGATCCTGTCGCTGCTGTACAAGGCCGACCCCTCTCAGGTGCGCCTGATCCTGATCGATCCGAAGATGCTCGAAATGAGCGTCTACGAGGGCATCCCGCACCTCCTGGCGCCGGTCGTGACCGACATGCGCCAGGCCGCCAACGCGCTGAACTGGTGCGTGGCCGAGATGGACAAGCGCTACCGGCTGATGAGCAAGATGGGCGTGCGCAACCTGGCCGGCTACAACACCAAGATCCACGACGCCATCAAGCGCGAGGAGCCCATCCCCAATCCGTTCTCGCTCACGCCCGATGCGCCCGAGCCGCTCCAGCCGCTGCCCATGGTGGTGGTGGTCATCGACGAGCTGGCCGACCTGATGATGGTGGTGGGCAAGAAGATCGAGGAACTGATCGCGCGCCTGGCGCAGAAGGCCCGCGCCGCCGGCATCCACCTGATCCTGGCCACCCAGCGGCCCAGCGTGGACGTGATCACCGGCCTGATCAAGGCCAACATCCCAACCCGGATCTCGTTCCAGGTCTCGTCCAAGGTCGATTCGCGCACCATCCTCGACCAGATGGGCGCGGAAGCCCTGCTGGGCCAGGGCGACATGCTGTACATGCCGCCGGGCTCGGGCCTGCCCACCCGCGTCCACGGCGCCTTCGTCACCGACGACGAAGTGCACCGCGTGGTCGAGCAGTTGAAGGCGCAGGGCGAACCCAACTACGAGGAAGGCATCCTGGAAGGCTCCATCGAGGGCGAGACCGGCGATGGCCTGAGCAGCGTGACCGGCATGGGCGACGCCGAATCCGACCCCATGTACGACCAGGCGGTGGAAGTGGTGCTCAAGCACCGCCGCGCCTCGATATCGCTCGTGCAGCGCCACCTGCGCATCGGTTACAACCGTGCCGCCCGCTTACTCGAACAGATGGAGCGTTCGGGTATGGTTTCCGCCATGCAGTCCAACGGCAACCGGGAAATCCTCGCCCCCGCCAGCCAGGACGAATGACCGGTCCTGCCGCGCTGCGCTACGGAGAGTCCCCTATGACGTTCGTTTCCAAGACCACCGCCTTCCTGGCCCGCGCCGCCGCCGGCGCCGGGCTGGCCGCGGCCCTGGCCCTGCCGGGCGCCGCGCTGGCGGGCGCCATCGACCAGTTGCACGCCTTCGCCAGCAACACCCAGTCCGCGCGCGGCAGTTTCTCGCAAGTCACGCGCGGGGCGTCGGGGCAGGCGGCGCCGGCTCAGTCCGGCAGCTTCTCGTTCCAGCGCCCCGGGCGCTTCCGCTGGGAGGTGGCCAAGCCCTACGAACAACTGATTGTCTCGGATGGCAAGCAGTTGTATCAGTACGACCCCGACCTGAGCCAGGTCACCGTGCGGGACGTGGGGCAGGCCATCGGTTCCTCGCCGGCGCAGATCCTGTTCGGATCGGGATCGCTGGAGCAATCCTTCAACGTGGCCGAGCAGCCCGAGCGCGACGGCCTGCAGTGGCTGCGGGCCACGCCCAAGACGCCGGACGCCGGTTTCTCGCGCGTGGACATCGCCTTCAAGGACGGCCTGCCGGCCCGCCTGGAACTGCTGGACGCCTTCGGCCAGACCACCGCCATCACCTTCAGCGGCATCGCCCGCAATCCGCAACTGTCGCAGGACAGTTTCCGCTTCACCGCGCCCGCCGGCGTGGACGTCGTACACATGGGCGGACAGGCGCCGGCCGGCGGCCGCTGACCCGCGTTTTTTCCACCCATGTCCGACCTGTTCCCCGACGACACGCCCCCGGCCGCCAAGGTGCCCGACGCCGCCGCGCCGCTGGCCGAGCGGCTGCGGCCGCGTACGCTGGACGAGGTCGTCGGGCAGAGCCATCTGCTGGGACCGGGCAAGCCGCTGCGCGTGGCCTTCCAGTCGGGGCGGCCGCATTCGATGATCTTCTGGGGGCCGCCGGGCGTGGGCAAGACCACGCTGGCGCGGCTCATGGCCAACTCCTTCGACGCCCAGTTCATCGCGATGTCGGCCGTGCTGGGCGGGGTCAAGGACATCCGCGACGCGGTGGTCGCCGCGCAGGCGGCGCAGTTGAAGGGGCGCCGCACCATTCTGTTCGTCGATGAAGTGCACCGCTTCAACAAGGCCCAGCAGGACGCCTTCCTGCCCTATGTGGAAAGCGGCCTGTTCACCTTCATCGGCGCCACCACCGAGAACCCGTCCTTCGAGGTCAACTCGGCCCTGTTGTCGCGGGCGCGGGTCTACGTGCTGCAATCGCTCAGCGCCGACGAACTGCGGCAACTGATCGCCAAGGCCATCGCCATGCTGGGCGACATCGAGTTCGACGAAGCCTCGCAGGCGCAACTGGCGGCCTGGGCCGACGGCGATGCCCGCCGCGTCATCAACGCGGTCGAGGTGGTGGCCGATTCGGCGCGCGGGGCGGGGCGCACGCAGGTCGACGCCGAATGGCTGGAGACCGCGCTGTCGCAGAACCTGCGCCGCTTCGACAAGGGCGGCGACGCCTTCTACGACCAGATCAGCGCCCTGCACAAGGCCGTGCGTGGCTCGGATCCGGATGCGTCCTTGTACTGGTTCTGCCGCATGCTGGATGGGGGCGCGGATCCGCGCTATCTCTCGCGCCGCATCATCCGCATGGCGGTCGAGGACATCGGCCTGGCCGACCCGCGCGCGCTGGACATCGCCACGGCGGGCGCCGACGTGTACGAGCGCCTGGGGTCGCCCGAGGGCGAACTGGCGCTGGCCCAGGCCGTGGTCTATCTGGCCTGCGCCGCCAAGTCCAACGCCGTCTACAACGCCTACAACATGGCCAGGCGCTTCGCCGCCGACAACGGCAGCGCGCCCGTGCCCATGCACCTGCGCAACGCGCCCACCAAGCTGCTCAAGCAACTGGGGCACGGCAAGCAGTACCGCTACGCGCACGACGAACCGCACGCCTACGCGGCCGGGGTCGATTACTTCCCGGACGGCCTGCGCGCGAAGTTCTACCAGCCCACCGACCGCGGGCTGGAAGCCAAGATCGGCCAGAAGCTCGCCTTCCTGCGCGAGCTCGACAAGGAAGCGAAGAAGGGTTAGGCGGCCGCGCCGCCGCAGGCGAAATGCGGCCGTAGCGATGGCGGCATCCCCCGCACCCGGCGCCGGTACTCCGACGGCGTCCAGCCCGTGTTGCTTTTCATGAAGCGCGTGAAGTGGGGCGGGGCGCTGAAGCCCAGATCGTAGGTGATCTCGAAGATGCTCTTCGCTTCGCCGGCCAGCAGCGCGAAGGCGGCGTCCAGGCGCCGCATGTTGTAGTAGGCCCGGGGCGTCATCCGCGTCGCCCGCCGGAACAGGGTGTAGAAGTAGCGCTCGGACACGCCATAGGCGCCCGCGCCGCGCCGGAATGCGGCGAAATCTTCCAGGTCGCGCAACTGGCCGGCGCGGGCATCGCGGCCCACGCGTTCCTCCAGGCTGTTGGCCTGGGCTGCCGTGTCGGGGGCGGGGTGGGGCGTCCGGTTTTCCAGCGAACGGACCACGGCCGCCTGGTACAGGGTTCGGACGCCCTGCGACACCGCCCGGGGGTCCGGGCCGGCGCGGAACAGTTCCGCCACCAGTTGCATGGCGTCGGCGCGCAGCGGGCCGGGCAGGGTGATCATGTCGACCGGATCGTCGTCCCCGGCATGGCCGACGGGCCCGGCGCTGTCGTTCAACAGCGGCGAGGCCTTGATCAGGATGGATCCGACCTGTCCCGGATGCCGCGCGCGTCCCGGCGCGGGCGGGATGGCATAGGTCTGCCGGGGATGGATGACCAGCGCGCGGAACTGGTCCAGGCGGTGCAGGCCGCCGTTCAGGCGGACGGGCAGAGGCTCCTGGTGCATGTTCACCAATACCTGCACGCAGTCGCGGGCGTGGTCCGCCAGCTCGACGCCCGACGCCATGACCGAGACCCGGCCGTAGTCCCCGCCGCAATAGCAAAGGTGGGGCGAATCGTGGGCGTCAGTTGGGATCGACAATATTCTTCTCCTTCGCCACCTTCGACCACAGGGCCTTCTCGGTCTGCACGACGTGTTCGAGGCTGGTCCGCCGCGTGTCCGGGACTTCGGCGCCCCACGAGGCGACGAGCTTGCGCACGTCGTCGTTGCCCGCCGCGGCGGTGATCTGCGAGGACAGCGCATCCAGTATATCGGCGGGCAGGCCGGCCGGGCCGAACAGCGCGATCCAGGAAGAGATGGCGGGCACGCCGCGCAGCTTCTTCTCGGTCAGCGTCGGTACCGCCGGCAGCTCCGGGCTGCGCGCCGCGGTGCTGACCGCCAGCGCGTCCAGCTTGCCGATCTTGATCTGCGGCAGCGCCGTCACCAGCGAAATGATGGCGATGTCCACGTCGCCCGCCAGCAGGGCCTGCAACTGGCGCGCGCCCGAGGCGTAGGGGATGTGGACCATGTCGATGCCGGCCGAGGTCTTGATCATCTCGCCCAGGAAGTGCATGCCCGAGCCCACGCCGGGCGACGCGTAGTTGAGTTTCTTCCGGCTGTTGCGGGCGCTTTCCAGGAACTTGTCGAAATCGGCGTAGGCGCCCGCGCGCGAGACGATGACGTACGGCGTGGCGACCAGCTGCGCGATGGGCCGCAGGTCGACTCCGGGATCGACGTTGCCCGGGCGCAGCGCCCACGAGGTCGTGACCGAGGTGCCCGTGGCCAGCAGCGTGTAGCCGTCGTGGGCGGCGTTCTTCACGTGCCGGGCCGCCACTTCGCCGCCCGCGCCCTGCTGGATCTCGACCACGACGGGCTGTTTCAGGCGTTCCGACAACTCCTTGGCGAACAGGCGCGTGGAGTTGGCGGGAAAGCCGTCGCTCCAGGCCATCACCACCTTGATGGGGCGGTTGGGGTAGGGCTGGGCGGTGGCCGGCTGGGGCAGCCATAGCGCAAGCAGGGCGGCGGCCACCCAGGCGTGAGGGCGGGTCTGGAGAAGGCGGAGCGGCACCACTTGTCGTTGTCTCCTGGCGGTTGATCGGGCGGGGGCCGTATGGGGCGGTTTCATTCTAGGAGCGGCCGCCGCGGCGGGCTTACCCTGGACTGAACAGGTGGGCAGCATTTACCCCCATTCGTGTCCGGTCCCGCTGTTCAGCGGGCGGTAACGCCCAGGGCCGGGCGCTCGCCAACAATGCTCGGGCCGTTTCCAACAACATGCCAATGACTTTTCCAACTATGGATATGACTCACGTATCGGTTCGCGGCGGACACGCATTCGAGCCGGCCTTCGTGCAGGCCGAGGACCTGCTGGCCCGCCCGAACGACGACAGGTTGTTCGTCGATGTCCGCCTGGGCGACCCGGAGATCGAATACCGCGCGTACCGCGACGGCCACATCTTCGGTGCCGTCCATGGCCAGATCCGCGATGCATTCGCGGCGGAACCCACCCCGGCAAGCGGCAACCTGCCGCTGCCCGGCCTTGGGCAACTGGCCGACACCCTGAGGAACTGGGGCGTCGGCCGGGACACCGAGATCGTCGTCTACGGCCCGACCCCGGCGCTGGCCGCCCGCGGCTGGTGGGTACTGCGCTGGGCCGGACTCGCCAGGGTGTTCCTGCTCGATGGCGGACTGAAGGCCTGGATCGCCGCCGGCGGCGCGCTGGCGCGCGGCGACGAACCCCATCGGCGCCGGTTGCCCGAAGTCCTGTCCCTGGCCGGAGGACATCTGCCGCAGATCGAGGTGGACGAGGTCGAGCGGCTGCCGGACGGCGCCGTGCTGGTCGATGCGCGGGACGAGGCATCCTACCTGGCCGGGCATATTCCCGGCGCCCGGCATCTGGCCGCCTCCGAGTTCTGGACCCCATCGGGCCGGCTGCGGCCCGCCGGCGAACGGGCCCGCCTGCTGGCGCAGGCCGGCCTCGAGCCCGGCGACGAGGCCGTGGTGTATTGCGGCGGCGGCGTCCTGTCCGCCCTGGTCGCCATGGCCATGGCCGACGCCGGCATCCGGCCCCGGCTGTACGTCGGATCGTGGTCCGAGTGGAACAAGGACCCGGAACGCATGCGCCGCAGCGCGGTGGGAGAGCGGGCATGAACGGGGCAACGGTCCAGGTCGACGTCGCCATCTGCGGCGGCGGCCCCGTCGGCCTTGCGTTGGCCTATCTGCTGGGCCGGGAAGGGCTGCGCGTCGCGCTGTTCGAGAAACGCCCCAGCACCACCGTGCTGCCCAAGGGCCAGTACGTCCATGCCTCCACCGCCGAGCTCTACCGGCAATGGGGCGTCTGGGAACTGCTGGAAGGCAAGGGGTGGTCCATTCCCCGCTCCAACGGCCAGGGCTTCTACGTGCGCATCGCCCAGGGCCCGGTGGCCGACGTCCGCTCCTCGCTGGGCACCGACGCGGAATACGAACACAAGTGGGCGCAGCTCGCGCCCGTCTATCCGCGCAAGGTCCCGGCCTCCGACTACGAGGCCGCGCTGCGCCACCAGGCGGCCGCCTGGCAAAGCGTCGCGCTGCACTTCGGCACCCAGGTGGTGGACGTCGAGGACCTGGGCCGCGGCGTGCGGCTGTCGGTGAAGGAACTCGAATCGGGCCTGCTGCGCGAGGTCGGCGCGCGCTATCTCGTGGCCTGCGACGGCGCCCGCAGCTTCGTGCGCAACCGCATCGGCCGGGGCGAGGACCATGGGCCCACCTTCGGCAACCAGGTGCTGGCCGAGTTTCGCGCCGACCTGGACGATACCCTGGGGCGCGACGGCTACTTCCATTCCTTCGTGCTGGATCCGCGCTATGCCGGCTGGTTCGGCAGCAAGCACCCGGATACCGGGCTGTGGCGCTACAGCTTTCGCCACGACGAGGATCCGCTGCCCGATACAGAAGCCCTGCTCGAACGGATACGCGGCGCGCTGGGCATGCCCGAGCTGCCCGTCGAGATCGTCCGCGTCTACCGCTTCGACTACACCACGGGCCTGCTGCGCAAGTGGCGCGAAGGCAATGTCCTGTTCGCGGGCGACGCGGCCCATTGGCATTCACCCTGGGGCGGCTTCGGCGCCAACACCGGCGTGCAGGACGCCAACAACCTTGCCTGGAAGCTGGGCCTGGTGCTGCGCGGCGCCGCGCCCGACACGCTGCTCGACACCTACGAGGTCGAGCGCAAGGGCAAGGCCCTGCTTACCGTCAAGGCGGCCACCTACAACTCGCTCAACTTCCAGGCCATCGCGGCGGCCATCGCCGTGGGCGAGCCCGGCGTCAGCCTGCACGGGACCTTCAGCCCGCAAGCCGTCGCCTTCCTGCGCGAATGCGTCGCGCCGCACGGCGACAACAGCGTGCTGCATACCGGCTTCCAGCTCGGCACGGTGTACGATTCCGCCGCCGTGATCCGCGACGGCGACCAGCCGCCGCGCGCCACCCTGGAGCACTACGAGGAAAGCACCGTGCCCGGCGTGCGCGCCCCCCACGTCTGGCTGTACGACTCCGCCGGCCGGCGGCTGTCCACCGTCGACCTGTGGGGCACCGCCTTCTCGCTGGTCGTGCAGCGCGATGTCCAGGCCTGGACCCAGGCCGCCCGCGCCGTGGGCCGGGAATTGGGCGTGGCCCTGCGCGTCGTGCATATCGGCCCCGAGGGCCACTACCGGGCCGACGAACCCAAATTCGGCCGGCTGTATCCGGTGGCGGACGGCGGCGCCGTGCTGGTGCGGCCCGACGGATTCGTCGCGCGCCGCCTGCCGGCGCAGGCCGGGGGCGCCGCCGGGCCGGCGCTGCGCGACACCCTCCGGCGCCTGCTGACCCTGGAGCCGGACGCCCGGGCGGCAGCAAGCCTGCCCGGACAAGAGGCCCCCGTGGGGTGAAGGCCGGCCGGGGAGGCTAAAATCGGAATACCCCGGCCGGGCCGCCTCGCGCGCCGCCCGCCGGGGCGACCTTTTTTCCTCCTCCCAACACGGCTTTTTCCCATGCTCGATATCGCTCTGCTGCGCAAAGACACCCAGGCGGTGGCCGCCCGGCTCAAGGACCGGGGCTACACGCTAGACCTCGACGGCTTCAACTCGCTCGAGTCGCGGCGCAAGTCGGTGCAGACGGAGACCGAAACCCTGCAGGCCCGCCGCAACGCGCTGGCCAAGCAGATCGGCATGCTCAAGGCCAAGGGCGAGGACGCCTCCGCCGTGCTGGCCGAATCCCAGGCCATCCCGGCCCGCCTGAAGGCGCTCGAGGAAGACCTGGCCGGCATTCAGCGCGACCTGCAGGACATGCTGCTGGCCGTGCCCAACCTGCCGCACGCCAGCGTCCCCAACGGCGCCTCCAGCGACGACAACGTCGAGGTGCGCCGCTGGAGTCGCGACGGCAACGACCCCGCGCCGCTGCCCTTCGAGGCCAGGGACCACGTCGCCCTGGGCGAACCGCTGGGCCTGGACTTCGAGACCGCCGTCAAACTGTCCGGCTCGCGCTTCACCCTGATGCGCGGCCCCATCGCCCGCCTGCACCGCGCCCTGGCGCAGTTCATGCTGGACGTCCAGACCGGCGAGCACGGCTACACCGAGTGCTACACGCCCTACATCGTCAACACCGCCACCCTGATCGGCACCGGCCAGCTGCCCAAGTTCAAGGACGACATGTTCTGGGTCACCAAGGGCGGCGAATCGGTCGACGAGAACGGCAACGCCGTGCCGCGCGAAGACCTCTACCTGATCTCCACCTCCGAGATCACCCTGACCAACACTGTGCGCGGCGAGATCGTCAACGCCGAATCGCTGCCCATCAAGCTGACCGCCCACACCCCGTGCTTCCGCTCCGAGGCGGGCAGCGCCGGCCGCGACACCCGCGGCATGATCCGCCAGCACCAGTTCGACAAGGTCGAGATGGTGCAGATCGTTCATCCCGAACGCTCCTACGACGCGCTCGAGGAAATGGTCGGCCACGCCGAAGCCGTGCTGCGCAAGCTCGGCCTGCCGTACCGCGTCGTCCTGCTCTGCACCGGCGACATGGGCTTCGGCGCCGCCAAGACCTACGACCTGGAAGTCTGGCTGCCGGCCCAGGGCGCGTATCGCGAGATTTCTTCCGTGTCCAACTGTGAGGCGTTCCAGGCCCGCCGCCTGCAGGCGCGCTTCCGCAACGCCCAGGGCAAGCCCGAACTGCTGCATACGCTCAACGGTTCCGGACTGGCCGTGGGACGGGCGCTGGTCGCGGTTTTGGAGAACTACCAGCAGGCCGACGGCAGCATCGTCGTGCCCGAGGCCCTGCGGCCCTACATGGGCGGGGTGGAGCGACTCACTCCGTAACATTCGTCGCCTGCCTGATCCTCCGGGGTGCGTTAGGGTTGAAAAACCTACATCCCGGAGGAGCCAGCCATGTTGAAGTGGGCACTGATCTTTTTCGTGATTTCCATCATCGCCGCGCTGTTCGGATTCACCGGCATCGCCGCCGGCGCCGCCGCCATCGCCAAGTTCCTGTTCTTCCTGTTCCTGATCCTGTTCGTGATCTTCCTGGTGCTGGGGCTCACGGTGTACAAGAAAATCACGGATTAGCGACGGCAAGACACAGCGCGAATTTCTGTGCTATATTTGCGGGCTGTTGTCTGGTTCCGGCCACGGGCCAGGCAAGCACTGAAAGGTGCACGGAGAGGTGGCAGAGTGGTCGAATGTACCTGACTCGAAATCAGGCGTACGGTAACCCCGTACCGTGGGTTCGAATCCCACCCTCTCCGCCAGTCAAATCAATGACTTACGTCATTCCTGAAAGGTCGCTTCGGCGGCCTTTTTTGTTGGGGTGGTGGGGGATTTATTGACCGGCTGCCTCACATCCAATCGAGGCTGGTCCTCGGCGTCCTATACTCTCTGTCCATGTAGGAACCGAAGTGATGGACAAAGACGACAACGGCATCCTAGGTCAGCTCCACGGCGAGGCCATCGCCCAGGCGACCAATGCGCTGCCCGACCCCGCAACCGCCACGGACCTCAACCCCAGCGTGTTAATCACCGTCGAGCGTGTCGGCCGGGTTCGGATCCGATTCGTCCGAAAGCAGGCCAGGCGGGCGAAACATTCGCACTATTTCTGGGCTGCGACGCGGGCCGAGCGGGTCAGCTCTTCTGCGCCAGCAGATCCGACTTGAGCTTGCCGCCGGCCGTGCTGCCGAAGTAGTACGACATGACATTGTTCCAGGCCGTGCCCAACACCCCCAGCATGATGAATAGCGCCTCCCTGGCGCCGCCTGGCACATCGGTGAATAGCAGCAGACCCAGGACGCAGAAAAAGCCCGCTGTGACAGCATAGGCCAGCACCCGGTTGGTGCCGTCCTTCAGTTCCGATTCTCGCTTCCGGGCGCTGGCGCGGTCATCGGCTGCGATCCGCTCGAGCGCTTGGGTGTTCTGATAACCCAGTTCCTGCATGCGCAGCGCGAACTGCTGGTCGGCCTGCTTGAGCGCCAGCAGGTCCGCCTGCGTGGCGCCGGCTAGCGCCCCCTTGATGGCTGCCTCGGTCTTTTCCGACAGGCCAAGGGCATCGGCAATTGCCGTCACGGCCAGACCACCCAGTGGGCCGCCCAGGGCAGTGCCGAGCCACGGCGCGGCGGTCGATACAAGCGATTTCCAGTCCATCATGCGTCCTCCGCGGCGTACCGCAGGTTGCCGACGATGCGGCGGGCCCATCCCTTGCCGAAGGTCGGCCAGGTGGACAGTTTGGTGTAGAACTCCAGGCGCTCGGCATTGAAGCGGGCGAGTACGTCGGTAACAGGCATGGCCTTGATCGCGCCCAGCGTCATAGGCCCCACAGCGCCGTCATCGGCCACACCCGCGGCGCGCTGTAGGAAACGGATGGCGTTGCCAATCCCGTGGTTCACCGCAGCGTCGAAGACCTGGAACGCGATCGCGCCGTCGTACTGGTCAGCGCGGGCGCGTCCCCAATACGCTACGCGGTAGATCTCCTTGGCTTGTTCGCGCGTCAAACTGCGCATGTCGCCGGTGTAACCGGCCTCGCGCGCGGCGCGCAGGGTGATGCCCCAGTTCGTCTCGCCGCCCGGGTCGTCGGGATGGTTCGTGTAGCCGCCCTCATGGCCGATGAGGCGCTCGAATGCTTGATCGAAGGTCATGGCTTGCCATCCTCATCGAGCGCGGGCTTGCGCGGCTTGCGGCCGATCAATCCGAGGTTGTATTCCACGTTCCCCAGCCGGAATTCGATGATGGCCAGCTTGTTCTGAGTGGTCTGGGTAGCCTCATTCGCCGTCCGAACTGTGCTAGTCAACTCACCTACGGTGTCGACCAGCCGGTTCAGCGTGAAATACATCGTAATGAGCCCCCACACAATGACGACCGCGCCACTTAGTAGCCACGGCAGCGGGATGCGTGGGTCGATCAGCCTTGATGAGTTGCGCGAAGTGCGATCTGTGTCCATGTTCACCGCTCCACCGTGATGTCCCAGGTGTTGGAGGGAGGGTCGATGGCGCCGGCCGTCACGTTCAGCAGGTCAATGGAAACCGTATCGGCAGCACTGACGCGCCCGGGTGACGTTTGCACGATGCCGGCGGGCAGCGCGTTCCGGGGGGAGGCGGTCACGGCGCGGCCGACGACAGCCCCGGGGACCGACGCGGTGACCGTAGCGACCGCACCCGCAGCGATGGATGGCGGGTCGATCGCGGCCGACGCGGCAAAGGATGATCCGAAGGCCAGGGGGGTAACCGTGCTCCCCAGCGTACCCATGCGGGTTGAGAACTGGCTGTACACCACGCCGGCGCTCGACGCCATGTAATTGCACTGGTGGTCGACGAGCGATCTATCGGCGAGGGTGCCGCCCCGCGACACGGTATCCATCTCCCCCGCCGAGAGTGCCTTTGTGAAGAACGCCGTAGCGCCCATCGATGAGGCGAAGGCCTGGCCGCCGGCTGCATTGAAGAGGCAATAGTCGGAGTCGATAGCACTACCTTCGCCTGGCGCCGCCCCGTTGCTGATGGGGGTACCATTCAGTTTTATGCCGTCGATCCAGAGCTCGAAGATACCGCCTCGGCGCAAGACAAAAACGTCGGCATAACCACCGCGCCAGAACTTGGCTACGTCGTAGAAAATGCGCCCAGAATAATCGGCGTCAATATCCGCCCCCAGCACTTCGACGATTGCGTTATTCGAAGCGTCGAAGTAGCACCACATGGCCGCCGTCGAGCGCCCCAGGTTGCTGCGGCCAGCAATCGCCAACGTGCGCGCGCCGCTCTTTGTCCGGATGTCGAACGCGCGCACCCACACGGTGAAATCGCCCGTTGAAACGCGGCTGGCGGGCCAAACCACCATCTTGTTCGCATCGGAGGGGAAAGCCACGCCGCCGCCAGGCTGGGGCTTATAGGGAGCAACCCACTTGATCCGGCTCGGATCGTCTGCGGCGATAAAGTAGCCCGACGTGCCGCCGTTGCGCGCAATTGCAAATTCGCCATCGATAGGACCGACCGCGATATAGACGCCGTTCGGGATGGACGAGTCCACCGCTGCGGGATCGACGCAGTTGGCATCGATGCTGATATTTCCCAGACGGCAGGCCGGCCCGGCACGGAAGAAAAATTCGCGCGTATGCAGCGATCGGTCAGTCTGGAATACGCGCTGGAAGTTTGAGCGGATCGTCAGGTTGTTGATGCGCCCCGTGACCAGCGTCCCGTCGATCTCAAATGGATAGCGACCGATGCCCGTGAGGTTGTCCGAATACAGACTGGTGTCGATCTCGAGGTTTTCATAGCCGCCCTCGAGCGCGGCACTGAAATTGACATATACGCCGATTCCCTGCGTTCCACGATGGCCGGTGGGTCGGTCGGGCTGCGGGGCCGCTTTCAGCATAGCGCGAATGTTCCGCGAAAGACCTGCCTCCGTGCGTGTGACGATGATGCCCGATACATCGAAATTCGCAACGGTCGCGTCGATGTCGATGTTGCTCGAGTTGGCGCAGTAAACGCCACGGTGCACCGTATCCACGTTGGCGGTTAGCAGGCCGCCATCGACGCCGAACGCGGCAATCCCATAGCCGATATTCTTGCCGGAGGCCGCCAGCGACGACCGCTGCAGGCTCCCTCCAGACGAGATGGCGTAGCTCAATCCCTTTCCCGATACCCGCACTCGGTTCTCGATGTTGGTGCCGGACGAGCAATACACGCCTCGATACCCGAGTCGGTACATCTGATCGACGGGCCGCTCTTCCCCCTCGATGATGACGTCGATATCGACGTTGTTGCAGTTCCGATAGCGAATCACGGCGCGGCCGTAGTCAGCCAACGTGTACTGGGGCGTCCCGGTAATGCCGATCATGGATGTCGCCGACTGGTATGAGAACGACACACCAGGCGTCACGGCCGACACCACGAAATAGCCATCGGCCGCGGGATTTGACAGGCCTCGCACGATGATCTCGCTGCCAACCGTGAGCGAGTGCGACGAATCGAAGATGGTGACCAACGTGCCGGCAACGGACGCGGACGTGCCGGTCTTCCAGACAGCAGGAATGGGCGGCGTGATGAGTTTTCCCTTTCCCCAGATCTGGAGCCGCGATAGCTCCTCGAAGAAAGCCACAGCGCCATTCGCCGGTGCCTGCACCAAGTACGTGCCGATCAACTCGATGCCGCCGCCGCCCCATCCGTTGATCCGGTCCTGAAGGATCTTCCATGCTGCTGAATCGTCGTGTATGCCATCGCCAACGGCGCCGTAGTCTTCGGGAGTGACACGTTCTCTCTGCTTGTCAATTTGGGTTCTCTTGACCGCCCCGGCCCCAGCCTGCAGGAAGAATCCATCGGTTGCGCCGATTCCGTCTTGCAATTCCGCGACGGTTTCAGAGACCTCCCCGACAGCCTGCATCGCGGAGAATGCAGTGTCGGTAATATACCGGTCCCAAACCAAGTTTCCGTACTGGTCGTACACCACCTGTCGATAGGCGCCCGTCCCCCAGATGGTTGCCTGACCGGCGGCGTTGAGCACGACGGGATTGGTATTCAGGATTGTCTGAGCAGCGTCCTGATACGTGTCCTTGAGGGTCGTGGTGTTCGGGATGTAGAAATAGACCTTCCCGCCGACCAGGGGCTTGCCATTCAGGTCAATGAATTGCTGGACCCCGTTTGGTAGTAAAGTGCTCCTGTCAATCTCCTACTGAGCGCGCGGCATGGAATTCACGGCGACTTTTTGGGTTTTCGTGGGCATCTATTGCGTGGCCCACTTCATCTACGGGTTGTGGGAAGGCTTTCATGGGCTACGGCCTAGCGGGCTTATCTTTGGAGACCCCCAGCCGCGCCAGGCCACCAGTCCCTTCGTAAGCGAGGGATGGGTACAAGAGCCGTTGCAGCGGAGTGATCTGCGTGAATGGGAGCGGACCACCGGCTGCACCCTGGAGAGCCGCGACTTGCCCGCGGTTTACCGCACGCGACGCAATCAGATTCGCCAGCCCGGTGCTGCCAAGCATTGAGTTGGCCAGGCGACCGCCGACGACCGTCCCCGCCGTCGTCAGTGGCGCAAAGGTCGCTCCGGGCACCAGGGAACTCACGCCGGCTAGAGTTTGAAGACGCTGGGCGGTCCCTGAATCTCCCATTCGCCCCTTCAAGAACTGCGCAGCGATATCCGCCAGTTCCCCAAGATCCGCCGACTTGATTCCCCTGGCGTTGGCCAGTTTGGCCGCCGAGATGTCTCCTTCCGCCCCCCTCGACGCAAGCTTTTGCAGCTCCATCAGGTTGCCCCACTGTTGCCTTGTTTTCGCAAAGGAGGCGCCTCGATCGGGTAATGATCGATTCAGCGCATCCATGAGGGAGGTTCGCATTTCCCTGGCGTAGTAGGCCAACGTCGAATCATTGCTCTTGCCGAGCCGGTCCAGCCCAGTCTTGATGTTGTAGGCCGCATCGGCGTCGATGATGTCACCCGGCTTGACCTTGTCCAAGATGTTGTCGACTTGGCGCGCGATGACCCCGTACTGCTGGTCGGTCATCTCGTTGCGGGCGTTCGTAAGAATACGGCCCAGGTCATTCTGGAACGTTTGGTCAGCGTTGACTGCGTTGCTTTTCAGAACTCGATCAAACTCGGCTCCCAGTCGCTTTTCCGCGTCCTTGACCGCCTGCGTCACATTGGAAGTGTTCTCGCCGATAGTGCGCGACACGGCGGTATTGAATTGCTTCTGTTGTTTGGAGAGCGCGCCGCTTTTGCCTGAAAACGGCACGTAGTCCAGCGTCGCGGACACCGCGTTCACCGGCTTGCTGTTGATCAACTGGTCGGGACGGATGTCGATACCGCGCTGTTTGGCCGCCTGTGCCAAGGCGCCGACTTCTGGCGAGACATCCCCGCCCACTGCGCTGCTGATGCCGCGGCCTAGCGCGCGCAGACCAGCGCCAGCCGCAGGCAACGCGCCACCGATTGCCGCGCCACCGCTGATATTGCTGCGCTGCGCTGTATCGTAGTCGCCGCTGATGACCGGGGTCACGGCGCCAAAGCCGGCGCCCTGCAATGCGCCTCCGGCCATCGACCCGAGCAGACGCCCCAACGCCGGCGAGCGGGCCAGAAGCTGCTCGCCCAGCGCTGCGCCGCGAACGATGGGCGCGGCAGCAGCCGGTCCGGCGACCATGAGCGGCGCGACGGACCCAGCCAAACGGCCAACGCCGGCCGCAGCAGAGCCCGGCGTGGCGGCCTGGTACTCAGACTCCCGCCGCGCGATTTCGGCGTCTCTGGAGCCCAGGATTGAAGCTAGAGCGCTCCTGTCATATCCCAGATCGGCCAGGATCTTGGCGCCGGTGTGGACAGATTCCTGTCCTATGCCGGCCGGCAGGTCGGTCAAGCCCTGATAGGCACCACGCACAAAGTTCTTCGTCGCACGCCCTAGCCCCTCGATCGCGGCAATTGCGGGGTTCTTTTCCGGTTCCGGAGTTGTCCCTCCCATGCCCAGCACCAGCGCGCCGTCTTCCGCGCGCGATTGGGAGGTGCCCCCGGATTGATTCAGCATCTGCCATACGGGGTCTGCCGCAAGCCGCTCGGACACCTCACGCCCACCACCGGCGGTCGGTTGATCGTTCAGCATCTGCCAAAGCGGGTCGGACGCCAGTTTGTCGGTCATGGGCGCAGCCTCGGCAGAAGGAAAGATGGCGGCGGCCGCGCGCTCCACCCAAGAATCACGCTTGGCCATGGCTGGGACGCCGGGGCGCAGAAATTGCTCGGTGAACACTCGGCCAGCGGCTTTTGGGTCGTCGGTTCCGCGAATGGCGTCCAACACCGCGCCTTCCGGCGTGTTGGTCAATTCGTGCACCAGGAACTGGTAGTTCGCCTCGGGATCCTTCACGTCCAGGCCGAAATGCTTGGCGAACGCTTCGAACTGCTGGCGCCGCGGTCCGGTCCACTGCGCCCAGCCGAAGCCCCCGCGCGACCCCGGAACGGCCGGCTGGCGCTCGTTGATGGCCTGCAATCCCGCGCTCTCGTACCCCAGGGCGCCGACGATGCCAGCGGCCTGCTGGGGAGTGATACCCAGGTCCTGGGACAGGCGTGCTGCGACCTGGGGCGCGAGCGCTTCGAACTGGGCCATCAGAACGCCCCCACTTCCGACATCTTGCGGTACGACTCCATCAAGGCCTTGCGTTTCTCTGGCTTGAGCGAGGCGATATAGGACCGCTGCTGCTCAGGCGGCAGGTTGCGCAGTTCCATGACGTCAGGGTTGAAGGCGTTCGACCAGCGGCGCTCGAACTCGGGCAGCTTGGCCATATTGCCGCCGTGCTGTTCCACCCACGCTTGCGCCGCGTTGTTCTTGGCGATGACGCCGGTCTGGAGGGCCTTGACGTACTGGATGGCGTCTCGCAAGGCGCCCGGGTTCATGTTTTGCGGGTCGGGCTGGCCCTGCGTGAACGTGGACAGGCGTGCGTCCGAGCCCGAATATCCGGCGGCCGAAGCAGCCTGTGCGCCGGCATTCGCCAGGTACTTCTTGAGGGACTGGAAGTTCTGCACATCCCCGCCTTCATCTTGCAGCCCCAGGGACTGCAGGATGGTCGGCAGAAACAGTTTTGCGTTTGCCGCCACGCCCGAGGTGCCCGCGCCGGCCAGCGCCTCCAGGGCGCGGTCGTAGCCGTTGATCGCCGTGGGCGCATTGTTTGCAGACTCGACCAGCGAGTTGTAGCGATCCGCCGCGGCGGCGGCAACCTTATCCTGCCCCAACACCGGCGCCGTGGGGAGGAATCCGCTGGGAGCACTTCCGGGCTGTCCCTGACCACCAGCAGGTGCGCCAGTGCCGCCCACGGTTGCGCCAAGCGGTACGGTGCCTTGCTGGCCATCGACAAACACGGGAACACGCGTTGCCGCTTCGCCCGGTGAAAGGGTTTTGGGCACAACTGCCGCGGTCGAGATCTGGCCGGTGATGGGATCCCGGTTCGTCAGCAGTTGCGCGCCGCCGGTGTCGACAGCGCCGCCCTGGGGCAGCAGCCCGATCTGTTCCTGCGTCCGTTGGAGGCCGATCCAGTGCTGACGCAGCCAGGACTGCAGCTCTTTGGGGTCGGAAGGAATCTGTGTTGCATATTGCTGCGCCTGCTCGGGCGTCATCATCCCGAGTTGGACACCGTTCGCCAGCGTGCGGATCACGTCCTGAGGTGTGGCGCGCTCGCCCATGTTCACCAGCGAGCCAAGCTGGCCGCCGAAGAAGCTGAGTTGCTTCTGCGCGATATCGAGCTGCTTGGCCTTCGCCTCCAGTTGAGCGTTGGATAGCTGCTGGAACTTGCCCAGGTACTCGGGGATGTTGTAGGCGCCAGCACCCTGCGAGAGCAATTGCGTGAACTTGGCTTGGTCGATCTGTCCCGTAACAGGATCGGTCGAAAGCTTCGCGGCTTCGGACGCGGCCTTGTTGGCCTCCATCTGCTGGGTCAGCGCGCGTTGTTGCAGCAGGTTGCCCTGCAGACCAATCAGACCCTGTACGCCGCTGGCGAGACGCGAGTAGTCCGGTAGTCGGATCTGGGATGCGTAATCGACCATCAGTGCACCTTCGAGTAATCGACGTATTTCACGCCGTTGACCTCGATGACGGCGTCAGGATCGGCCTGTTCCACCTCCTGCGCCATGACGCCGATCTGAAGCGTGGGATCGCCCTTGTAGCGGTACCGGTAGAGCGTATGGCCCTTCTTCGTGCGACCGATGGGTTCGATGTCTGCCTTGGTGCGCATGTCGGAAAGCAGCGCGTAGATACCTGCGGCCGACATGCCGAGATTCCCCAGATTCCCCAGCGTGCTCGCGTTGGCATTGGCAGCGCCGATGAGGCCCGAGCCCTGCGCGGCCGCGCCTTGCTGGGCCAGGTTGCCGATGTTGGAGGCCGTCTGCATGCCGGCATTGCCCACGCCCGCGGCGGCGTTCTGGCCGAGACCTGCAAGACCGGAAAAGCGGTTGAACTGGTCCGATGCCAGCCCATAGTTCGCCTGGAACTGCTGCAACGCGCGGTTGTACTGGTCGCCGTAGGTCTGGTTCGCCAGGCCGGTGGCGAAATTCAGCAGGCCCTTGCTTTGGGCACCCGAGAGGCCCATACCCTGGGCCGACGCCTGGTTGTTCAACGCCTTGAGGCCCTGCTGCAGCGTGAACTGGTAGCCGGGCGTCTGTTCGAGCTGCGAGGCATCGAACTGAAAGGGCGTTGTCAGGTACGACGACATGGCGTTCGAGTTGCCGACGCCAGGACCGGCGCCCAGCATACCGAGCAGCCCCTGGAGACCCTGACCGCCAGCCTGCATGTAGGGTTGCAGATTTTCCTGGAGACGATTGAACATCTCCATCTGCTTGTCGATGCCATACCGCGTGGCTTCGGCAGAAAGGTTGCCCGCCTGCAGGGCGGCGTCGGCCTGATCGCCGGTACCGAGTATGTCTCCAACGATATCCCTAGCAAGCTCCCATAAATATCAACGCATGAGGCCGTCCATTTCGGATCAGGGCCGCGGAAATGCGTCCCTCCTCGACGAAACCACATGAGCGCGCCAGACGCAGTGCGGCCCGATTCCATTCGGCGATCGGCGCGGCAAACTTCTTGGCTCCCCGGCGTCGCATCTCGGCGATGCATGCCATCACCCAGGGCTGCACGTTCGTTGCGCCCTTCAACATAGCGACGTGGATTTCGTACATCGTTTGAGTGCACTTCTTGAACATCGCAAACCCCCGTCCCTGATGCGCGAAGCACACCGCGCGGGGGCTGCATATGTAGCTTTCAGGCGAAACCCCATCCTCCGCCACCCAGCGCCACACGCGCGGATCGCGCATGACGCGAGTAACGAATTCGGGGCTCGCCTGGACCAGCATCACGTTAGGATCCCCGCATTGCGCAGAGCGGTCTGCAGGGCGTTGATCTTGGCGGCCAGCGTGGCCACGGCATCGGCAGCGGTGGCGTTGTCGGTCACAGCGGCGATTGTGTTGCCGCCCGACGTGCCACCGCTGTTATCCGTCAGGTTCGGAACGCTGGCGGCTTTCTTGACCACGCCGGCCGTGCTGGTGGTGGCCGCCGGCGCATTGCTGCCGGCGTATGCCGCCACCTCCTTGACCGATGTGGTAGCTTGCCCCGTTCCGCCGTGGCTGATGTAAAGCTGTTCATTGCCGTTGAGTGCCATGCTGGCCTCCTTTAGGTGTTGGGCAGGTACTCTGCGCCGCTGATGGTCAGGTTCGCGCCGTTGCCATCGGCATAGATCTGCGCCCCGGCTTCCAGCTTGTGATTGATCGCTTGCCAGGGCGTCGAGACACCTCCGGCTGGGACGTTGCACAGCGCCACGCGGTACTTCGCGTCGAACGCCTCGCCGGAGGGCACAACGTAAATCGCGACAGTGATGGGCGCCCCCGTGGCGTTGGTGGCGCTGGCCGCTTGAATCGTGGTTTGGGTCGCCGCCGGTGCCGTGTAAACGCTGGCCGCCGTTCCGGTCAGCGCGGCGCCCTTGACGAGTTCTTTCCAGTTGGTTGCCATGATTTCCTCATAGTCCGTCGAGTTTGGCTTTATCTGCGGCGCTCATGAAGCCGGCGGATGTCGGGGTAGCGACGGCATGCAATTCCGGCGCTTCGTGGATGCCGTGCACCCATATTTCAGGCGGCAACCGGCCCGGCGACTGGAACGTCGGGATCTCGGACGGCAGCCAGTCGCCGCGAACCTGCGGGGATGCCTCGGAGTCAGGGATGGCTGCCGGGGCCGACAGTCGAATCGGCACCAGCGACTCGCACCGCTGCAATGCCTCGGCCGCCATACATCCGATAACGCCCATCGCCGCCGCCTGCGCAACATCTACTGGCATCTGGCCCTCATCGAGGGCTGCCTGGATCTGCGCCAAGGCATTCCCGTACTGCTGGTCCTCAACCGCGGCCTGCAGGTCACGGACGATCCTGGTCAACAGGCTCAGATCGCCGCCCTCGCCGCCCCCGGTGCGATTCCAGAGCGTCAGGAAGAAGCGCCACCAGACCTCAGCGAAGCGCCCACCGGACGCCAAGGCGGCCGATTGAGGAAGAGGAATGTCGCTCCGGGTATCCATCACTGATTCGCCGATTTATATTGCACGAACGCGCCGTTCAGTGCGGTATGGACGGGCGCGGACCACGACAGCTCAAACACACGATCGCGGGCCATGCCCAGGCGCTGGAATTGGATCGATTTCAGGTAGTCGCCCTCGGCGCCAAAGGACGCGCGGATCGGATTGCCCCACGTGCGCCCCGCGGTGTCGGAATAGCGCAAGAACACCGGGACTTCCTGGTTGCCTGCCCCCGTCCCGACCTGAAACGCCGCGATGAACTCCCGGTACATCACCCGGCTGGAATCGTCGTCCACCATGTGCGGAAACGATCGGATGCGAGCCACCGGGCCGCCGTCGTCAGTCATGGCCAGCGGATCCAGGCGGTACAGGTTGCCATTTTCCCAGTCGCCGACGATGGGCTGCCCATATGCGAATGCGAAGCAGGCGGCGCGGTGACGGTTGAACGCACCTTCCTGGTCCAGCCACAGCCACTCGTGCCATTGGCTCGTGCTCAGGTCGAACACCCACGTCTTGTTGGCGGTCGGGAACGTCAGCACGTACCAGAAGTGGCCGTCGATCTGCATGGTGAACGCTTGGGCGTCGTCCACGCGCGGGTAACTTTGGATTTCGTTCTCGATCGCGTGCGTCGAGATCCGGGCGGCCGCGTAATCCTCTGTTCGCACGACGATGCACTTGCCTTGCGGCGACTGCGACAGCCAGTACACCGAGCCGTCCATTTGCGCGACGGAGAATGGAGCGATGCAGCCGTGCTGGATGAATGCGCCCGGCATGCGAGCATACGGGAAGAGGTCTCCGCCGGCGTTGTACCAAACCTCGGTGGTCAATGTTCCCAGCAGGAACAGGTATCGCTTGGTGATTGCCAGCGTGACGAGCTTGTCGCTGAATCCCACCTTGCTGGCGAAATCGGTCGCATCGAACTCGGTTTGGAACGCCAGCGAGATGTAGAACTGCGTGGTTCCCGTTCGCGGCAGCACAAAGAACCCATCCGAATACTGGACCGTGTTGCCGCCGTAGAACGAGTCCTGCGTGATGGGGACGAACTGGTTATCGTCCAATCGGATGGTATAGCCGGCCGACGTATTGTCCACCAGCACGATCGACGTTCCGTTGTCGACCATGGAGCACGGGCCGGACGACGAGGCGATGGCTCCGAGCTCAGTCAGAGTTCCGTCTTCCGCAATCGCATAGACGCCGGCGCCGCAGACGCCATAGAGCGTTCCGTTGGACGCGGTATAGAGGCATCGCCACCCTGAGCGCGCAGACTGCGCCATCCGCACCAGCCCCGGGGTGGGATAGTGCGTCGTGGGGAAGGTCGAATCCTTCGGATTCAGCTCCATGTAGAGGTTCACGCACCGCTGCGCGCTGGCGATGAGGGACTTCGCCATGTACGCGCCGGTGGTGAGCGCAACCTTAGCCCTAGCCTGCGCTCCCGATGTAGTAATCGCCGTAGATGTTGTACGAGCCGCCGCGCCCCTGGAGGCTGCCAGGCATCTGCAGGCGAGGTATTTGAGCGTTGGCCTCTTCGATGATGCGCATCGAAGCCTCCGCCTTCTTCGCCACGATCTCGTTCACCGGCAGCCCGTAGAAGGGGTACAGCTCGAGCGTCAGATTCCACATCAGCGCCGCCTTGTACTCCGGCGGCAGCGTGATTTCTTCGTCCATGCCAGCGAACTGCTGCAACTGCTGCATGACCGTGATGTGGATTTCGTACTGATTGTTCGGCACCGGCCAGGGGAAGAGATTGCCTAGCGGATTGGCGGCATCGTAGAAGATGAACTGCGGGAACGCATTGAGCGTTTTCAGACCGATGCGGTTGTAGTCCTCACGCGCGCGCAGGATCGTGAACGGATAGTCCACCGGCAATTGCTGATTGAATTGCTGGCGGAAAAACGCCGATTCCAGCTTGGAGGGCCGCGGGATGTCGAAGTCCCCACCAGGACCGACCGTGTACGAGATCTGACCCGTGGCGACCTTCGATGCCGTCACGAGTTCGTACACCATGTAGCGACGCCGCTGCCATTGCGCCATCATCATGTTCAGGAGGTTGAACGAGTCGTTCATGTCCTCGGCGTCCGCCGTCTGGCCGACACCCAGCACGTTGGCCGTTTTTAGGGCCAACTCGATGATGTCGCTCGGCGTGGTGGGCAGCGGAACGGACCTGGTTTACCCCTGCGCCGCGGCGATCTTCTCGCGCAGCTTATCCAGACCGGTGGCCGGATGCACCTTCAGGCCCAGTTCTTTGGCTTGTGCCAGCAGGGCCTCCCGTTCGGCGTCGGCAGCCGGATCACCGCCTTCCTTCTTGTCCGCGGTCACGATCGCCTCTTCTTCGGCATTCTCGACCAGGATCTGTGAGCCGTCGGCCAGCGTTACCCACTTGGGGAACTCCTGGAACACGTACGGCGCGGTGAAATCTCGATTGTTCATGGGATCTCCCGTGGAGGGAGGGCCGAAGCCCTCCCTGTTGACTTACACCACGTCGGCGACGACGCAGGCCCATTCCGGTCGGATTGCCGCGAAGCCGTACAGGATGTCCATACGGGTGATCAGGGCGTCGTTCATGACGTCGTATGCCTCGATCATGCGCAGGCTGACACCGTCGAACTCGGCGCGCGCGGCCTGTACGACACCTGCCGTTGGCATTTCCAGGTCAGCGGTCGCCAGCGTGAACGCTTCCGGATAGAACGCGAGGTTCTGGCGGTAGCTGGAGCCGGCAGTCGCCACGAGCGAGATCGCCGCCGAGTTTGCGGGCGAGGCCGTGACAGTGTTGTACGCTGCAGGGGCCGGCACGATGGCGGGGTAGATCGGGATGGAGGTCGCCCCGGATGCCACGTTGGCCGTCACGACGAACTGCCGCAGTTCGCCCTGGGTCTGGCCGGTCAGGCGGTTGATGGCGTTCACGCCGGCGATCGTGATGATGTCGCCCTTGTTCAGGGTTCCCGTGATGGCATTGACCACAAGGGTATTGCCCGTCTGCCCGGCACCGTTGACCGTACCGGCAGAGAAGGTGCCCACCGTGTGGATCTTGGTCGTCTGGTCGTACATCCAGTCGAAACCCAGGGTGTCCTTGGTGATCAGGCCGGTCTCGTACTGCCCGCTGATTTTCTGCTGCGGGTTGAACAGGCCGGCCAGGGTGCCGACGGTATTCGCCTGGGTGATGGGGTCCAGGATGATCTGGCGATCCATGCGAGGGGCCAGGTTCTGGTCCAGGTAAGCGCCGGCGCGCAGCCAGGTCTGCGGAATCGGACTTGCCAGGTTGCCCCCGGCCGTGTTCATGACCAGCGTGGCGGACGAGTCGGCCAGCGTCATCAGGTCCCCGGCCACCGCGGCCGCCAGACGATTGACCGCCGGCGCCAGGATGCGCTCGGAGAAGTCGTCCAGGGACATCGTTTTCTCGGCAGTGCCGAACGACACGGGGACGTGCTTCTGGGTGGCCACGGTGAGCGTGGTGTTCTGCTCGTTCGTGCCCTGGGGCGTGATCGCCGGGCCGGTGCCGACCAGGTAGTCGTTGGGCAGGCGGATGCGCAGCGTGTTGCCGATCTTGGCGCCGGTGCGCGCGAATTGGTCGTCGTATTGACGCGACACGGTCCGCAGGAAGGCGTTGGTCTGCGTGAACAGACGAACCGCCTCGTTGGTGATCATGTCGATGGTAAGAAGCGAATTGGCCCTGATAGCCTCCGTTGAGCAAAGGGAGAGAAAGCGCGGGATTGCGCTTGCTGTCTCTGCCCTCGGGAGACTGATTCCGGGCCAACCGACGATTTGTACTGCCGGGCTCGCCTACACCCTTTGCCCCTTGCGGGTTACCACCCATGCCGTGCGGCACGTGCGGCAAATGTAGGCCTCAAACCTGAGGTTTTGCAACTACCGACGCCGCGCGGTCTGATTGCGCCAAGCCATCCACGCCTTGGTGTCCTTCGGATCGGGCTCCGCGCCTTCCGCGCGGCCGTTGCCGTCTATGGGGGCAATCGGGGCCGGCGCCGAGGAGATCGCCTTGGTGTAGGCCTGGACCGCCTTGGGGGCCAATTTGGCCATCTCGATCGCCATCTGCACCGGCGGCAGCCCCGAAATGCGCATGGCTTCCTCGATGTTGGCGGCATCCCCCAGGAACCGAACCACTTTTTCGGGATTGGGCATGCTCGTCAGGGCTTCCAGGAATTCGGGTGAGCCGATTCCGGCGATTTGGAGGTTCTGCACGGAGCGGTCGAACTCGTCGCCGAATTCCTTGCGGCCCGCCTCTTCGATGGAGGTGACCCGCTGGGCCATGGACTGTTGTTTGACGAGCGTCTGGGCCTCCTGAAGGGCCATCGTGCGCGCCAATTCCACCACGTTGGGGTGAACTTGAGGTTGCCCCTGGGGCTGTCCTTCCTGCTGCTGGGGGGCGGACGCCAACCGCTGTTCCAGCTCTGCGGCGCGGCGCTCGGCCGCTGCGGCGCGTTCGTCGGCAGCCTTCTTGGCCGCCGTCAGCTCACCAAAGCGGCGAATCGCCCACTCGGGCGGGTCGGCCCGGGGTTTTTCGGGCGGCGTAGCAGTCTCGGTGCTCGTCGTCGCGCCTTGGGCGCCAGGTTGCTGCTCGGCGGCAGCCGGTTGTTCCACGGCAGTTTCGCTCATGTGTTCCTCTTCAGGGTTGGCCTACTGGTTTGCCCAGGTCGGTGACGACCAGGCCGGTTGCGTATGCCTCGGCGCCGGACAGGCCGGGGATATCTTGGCCAGCCGACAAGGGCGGTGCCTCCAAGGCTTCGGTGCTGCTTTGGAGTCCGAGGGCCGCGAGCATCTCAGGCGAGAGAACCGCCAGGAGCTTGTCCAGCCGGTCCGTGGTCGCCTTGAACGCATCGATCTGGGACTTGCGCTCGTTCTCCATGCGCAGCGCCAGATGATTCAACGCGTCGGTATCGACCTGCTGCTTGGCGATCTTCAGTTCCTCGGTGCGGTCCTGAAGCGCCTGTTGCAGTTGCTGGATGATCTGGGCCGCCTGTTCGAGCTGGCCCATCAGTTGTTTCTCGGACGCGGTGGCGCCATCGCCGCGCACCTCGGGCGGGATCCAGTTGCGGATGCGCTCGGCGATGGCATCGGACATCGGGAAATCGCCCATTTTGGCGAACAGGTCGCCGATGACCTGCGCGAGCTGCGGCACGCCGGTGATCAGTTCCTTCATCGCCTGAAATGCCTCTTCGCGGCGCGTGTCGAAATTCGGCCCCGCTTTGGCCACCACGTCATAGGTGCCCACGGCCGGATTGAAGATCGAGCGAATGACGTTGTTCTCGGCGTCGCGTTCTTGCTGGAGAGCTACACGAGCCTGCGGATCCACTTGGATCTGCGATTCCTGGCCGTCCTCGCCCATGATCCGGATGACGCGCCGCGTGTCGTAGATTTTGGGAATCAGGTCGATGAGTTGCTTGCCGGTGAACCGCAGTGCGTTGGCCAGGTTGTCCAGATAGTGGAACGTGGCACGCTCGCCCTGATCTTTGCGATTGTCCAGCGCCACACCGGACAACTCTTGCGTCTGCTTGCCGAACGTGGCCTCGTATTGACCGCTGGCCATCATCATCTCGATGGCGGCAGCTTGCATGCCGGCGGTGAACGCCTCGGCCGCCTGGGGCGGCTGCGGCCGCTCGGGCTTCGGGATGGGGTTGCCGTTCTCGTCCATCCCGTTGTAGGCCAGGTATGCATGGTTCTCGCGGTTCGCGGTGGCCCAGTAGTTCTCCAGCCCCTCGAACGCCTCCAGCGGGCCCACCCACGGCGTCTTGGTCTGCAACGCGCCGAATTCCACCTGAGCCGACGTGTTGTAGTTGTACATGCGCTGGGGATCCTTCAGGTATCGCACGAGTCCCTTGCGGTCCATCTTGCCGTCGATGACGATCTCTTCGCCCACCACGCGGATGACGGGGATCCATTTGCCGGCCCAGGTATTGCGCTCCAGGACCTGGTTGCCCGCGATCAGGTACCAGCGGATGGTGCGCTTGTCGACACGGCGCCGGCGCACTTCCTCTCCGTTCGTGGCCAGTTCCTTGAGGAGATCCCGCTCCAGCGGCGACAGTTCGGACTCCCGTTTGAACGCAAACCCGCCGCCCTCGTTCGGAATGGCATACATCCATTCCTTGCCTTCCTCGACCTCGTAATACTCGGCGATGCGCACCGAATCCTTGGTCAGCCAGCCGGACTCGGTCACGTTCATGCCGACCAGCGAGGGCGCGACGTTGGGGTATTTCGCCTCGAACTGCGCGCGCGGCATGTCGTCGTAGATGATGCAGAACGTCGCGTCCGATCCGTCTTTACGCTTGACCGGCGACATGTAGACCGCCAGCGGGTCCGGCACCGGCCGGATGAATATCTCCTGATCGAACCCGTTGTCGTCGGCGTAATCCGTGACGATGCGCCAATAGCCGATGCCGCCACCCACCTGGCACTCGCAGGCGTTCATGTAGGCCGTTTGCGCGTCGGAGGCATACTCGATGTGTCGGATGATGTTCTCGAACACCATGGCGGCCTCGTACGTCGCCTCGGAGCCCGTCGGATGGACGTGCAGTCCCGGCCGGTTCGCCTTGGCCTGGTTGACCACGTGAAGCCAGTGCGTGTGCGTCTTGTTGACGGTCAGCATGGGCTGGCCTTCCAGTTGACGCCGCGCGCGCACCGCGGGCAACCACTGTTCCTGGTTGTCGCTGTCGGCGAACAGGAACTTCATGTCGTCGGTGTAGAGTTGTCGTGCGGTGCGCTCCCAGGCGACGGCCTTGTCGAAGTTGCGGTGAGCCCGTGCAACGACGTCCTGATCTGCTTTAGTTTGGCGGGGCCTGATTCTCTCCTACATCCAGTAGCCGCCGGCGCTGCGCGAGGCGGTGATGACTTTCTTCTTGGGCGCCGGAGATCCGGCAGGATTGGTCTTGACGACTGCAAAGGTCAGTACAAAAGCATCCGCGCGGTCGGGAGACTTGCCGAACTCGGACTTGTATTCCTTCTTCGACTGCATGATCAGCAGTCCATCGCGATACTGGTAACGAACGCTGGCCAGTTGCGCCTTGAAATCGCCATCGGGAGCGAGGCACGCCGGATCATCGTTGAGATAGTCGCGGGCGGCCCTCCACATGCGGGCGCGCACGTTGTAGTTCTTGTTGTCCGACAGACGCGCACCAGTATGAACGCCTTGCACGAACTTGCTGTAGCGCCCCATCTTCAGTTGGTCATAGCAAGAGACCCCGGGGCCGTCGAGCTCGATGATGATCGCGTCAATCTCCCCTCCAGCTTCGACAAGGTCATCACACGTTGATTCGACTAGCGCCGCCAGTTGGGGGCCGGACAACCCCCGGCGCGTGATCTGCGGAAGATTCAACCTCCCACGTCGGCAGTGGATGACGCTCTCATCGTCTCCGAAGTGGGCTGCGTCAACCCCGATACGCCACTTGCCAATGGCTTGCACATCCGCCGGCCCGCGGCTCTGCGCGCGCGTGATTGCATCCCCGGATATGAAGGAATCGGTCACGGACGCGTTGTAGTCGATGTCGATTTCTTGGGCCACGATGACCGGATCCAGCGTCTGTCGCTGCTTCTGGTACCACGCTTCATCCTTGCGTGGGTCGTCGCGCCAGTGGAAGGTAAAGACAGGGATCTTCCCGCTATGGCGTTTGCGGTAGAAGGGATTGCCGTTGCCGTTGACGGTGGACAGATCGATCTTACAGTTCGACGTTTGGGATAGCGCCGCGTCGATTGCTTCGGCCCTGTCGTAGAACGCGGATTCGTCCTTGAAGTAGATCGACGTCCGGTTTCCCCGGCCGATGTTGTCGCCGGCTTCACCAACGATGGCCGAACCGTTCTCAGGGTTCAGGATGCGCATAGAAAGCGCATGTTTGGATTCGATGTATCCCGCTGGCCGCAGTTCCTGCGGCAGGAGCCGAACAAATTGACGGAGTTTCCAGAAGAGGGACTTAGGGTCGCCCAGCTTGTCGACGTACTCTTCCTTTCGGCTGCCGAATCCTATGACGGTGCCGGGGTAGAAGATCCACATCCAGGCGGCGATGGCCACGCAGAGCCAAGAAACGCCCATGTCGCGCGACTTCTCGGCCAGTCCATCCTCGCGGCCCTTCCAAAGGCCAACGACCCAATCCACGAATTCCGCTTGCTTGGGGAAGAGGACGAAGGGAATGACGGTGGGCAGTCCGATCTCTGCATTCCGAGGGTCGAACGTCATGCCCCAGTCGTCAATGAAGTTGATGGGGTTCTCGCGGTAGAACGCCTTCAGCCCAGGCAAGATCTCGGGCTGACTGCGCAGATTTTGTAGCCGCTGGCTGCGCATCTCGTAGATGCGCTCGTAGTCCGGCGTCCGAAAATCGAACCATTCAGGCGCTGCCATTGATCAACCGGAGGTACGCCTCTCCGGCCTCCACGTTAACGACGGCCTCGGTTTTTACGGGACCTCCGCCGTCGCCCACATGTTCCTGCACGACTCGGTCACCAAATCGCTTGGGATCGCGCATCCTCGCCAGCCATCGCAAATGATGGGCCAACTCGCGGGCGCGCGTCAGTCCTTCGCTGCCTTTCGCATTGATGATCTTGTCCATCGCCATTTCCGACAGTGCCTCGGCGGACATCATCCGCGCCATGTCGACTCGCTCTCGTCTATCCGCCTTGGCGGCCACCCAGCGAGTCAATTGGCTCCGGTGCACCCCCTTGCTGGCTGCAATGGCCGCCATCGTCTCGCCACCCTCGATCCGGTCGCAGATCTCGTCCAGTGCGCCGGGATAGTCGAATGCGCCGGTGCCGGACCCGCCCGTCAGATTCGCCGGCCGTTTACGAGCAGCCATGGGGTAGCCCTCATCCTCCGCGCCCGCATCTGGATATGCCGGCAGGTCGCCTCCAGCCGGCGGCGCTCGACCTCGCGGGCCAGCAGGTCGGTCAGGCGCTCATTGCCCAATTTGTCGCGCAGTTCAGCACGGCGCTTGACTGTGTCGGCGTAGGTCATGAGGTTTGCGTAGATCTCGTCAAGGGAGCGAATGTGGATCTTCATGTGGTTGCGGCGGCTGGATTCGAACCAACGACCTCCTGCTTAGGGGGCAGGCGCGCTACCAGGCTGCGCTACGCCGCCGTGGGGTTACTTGATGCCGTTGCCGCCCACGCGAGGCACGCCATTCAGCCGAACCGGTTCGGCCTTGGGTCCGGGGGGCGGCGCCATCTTCATGCTCTTGGCCGGGGCGGTGCGGCAACGCTCGGCATAGCCGGCGCCGGTGGACGCGCTGCCCCCTTTCAGTTCCTTGCTGGACATGGTCTGCTCCTGTTTCACGTGAGGGAGGATTGACACGGGCGAATGTAGGTATCGAACCTAGCGTTTTGCAAGCGTGAGCGGCTCCCGCAGGCGCTCCAGCACGCGGCGCCATGCAGGGTCGGCCAGCGGATCCCACTCAGGCCGCGTCATCAGGTTCAGAGCTCGCGGCGCGGCGCCCTCCGGACGATTGGAGTAGTCGAGCAGGTATTGCACGGGGTCGCGTCCGGGCGGCTGACCAGTGACTTCCTCGACCAGCGCTACCAGTCGGTCCATGGACACATTGCACGGGACAGCCAGCCCACGCCGGCGCAACTTGGCAGCGGCCGCGGCACGCACCTGGCCGCACCGGCGGCGTTCGGCCCAGGTCATCCCGGGATTGATTGCTGTGGCAATGGTCATGGCTACCTGTCGCATCCCTGACGATTATATAGACTCCCGCCGCTACCCCCTGTTCATGGCTCGTGCCGTTTTGCAAGCCCTGATTGAGGAACATGAGCA
>NZ_BAAAEN010000040.1:0-35331 GCF_039523035.1 Pigmentiphaga daeguensis | reverse complement strand
CGGGCCGCTCGGTCACGTTCCCGAAATGATCGGTCACGTTGCCGAAATCGCCGGTCACGATCCCGAAACGGCCGGTCACCTTTGTCCGAAATACGCACAAGCGCATCTCCGAAACCCTCGGCACCGCCACCGAGCTGCGCGCGCAGCGCAACTACGCCGGCCACCGGCTCGCGCCGTGGCTGGGGCACCTCATGGTGTCGCGCCAGGAGACGGCCCGCCCGCTGCTCACGCCGGGCGAGGTGATGCAGCTACCGACCGACGAGGCCGTGGTGATGGTATCCAGCGTGGCACCGATCAAGGCCAAGAAGTTGCGCTATTACGCGGACACCAATTTCAAGCGCCGCGTGCTGAAGCCGCCTGTGCTGGCTGCCGGGCGCTATGCCGATGTTCCTCCGGCACGCGCTGACGATTGGAGTGGCCTGGCGATTCCCGCTGTTCCAGCCGCCCCGGCTACCGAAGCCGTCGAGGGCATCGGCAGCGCCGACGACGGCGGCCCACGCCGCCAGCCCGAGCTTTCCGAAACCGTCGCCTACGACCCCGAGTTGGCCACCAGCACTGCCGACCTCGGCCTGCTCGATGACGACGACCTGCCGCTTCCCCTTCCTCGCCAGCTTGATCCGGCCATGCAGCGCACGGCCCGGCTGGCATCCCTCGACCCCAACGACGGAATCGAGCTATGAGCCACTACCGCCTGAATCTCTTTATCCAGCCCGAGCACGCCCAGCGGCTCGATGAACTGGCCGCCAAGAAAGGCGTGTCCAAGTCATCCATCGTCGCAGCGGCGCTCGCATCGTGGCTGTCGCCCGATGCGGCCGACCAGCGCGAGGCGGCCATCGCCAAGCGGCTGGATCGCCTGTCGCGCCAGGCCGAACGCATCGAGCGCGACCAGAACATCGCCATCGAAACGCTGGCGCTATTCATCCGCTATTACCTCACGGTCAGCACGCCGATTCCCGAGGCGCACCAAGACGCGGCCCGCGCCCAGGGCAAGGCGCGCTTCGAGCAGTTCACCGAGCAGCTTGGCCGCCACCTGCTGCGCGGACGCAGCCTGGTGCGTGACGTGGTGGAGGAGTTGCATCCCGACATCACGACCATGGCGGATGCGGCGGTACGGGCCGAAACGCAGGAGCGTGTGTCATGAGCGCCGTTCCCCAATCCATGACCACCGCCGCGCTCGACCGGCGCATCCAGATGCTGCGCACGGCGATGGGGCCGTTGATCGCCGCTGCGCTCGAAGACCCGGACGTGGTGGAAATCATGCTCAACCCGGATCGCACCCTCTGGGTGGATCGCCTGTCCTCGGGGCGCGCGCCGATGGGCGTGGAGATGCCCGAGGCAGATGGCGAGCGAATCATCCGCCTGGTCGCGGCCCACGTCGGTGCAGAAGTCCATCGCGGCCAGCCGCTGCTATCGGCCGAGCTGCCCGAAACCGGCGAACGCTTCGAGGGCATCTTGCCGCCCGCCGCGCCGGGGCCGGCCTTCGCGCTGCGCAAGCGGGCCATCGGCGTGATCCCGCTGGAGCGGTACGTCGTGGACGGAATGATGACCACCGCCCAGGCGGGCTTTCTGGTGCGCGCTGTGCGCGAGCGCCAGAACGTCCTGATCGCCGGGGCCACCAGTAGCGGCAAGACCACGCTCGCCAATGCCTTGCTCGCCGAAATCGCCGCCACCGGCGACCGCGTGCTGGTGCTCGAAGACACGGTGGAACTGCAATGCGCGGCCCGCGACCACGTACCGCTGCGCACGCGCGCTGGCGTGGTGTCGATGACCGAGCTGGTGCGCTCGTCCATGCGCCTGCGGCCGGATCGCGTCGTGGTCGGCGAGGTGCGCGGCGCCGAGGCGCTGGATCTCATCAAGGTGTGGGGCACCGGCCACCCCGGCGGCATCGCCACGATCCACGCCGGCTCCGCGCTCGGTGCACTGCTGCGCCTGGAGCAACTGATTCTCGAAGTGGCGGTGAACCCGCCGCGTGCGCTGATCGCCGAGGCGGTCAACGTGGTGATCCACATCGCCGGACGCGGACGCAAGCGCCGCATCGAGAGCATCGCCCGCGTCGTCGGCTTTGACGGCGTGGGCTACCAACTGGCGGACGCGCTGGAAGCGCCGTTTCCCGAGCTGCCGCCACTTCCCGATGCCGCACCCGCTGCGGCGATTTCCCCGTCCCCTGACCAACCTGGAGAACTGCCATGACGCAGATGATCGTTCCTGCTTTCCGTTTTTCTGCAAATCCGGCTTTGCGCCTGCCCACGCTGTCGCGGCTGCACAGCCTGGGCCGCCCTGCAGCGCAAGGGCTGCTGCTGTTCCTGGCCGGCACGGCGCAGGCCGCCGGCTCCTCGATGCCGTGGGAAGGCCCGTTGCAGTCGATCTTGGAGTCGATCCAAGGGCCGGTAGCGCGCATCGTGGCCGTCATCATCATCATCGCCACGGGCCTCGCGCTGGCCTTCGGCGACACATCGGGCGGCTTTCGCAAGCTGATCCAGATCGTGTTCGGCCTGAGCATCGCCTTCGCCGCATCCTCGTTCTTCCTGTCGTTCTTCAGCTTCTCCGGCGGAGCTGTCGTATGAGCGGGCCTGACACCTTCGCGGCCGGGTTCGAGGTGCCGCTGCATCGCTCGCTGACCGAGCCGATCTTGATGGGCGGCGCGCCGCGCACCGTGGCGATCGCCAACGGCACGCTGGCCGCCGCTGTTGGGCTGGGCCTGCAACTGTGGATTCCCGGCGTCGTGCTCTGGATCGTCGGCCATGCGCTGGCGGTCTGGGGTGCGCGCCTTGACCCGCAGTTCATGGCCGTGTTCGCTCGGCATATCAAGCACCGCCCATTGTTGGACGTGTGAGGGGACGCCGCCATGCTGAACCTCGCCGAATACCGCCAGCGGCCCGCGCTGCTGGCCGACTGGCTGCCCTGGGCCGGGCTGGTCGCGCCGGGTGTCGTCTTGAACAAGGATGGCAGTTTCCAGCGCACGGCCCGATTCCGCGGGCCTGACCTCGACAGCGCCACACAAGGCGAACTGATCGCCACTAGCGCACGGCTGAACAACGCGCTGCGCCGGATGGGCTCGGGCTGGGCGCTGTTCATCGAAGCCGAGCGCCGCGCTGCCGCCGGCTATCCGCACTCGGAGTTTCCCGAGCCGCTGTCGTGGCTGGTGGACGAGGAACGCCGGGCAGCGTTCGAGGAATCGGGCAACCATTTCGAGAGCGGCTATCACCTGACGCTGGTGTACCTGCCGTCCGAGGAATCCCACGCCCGCGCGGCGGGCATGTTGTACGAGAACCGTCCCACCGAAGGCGTGGACTGGCGCGAGCGCCTGACCGCCTTCGTGGCGGAAACGGAACGGGTCTTTGACCTGCTCGACGGCGTGATGCCGGAAATCGCTTGGCTGGACGACAGCCAGACGCTGACCTACCTGCACGCGGCTATCTCGACGCGGCGCTACCGTGTGGGCGTACCTGAAGTGCCGTTTCACCTCGATGCGCTGCTGGCCGATGCCCCGCTGGTCGGCGGCCTCGCGCCGATGCTGGGCGACCAGCACCTGCGTATTGCGACAGTGCGGGGCTTCCCGACCTCGACCTGGCCGGGGATTCTGGACGACCTCAACCGCCTGGGATTTGCGTACCGCTGGAGTACGCGCTTTCTGTGCCTCGACAAATCCGAGGCGGAAAAAGAACTCGCCCGCCTGCGCCGCCAGTGGTTCGCCAAGCGCAAGAACGTCATCGCACTGCTGCGCGAAACGATCTTTCAGCAGGAGTCGCCGCTGGTGGATACCGACGCCAGCAACAAGGCCGCCGACGCGGACGTCGCCTTGCAGGAGCTGGGCAGCGATCAAGTGGCCTTCGGCTACCTGACGGCGGCCGTCACCGTCATGGACGAGGACGCCGGCGCAGCCGACGAGAAGCTGCGCATGGTGCAGCGCGTCATCCAGGGACGCGGCTTCGTCACCATCCCCGAAACGCTCAACGCCGTGGATGCGTGGCTGTCGTCCATTCCGGGTAACGCCTATGCCAACGTGCGCCAGCCCATTGTCTCGACGCTGAACTTGGCGCACTTGATGCCCTTGTCTGCGGTATGGGCGGGGCCGGAGAAGAACAACCACCTCGACGGCCCGCCGCTGATCGTCACGCGTACCGATGGCGCGACGCCGTTCCGGCTGGTGACGCACATCGGCGACGTGGGCCACACGCTGGTAGCGGGGCCGACCGGCATGGGCAAGTCGGTCTTGCTCGCCACGCTGGCGATGCAGTTCCGCCGCTATCGCGGCTCGTGCATCTTCGCCTTCGACATGGGGCGTTCGATGCGCGCCACGATCCTCGGGCTGGGAGGCGAGCACTACGACCTGGGCACGGATGGCGAAATCGCCTTCCAGCCACTTGCTCGCATCGACCGCGAGGGCTACCGCACCTGGGCCGCGGAATGGATCGAAGGACGCTTGCTGCACGAGGGCGTGGCGGTCGGCCCGGACGAGAAGGCGGCCATCTGGTCGGCGCTGCAAAGCCTTGCCGGTGCGCCGGTGGAGCAGCGCACAATGACCGGGCTGTCCGTGCTGTTGCAGAGCAATGCGCTGCGCCAGGCGCTCGCGCCGTATGTGCTCGGCGGTGCGCACGGCAAGCTGCTGGACGCCGATCACAACCGGCTGGGCATGGCCGACGTGCAGTGCTTCGAGATGGAGGAGCTGATGCACAGCAAGGCCGCCGTCATGGCCGTGCTGCACTACCTCTTTGCGCGCTTCGACGAACGCTTTGACGGTGCACCCACGCTGCTGATCCTTGATGAGGCATGGCTGTTTCTCGATGACCCGGTGTTTGCCGCACGCATCCGGCAGTGGCTCAAGACGCTGCGCAAGAAAAACGTCAGCGTCATCTTCGCCACGCAGAGTCTGGCCGACATCAAGGATTCGAGCATCGCGCCAGCAATCATCGAGAGCTGCGCCAGCCGCATCTTCCTGCCGAACCCACAGGCGACCGAGCCGCAGATTCGCACGATCTACGAGGGTTTCGGACTGAATTCGCGCCAGATCGAGATCGTCGCCACCGCGCAGCCCAAACGCGACTACTACTACCAATCCCGCCTCGGCAACCGCCTGTTCGACCTTGACCTGGGGCCGGCGACGCTGGCCTTCGCGGGCGCTTCCACGCCGCAAGACCAGCGCGACATGGACGCGGTGCTCGCCGCAGCCGATGCCAGCTCCGCAGCGTCTTCCCCGTTCGCAGCCGCCTGGCTGCGCCATCGCGGCCTCGATTGGGCGGCCGACCTGCTGCCCTCATTCCCCGGCCTCGCGCCGGGCTCCGTCCGTACCGCCAACCACTCACAGGAGAACCAGCCATGAAACTGCATACCCCCAAGCTCGCCGCATTGACCGCAGCCTGCGTGCTCGCCTTCGGCATCGTGCAGCCCGCGCACGCGCTGTTCGGCGTCGGCGACATCGTGCTCGACCCGACCAATCTGGTGCAGAACACGCTCACCGCCGTTCGCACCTTGGAGCAGATCAACAACCAGATCCGCCAGCTCCAGAACGAAGCGCAGATGCTCATCAACCAGGCCCGCAACCTGGCAAGCCTGCCGTCCAGCGTGGTGGGCCAGTTGCGCGCGAACCTGGCGACCACCCAGCGGCTTATCGCGCAGGCCAAGGGCCTGGCCTACGACGTGACGAGCATCGACCGCGAGTTTGCGCGCCTGTATCCCGAGAAGTACGCCGCCACGGTGAGCGGCAATCAGATGTACCTCGATGCACAGGAGCGTTGGAAAAACACGCTCAACGGCTTGCAGACCACCATGCAGATGCAGGCACAGGCATCGCAGAACCTGAGCGACGACGAAAGCTTGCTGGCCGACCTCGTGGGCAAGAGCCAGTCGGCAGAAGGCGCGTTGCAGGCGATGCAGGCCATGAACCAGTTGCTCGCCCTGCAAGCCAAGCAGTCGATCCAGACGCAGCGGCTCCAGATCACACAAGACCGGGCCGCTTCGCTGGAGCTGGCGCGGCAGGCCGCGGCCACGGAGCGCGGGCGCGAGGTGACGCGCCGCTTCCTGGGCGAAGGCACGCCGTACACGCCGCAGCCCGTCAATTTCTACAACCGCTGACGGAGGCTGCCATGCAACACACGCCCGTCGTGTTCGCCTTCGCCGTTCATGCGCTTGTGCTGGCCGGCTGTGGCTGGCCGCAGCAGTTGCCGGTGAATGCACTTGCCGCCGATCCGGCCCGGCTGCGCGCGCAGGGCGGCACGTTTTGCGCGCAGGTGGCCCAGGCCGACCTGGGGCGCTTTCTCTCCGGCCAGGCTGGGCCGGGCGAGTACCAGACGCTGGCCGACCTGCCGCCGATTCCGCCCGGCTTCGATGAACCCGCCGATTGCAGTGCGGCAATCGCTCTGCCTGGGCAGGAGGACTCGCCATGAACGACGTGACGGTCATCGACCGCTTCCTCGACACCTTCTCGCGCTACATCGACTCGGGCTTTGGCCTGTTGCACGGCGAAGTGGCGTTTCTGACCGCCACGCTGATCGTCATCGACATAACGCTCGCCGGGCTGTTCTGGGCGATGAGCCATGCCACCGGCCAGGGCGAGGACGTGATCGCCAAGCTGATCCGCAAGGTGCTGTACGTCGGCGCCTTCGCCTACATCATCGGCAACTTCAACTGGTTGGCCGGCATCGTGTTCCGCTCCTTCGCCGGGCTGGGCCTGACGGCCAGCGGCTCGGCCCTGAGCATGGAAAACTTCCTGCAACCGGGCCGGCTGGCGAAGGTCGGCATCGACGCCGGGGCGCCGATCCTCAAGCAGATCGGCGACATGGCGGGCTTTCCCGAAGTGTTCGTGAACATCACGCCCATCGTCGTGATGTTCCTCGCGTGGCTGATCGTCCTGCTGTGCTTCTTCGTGCTGGCGATCCAGCTTTTCATCACGCTGATCGAGTTCAAGCTGACCACGCTCGCGGGCTTCGTGCTGGTGCCGTTCGCGCTCTGGAACAAGACCGCGTTCCTTGCAGAGAAGGTGCTGGGCAACGTGGTGTCATCAGGCATCAAGGTGCTGGTGCTCGCGGTCATCGTGGGCATCGGCTCCGGGTTGTTCGCCGAGTTTCAGGTGCAGCCGACCGAGTCATCCATCGACCACTCCGTGGTCGTGATGCTGACCTCGCTGACGCTGCTGGCCTTGGGCATCTTCGGGCCGGGCATTGCGACCGGGCTGGTGTCCGGCGGGCCGCAGCTCGGGGCAGGTGCGATGGCGGGCGCCGCGCTGGGTGGGGCTGGCGCTGCTGTTGCCGTGGGCGCTGCGGCCACAGGCGTTGGCGGTGCAGTCGCCGCCGGGGCGCGCATGGCGCCCGCAGCCGCCAAGCTGGCCGGCAGCGGTGCGCGGGCTGCTGCTGGAGCCGCCAGCAGCGCGCGGTCGGCGTTCCAGGCCGGTTCTGCTTCGGCAGGCGGTGGCCTCAAGGGCACTGCCGTCGGCGTGGGCAACGTTGCCAAGACTGGCGCGCAGGCGACCGGGCAGAAGGTGGCCGAAGGCGCACGCTCAATGAAGGAGCGTGTCGCCGCTGCCTTCCGACCCGATGACGCCGGATCGGCGTCGGGTGCCGGTGCCGCGCAGGCGGCAACCGAGCCGCCCCCATCCACTGCGCAACCCGCCTGGGCCAAGCGCCTGCATCGCAGGCAGCAGCTCACCCATGCCGCGACCACCGCCGCCCACACGCTGCGCGGCGGCGATGGCGGTAGCTCCAGCCAGGGCCCAAGCCTTCGCGATTCCGATTCATAAGGAGAACTCCCATGCGATTCAAACGACCGCAGGTGCGCTACGCCGACACACCGCAACCTGCCACTCCGTACCAAGCCGCCGCCCAGGTCTGGGACGAGCGCATCGGCTCGGCCCGCGTGCAGGCGAAGAACTGGCGCTTCATGGCCTTTGGCTGCCTCACCTTGGCCGTGCTGATGGCCGGCGGGCTGGTGTGGCGTTCGGCGCAGTCCATCGTCACGCCCTATGTCATCGAGGTGGACAACGCGGGCCAGGTGCGCGCCGTGGGCGAGGCCGCCGCGCCGTACCGGCCCAGCGATGCGCAGATCGCCTACCACCTGGGCCGCTTCATCGGCCTGGTGCGCTCGCTGTCCATCGACCCCATCGTGGTGCGGCAGAACTGGCTCGACGCCTACGACTACACCACGGACAAGGGCGCCATCGCGCTCAACGAATACGCCCGCACCAATGACCCGTTCGCGCGCATCGGCAAGGAGTCGGTGACGGTGCAGATCACCAGCGTGACCCGCGCCAGCGACACGTCTTTCAACGTGCGCTGGACGGAGACGCGCTTTGTCAACGGCGCGCTGGATCGCACCGAACGCTGGAACGCGGTGATTTCCACGGTGCTGCAAACCCCGCGCACCGAGCAGCGTCTGCGCAAGAACCCCTTGGGCATCTACGTCAACGGGCTGTCTTGGAGCCGCGAACTGGAAGCGAACGAAGGAGCAAAACCATGAATGATTTTTTCCGTAAATCCGCCTTGCCGGTGATGCTTCTGGCTTCGACCGTGCTGTTCTCTGGCTGCGCCACGCAAGGCAAGCCACCGCCGTCCATCTCGCTCGATGAGCCGGTGCAGGCCCAGCCGCTGCCGGAGCCGCCTGCGCCTGTGGAAGTGGTGGCCGTTCCGCAAGTGCTGCCGATGCCGGCGCAGATGAAACCTGTGCCGGATGCCAAGCCCACGCCGGAACCCGCCGATGAAACCGTGCGCGTGTCCCGCGCCAACGCCGAGGCGCGCATTGCGCCTACGCGCGAGGGCTACGTCAATGCGATTCAAGTCTGGCCCTTCACGGACGGCGCGCTGTATCAGGTCTATGCGGCTGTGGGTCGCGTGACGGTGATCGCGCTCCAGCCGGGCGAGGAGCTGGTGACGGTGGCGGCGGGCGATACGGTGCGCTGGATCGTGGGCGACACATCGAGCAGCAGCGGTGATGCGCTGCGCGTGAATGTCATGGTCAAGCCCATCCGCTCGGGCCTCAAGACCAATCTGGTCATCACCACCAGCAGGCGTACCTATCTGCTGGAACTGACCTCGACCGAGAAGACGTGGATGGCGTCGGTGTCCTGGGAATATCCCAAGGACAAGATGCTGGCCTTGCAGCGCCAGGCGCAGGCGGCCAGCGCCGCCGCGCCGGTCGATAGCGGCCTGTCGTTGGAGAAGATCCGATTCCGCTACGCGGTCAGCGGGAGCAATCCGCCGTGGAAGCCGCTGCGCGCCTTCGATGACGGCGAGAAGGTCTATATCCAGTTCCCGCCGGGCATTGCCCAAGGCGAGTTGCCGCCGCTGTTCGTGATCGGCGCGCAGGGCGATGGGCAACTGGTGAACTACCGCTTCCGCTCCCCGTACTACATCGTGGATCGCCTGTTCGGCGCCGCCGAGCTGCGCCTGGGCGGAGACAAGGGTGATGTGGTGCGGATCGAGCGCACTGATGGCGTTTCCGGTGGCACGCGGAGGAACTGACCATGAGCCAGGACGATTCTCCTGATCTTGCACCGCAGGCGGGCAAGGTCGCACCCGAGGCAGTGGCGCTGCGCGCCCAACCGCGCCCGGTCACGCGCCTGAACCGGCGCACCTTGGCCATGCTCACGGGCGGCCTGTCGGTCGCCGTGCTCGGGGCCACGATCTGGTCATTGCAGCCGCACCGGCGCGGCGCGGGCGAGCAGACCGAGCTTTACAACGTGGATCGTGTCTCGAAGTCCGAAGGGTTGGACGGCCTGCCGGCCGACTACTCGAAGCTGCCGCCGAAGGTGCCCGAGTTGGGGCCACCGCTGCCGGGCGATCTCGGCCCGGCCATCGTGAAGTCGCAGCAGCCGGCGACGCCGACGTATGCGCCACCGGGCCACGACCCGGAGGATGCGCGGCGCAAGGAGGCTGATGCGGCGGCGGGTTCGTCGGTGTTCTTCCGCTCGGGCAACCAAGGCAAGGCCACCGCGCCGGTCACGGCGCAAGCCGCTGCGGCTGCGCCCGGCAGTGCCTTGGCGGGCTTCGACCCGCTGGCCGCTGGGCCGGCCTCGACGGCGGCCCAGCCATCCGATCCCATCGCCATGCAGAACCGGCAAGACCAGAAAGAGGCGTTCCTGAAAGGCGGCTCTACGGAAACCCGCAATTCCGGCAATCTGCAAATGCCGTCCTCGCCGTATCAGGTCATGGCGGGAACGGTGATCGCCGGGGCGTTGGTGACGGGCATCAAGTCGGACTTACCGGGCGACGTGATCGCCACGGTGACGGAGCCGGTCTACGACACGGCCACGGGCAAGTTCCTGCTGATCCCCCAAGGGTCGCGCATCCTGGGCAAGTACAACAGCCAGGTGAGCTATGGGCAGAGCCGCGTGCAGGTGGTGTGGAACCGCGTCATCCTGCCGGACACGTCTTCGCTGAAGCTCGACAACCTCGCGGGCACCGACCCGGCCGGCTATTCCGGCCTGGAGGATGGCGTCGATTGGCATTGGGATCGCGTCTTTGCCGGCGCGGCGCTGACGACGCTGCTGGGCGTGGGCGCCGAGCTGGCCGCACCGGAGAACCGGCAGAACGGCAACCGCTTCGTGATCGCCGGGCGCGATAGCGCACAGGACAGCATCAATCAGGTCGGACAGGAGATGACCCGGCGCAACATGAACATCCAGCCGACGCTGACCGAACGGCCGGGCCTACCGGTTCGCATCATCGTCAACCGCGATCTGGTGTTGCGTCCGTACCAGCCGATGTTCTTCCAGCGGGGAGCGATGCAATGAGCACGACCAAGAAACTGCGGCTCGGCCCGCTGCCCAAGACCGAGAATGTGAAGCTGACCTTCGCTTGCCCGGCCAGCCTGAAAGCCGACCTCGACCGCTACGCCGCGTTGCACGCGCAGGCATACGGCGAAGCGGTCGATGCGACGACGTTGATTCCGCACATGCTGGAGGCGTTCATGGCAGCGGATCGGGGATTCAGGAAGGGAGGTAGGGGCAAGGCCGCACCGCCTCAATCGGGCTGACGATGCAGACACACTCACCAGTCACTCACGATGAAAGCGCAGCCTACGGGCTGCGCTTTCATCGATCTGGGAGTCGGTCAGTTGGGCTATTATGGAAACGCAAGTCGGTCTGCTGTTGGAAAACGTGCCCGATGCAACGCGCTCCGGCTTTCTCTCCTGTCGCTCTTATGTGGCACCTAGCCCACGATGCCCGAGTCGCTTCAAGCGGCCCTAAACAGAGCTAACTTTGCGTCCCATATAGAGTTTTAGACCTCGTGCGATTTGCATAAATGGCTTGACACGAGCAGTTTTTTATTGGGCGCGGCAGCCCACGCGTAGGAAGCGCGATCAGATGATGACCGTATTGGGATGTATCGCCGACAGCCACAATCCCTGGCTGGTGTTACTTGCCGTCCTGATCGGTTGCGCGGGGTCCTGGGTGGCCATCCGCCTGTTTCTGCGCGCCGCGCGTACGGCCGGCGTCCAGCGCCTGGGCTGGAACGTGTTGACGGTCGTGGCGGCCGGCTCGGCGATCTGGTGCATGCATTTCGTGGCGATGATCGGCTTCGATCCCGGGGTACCCATCGCGTTCGATCCTACGGTGACCGTGCTGTCGCTGCTGGCCGCCATCGTCGGCGCGGTGCCCGGCTTCGCGCTGGCGAGCAGCCGCCGGTGGCGGTTCGCGCCCGCCCTGGGCGGGGCCGCGGTGGGGCTGGCCATCGTCCTGATGCACTATACCGGCATGATGGCCTATCGGGTCCAGGGCATCGTGTCCTGGCACATGGGCTATCTCGCGGCGTCCATCGCGATCGCCGTCGTATTCTCCGGCCTGGCCCTGCACCTGGTCGTCAGCGATGACCGGCCCGCGTACCGCTATGCCGGCGGCTGCCTGTTGGGACTGGGCATCGCCGGTCTGCATTTCACGGGCATGACGGCTTTCCAGGTGTCCCCCATGTTGGTGGAGGGGGTGTTTTCCCAGCCGCAGGCGCTGCAGGCACTGGCCCTGGCGGTCACCGGCGTGGCGCTGGTCATCGCGGCGGCGGGCGTGGCCAGTTATCTGATCGACGACAGCGTGCGTTCCGAGTCGCAGGAGCAATTGCGCCACATGGCGATGACGGACAGCCTGACGAACCTGCCCAACCGCAGCAGTTTCAACGAGCGCCTGGACAACGAGCTCTATCTTGCCGATCAGATGGGCGGCAAGGTGGCGCTGGTGGGCATCGACCTCAACCGCTTCAAGGAAATCAACGACCTGCACGGCCATGCCGCGGGAGACAGGGTCCTGGTGATCCTTGCCCAGCGCATGAGAAGCCTGCTGCAGGAAGGCGAATTCGTCGCGCGGCTGGGCGGAGACGAGTTCGTCGCCATCCACCGCCTGCGCGAGGGCAGCCTGCTCGACTTCCTGTCGCGGCTGGAAACCTCGCTGTTCGCCCCGATCCAGGTCGACGACTGGGAAGCGGTGCCGGGCGCCAGCCTGGGAGTGGCCATCTATCCGGACGACGCCCGCGACAAGAGCATGCTGATCGGCAACACCGACCTGGCGATGTACCGGGCCAAGTCGGACATGCTGAAGAACGTCTGCTTCTACGAACCGTCGATGGACGAGGCGGTGCGCGCCCGGCGCACCCTGGCCAGCGAGCTGCGCGAGGCGCTCGAGAGCGGCCAGCTCGACATTCACTACCAGGTGCAGACCTCTGTCGAGACGCGCGAGATCCGCGGCTACGAGGCGCTGCTCCGCTGGCAGCATCCCCGGCGCGGCTACGTTCCGCCCGCCGAGTTCATTCCGCTGGCCGAGGAGAACGGCCTCATCCTGCAGCTGGGAGAATGGGTGCTCAGGCATGCATGCGCCCGGGCCGTGTCCTGGGATCCGCCCTACAAGGTCGCGGTCAACCTGTCGCGCGCGCAGTTCGCCCATTCGGACCTGCCGGCGCTCATCCAGGACGTGCTGGCGGACACCGGACTACCGCCGGCGCGGCTGGAGCTCGAGCTGACCGAGTCCACGCTGTTCGCCGACCGCGAACGTTCGCTGCGCATGCTGCGCGAGATCAAGGCCCTGGGCGTGAGTATCGCGCTGGACGATTTCGGCACCGGCTATTCCTCGCTCGAGACGCTGCGCGCCTTCCCGTTCGACAAGATCAAGCTGGACTGCTCGTTCGTCAGCGAGGTGGAGTCCAGCCCGCAGGCGCGGGCCATCGTGCGCGCGGTCCTGGCCCTGGGCAAGAGCCTGGACATTCCCGTGCTGGCCGAAGGCATCGAGACCCAGGGGCAATTGTCGCTGCTGCGCAAGGAAGGCTGCGACGAAGCGCAGGGTTATCTGCTCGGCCGTCCTGCGCCGCTGGGCCAGATCGTCGACAGCGGCCAGATATCCCTGGCCGCCGTGGCTGACAAGCTGGTGCATCCTTAGGAAAGCACGGACCGACCGGACAGCGGACGGCGGCGCCCGGCGGTTGAGGGTATCCTTGCGGCAGGCCAGGCAGCGCGCCGTGGCGGGTCGAATCAAGGCAAGGGGACACAATTGGCAGGGCAACGCATCGGCAACTGGTATTTCGGCTGGACCATCGTGGCGGCGGCCACGGTGCTGACGCTGCTGACCGTCGGCATGCGCATGGGTATCGGCCCGTTCTTCCTTCCCATCACCGAAGACCTGGGCTTCAGCCGCAGCATGCTGGCCGGCATGGTCGCGATCGGCATGCTGTGCTATGGCCTGGCCATGCCGCTGGCCGGCTATCTCGTGGCCGCGCGCGGCACGCGCTTCGTGCTGCTGACCGGCATGGCGGTGGTCGTGGCTTCGTCCATCGCCACGGTACTGGCGCGTCATCCGCTGGCGTTCTTCCTGGCGTTCGGGGTGGGACAGTCGGTGGGGCTGGGGCTGACCAGTCCGGTGGCGCTCACGCCCATCCTGACCCGCTGGTTCACGCGGCAGCGCGGCATGGCGCTGTTCTTTCTTTCCACCGGATCGATGGCCGGCATCGCGCTGATGACGCCGGTGTTCACGTCGTTCATCGCCTGGCTGGGCTGGCGCGCGACCATGCTGGTCTTCGCGGCGGCCTTCGCCCTGTTCACGGTGCCTGCCGCGCTGCTGATCTTCCGCGACAATGCGCCGCCCGAAGCGGACCTGCGTCCCGAGGACCTGGCGGCGCGCGCCGCTGCCAGGTCCTCGCAGCCCGGGCCGGCCGCCGCCACCTTGCGCGTGGGCGATGCGCTGCGCTCCGCGCCTTTCTGGCAGATCGCGCTGGGCCTTTTCGCCTGTGGCTTCAGCATGAACCTGCTGGGGTCGCACGGCGTGCCCATGCTGATGGACCACGGCTTCGATGCGATGACCAGCGCGCTGGGCATCGGCCTGATCGGCGCGGTGGCCGTGTTCAGCACACTGGTGCTGGGACGCCTGGCCGACGTGCTGCCCAGGCGCGACATCCTGGCCACCATCTATCTCGTGCGCGGCCTGGGGTTCTTCGCGCTGGTCGTGGTGGGCACGCACTGGGAGCTGTATACCGCCGCCACGCTGGGCGGCATCGTCTGGTCGGGCAGCATCGCCCTGTCGTCGGCCTTGCTGGCCGATGTCTACGGCGTGAAGCTGGTGGGCATCCTGTACGGCTGGGCTTATCTGGGACACCAGTTCGGCGGCATGATCAGTTCGTGGCTGGGAGGCTGGGGCTACGAGACCTTCGGCACGCACTGGGTGTCGTTCGGCGCGGCCGGCACGCTGCTGGTGGCGGCCGCGCTGCTGTCCATGCGCCTGCCCCGGCGCGCGACGCTGATGGTGCCGCGCGCCACGCCGGCGAGCTGACTCGCCGGGCGGCTGGCGGCGTCAGTTCACCGAGACGTTGAACTCCTTGATCAGTTTTTCCCATTCGCCGGCCTCGCGCTTCATCGACTGCCCGAAGGCTTCGGAGCTTTCGAAGGCCGGCTCCAGTCCCTGGTCGCGCAGCCACTTCGTCACGTCGGCCTCTTTCAGGATGGCCTGGACGTCGGTGCGTATCCGGTCGACGATGGGCCTGGGCGTGCCGGCGGGCGCCAGGATGCCGAACCAGCCGCCCGCGCGCAGTCGGGGGAAGCCCAACTCGATGAAGGTGGGGACGTCGGGCAGGACCCGGGACCGCTTGGGTGCCAGCACGGCCAGGGCGCGCACACGGCCGTCGCGGATATGCGGAAGGGCGGTACCCACCGAGTTGAAGCTGGCTTCCACGTGGCCGCCCATCATGTCGGTCAGGGACAGCGCCTCGCCCTTGTAGGGCACCGGCAGTACGTCGATGCCGGCGCCCTGGCCCATGATCAGGCTGTAGAAGTGGAAGCTCGAACCGTTGCCGAAGTTGCCGACCCCCAGGGGCTTGCCGCGCGTCTTCACGCCTTCGACCAGTTGTGCGAACGTCTTGTAGGGCGAGTCCGAGCGCACGACCAGCACGGTCTCGGTATCGACGAGCTGCACGACGGGCGCGAAGTCGTTGATGGGATCGTAGGGCGTCTCGGGGTAGAGCAGTTTCACCATGCCGTGCGAGACGAAGGTCGACAGCAGCGTATAGCCGTCCGGCGCGGCGCGCGCGACGATTTCGGCGCCGATGCGGGTCGTGCCGCCGGGACGGTTCTCGATCACCACCGGCTGCTTCCACTTCTTGCTCAGATGCTCGGCCAGGAGCCGCGTGATGCGGTCGGGGCTGCTGCCGGGCGGGCCGGGCAGCACGATGCGCACGGATTTTTCCGGCCAGGACTGGGCGGCCGCGGTCGCGCTGGCGGCGGCGAGGGCGCATGCCCACAGCAGAGGGAACAGGCGGGGCTTCATTCGGGTGTCTCCTTGTCGGGGTGTCTTGTACGTATCGGGGAAGCCGGAGGAAAGCAGGGACCGGACAGGCCTCATGCGGGCGCGGCGGCAGTCTCCAGCGCGGGCATGACCTGTTCGGCGAACAGGCGGGTCGAGTGCAGGGATTCGTCGCGGCTCAGGTCGCCGAAGGCCAGGCGGCAGACGAAATAGTTGATGCCGGCCTGGGCCGACTGGTCGGCGATCCAGTCGCGCACCTGGTCGGGGGTGCCGGCGATGCCCAGGCCGGCGCGCTGGGCGTCGTCGAACTCGTCCGGGAAGGCCAGCGTCTGGGGGCGGGTGCCGTGCTTGACCCACAGATGCATCAGGTGGCCGTGCCAGCGCCGGTAGGCGCGCCGGGCCGCGTCCCGCGCCTCGGCCTCGGTATCGGCCACGACCACGTGCCGGCTCATGCCCATGAACGGAATGGCGCTGGCGTCGTGGCCCAGTTCCGCCCAATGCCTGCGGTACTGGTCGGTGATGGCGCGCACCTGGGCGGCCAGTCCGTTGCAGACGATGTTGATGCGCTGGGCGGCGGTCCACTGGGTGGAAGCCGGCGTGCCCGCGCCGTACCAGATCGGCGGGGTGGGGCGCTGCACGCATTGCAGTTCGATCGGTACCTTGCGCAGGTCGAAGTGCTTGCCCTGGAAATCGACGACGGACCCGGTCAGCCCCTGCATGATGATCTGGTAGGACTCGTGGTAGATGTCCTGGGCCTGGACCGGATCGACGCCGTAGTAGCCCAGCTCGTAGGGCGAGATGCCGCGTCCGAAACCGACCTCCAGGCGGCCGCCGCTCATCTGGTCGAGCATGCAGATTTCTTCCAGCACCCGCAGCGGGTGGTGCATGCCCAATGTATAGACCAGCGGTCCGAAGCGCAGGCGGCGCGTGCGCTGGGCGACGGCCGACAGGTAGACGCCGGGCGAGGGCGAGATGCCCAGCGGCGTGGAATGATGCTCGGCCACGTGGTAGGCGTGGAAGCCGGCGCGGTCGTAGGCCTGCACCAGCGCGAGCCGGTCCTCGTACTGCTGGGCCAGGGAGACCGTGCCGCGGTCCATGTGGTCGAAGACGGCGAATTTCATGGGCTGCTCTTGCTAGGGAAGTGAAGGGAAACGGGGCGGGCGTTCAGGCTGCGCTGAACAGGCCGCTCTTGTAGAGCAGGGACAGGTCGTCCTTCTGGGCGAGGGCGACGATTTCCCCGATGTAGATGGTGTGTGTGCCGCAGTCGATGGCCTGGGCCACGCGGCATTCGAAGGCCGCGAGCGCCTGGCGCAGCAGGGGCGCGCCGGTGCTGCCCGATGTCCAGTCGCCGGTGCGGAAGCGGTCTTCCGGCGCGCCGGCCGGCGCGGCGAAGGCCTGGGCGATGTCGCCCTGGTCCTGGCTGAGATAGCTCACGCCGAAATGGCCGGCAAGGCGGATGTGGTCGTGCGCGCGCACGCGCTTGTTCACGCAGACCAGCAGTTGCGGCGGTTCGGCGCTGACGCTGCAGACGGCGGTCGCAGTCAGGCCCCGGCGTTCGCCCTGGTGGGCCGCGCCGACGATGGCGACCGCGCTGGGGACGCGGCGCATGGCCGCCTTGAACGAGTCCGCGCTCGGAATCATGCCGATTCGTCTCCTTAATTCAATAATATTGAATTGTTTGATATAGTTTAATTAATCGTAGGGGCAGGCGGCCAGGCTGTCAAGGTGCCCCTGGGTACAATGCGGCACTCTTCCGGCTTCGTGCCCCTGCTCGCGTATCGGCTCCATGACATCAAGCAAGACGGCTAGCGCACCCGTGCCGGGCCCCGGACCGCGCGGCATCCAGTCCATCGAGATCGGTTACCGCATCCTGGTCGCGATCCAGATGGGGCCGGGCGCCGTGGCCCTGAAGGTCGTTGCCGCCCGTGCCGGCATCGCGCCCAGCGCGGCGCACAACTACCTGGCCAGCTTCGTGCGCACCGGCATGGTCAAGAGCGATGGCCGCGGCCTGTACCGGCTGGGTCCCAGCCTGGCCGCGCTCGGCATGACCGCCGCCCGCGACGTCGACCATTTCGAACTGGTGCGCGAGGCGGCCGTCGCGCTGAGCGAGGAAACCGGCCTGGGCGTGGCGGTGGTCATCTGGAGCAACGGGCCCGTCATCCTGGTCAATCAGTCGGCGGTGCGCGGCCGGGTGTTCGAATTGCGCAATGGTCCCGTGGAGATGCTGCACACGGCGGCCGGCCACGTGTTCGCGGCGTATCTGCCGGCCGAAGCGGTGCTGCCCGTGCTCAAGCGGGAGCTGGAGGCGGACGGGCTGGCGCCTACGGCGCAAGATGCCCAGGCCCGGCTGGCGGCCATACGCGCGGCGGTGTTGGAGCGGGGATATTCGGTGGTGGAACTGCGGGCCTTGCCCACCTATCTGGCCGTCAGCGTCCCGGTCTGGAACGTGCATGCCGAGGTGGCCTATGGCTTGACGATCACGTCGCCCATGGCCTTGCTGGATACGAGCGCCGACAGCGCGCAGGTTCGCGCGCTCAGGGAAAAGGGCCGGGCCTTGTCACGCCTGCTGGGCGCGCCGGCCGGTCTTTGGGCCGGGTGAATGCGCGTGCCGGGGGCTCGCCCCGGCACGGTCCACGCGCAGGACTGCTTACATGTTGGCGGGGTATTCGCCGGGGCCGCCGGCGCGGTTGGACGCCTCGTAGTTCCTGACTTCCTGCCGGACTTGCGCGCGGTCGACCGGCTTGCCGGCTTGTTGGAGAGTCTGGTCGGGGAAGCCTTCCTGGCCGTAGACGATGCCGCCGTTGGCCTTGGCCTGCGCCAGTTCCTCAAGGACCTGGGCGCGGGTCAGCTGGGACGTGGTCGAGATGGCGGGAGGCGGGAAGTCGTTACCGTAGTTGTTGCCCTGGTCGGCATGGGCGGCGGCGCCGAACAGAGAGGCGGCGATCACGGCGGTGTAGGCAATGGCTTTCATGGCATATCTCCAAAGTAGGTGTGTCGGGCGGCTGGACATCATGTCAACCGCCGTGCTTTGAAGATGGGCGCGCAAGAATCCTTTTAAATATCGAAGATCTGGAAATGACTTTTCCAGTTCCGCCAACAATCGGATGGTCCGCAGGCTGGCGAAGCGCAGACTAGAGCGAGAGCATTTCCTCGCCCTCGCGCGCCATGGCGTCGCGGGCGTCGCCCCGTTCCTGTCCGGGGGCACAGGCGATCCGATCGCGTCCCTGCCGCTTGGCGGCATACAGCAGGACGTCGGTGCGGGCGAAAAGCTCGTACAGCGGCTCGTCCACCCGGGACTGGGCGATGCCGAAGCTGGCCGTCACGGCGAAGTCGCCTCTTGGCATTTCCAGGCGCGTCAGGGCCAGTTGCGCGCGTATGCGCTCGGCAACCTGGACCGCGCCGGCCGCCGGCGTGCCGGGCATCAATATCGCGAATTCGTCGCCGCCCAGGCGCCAGGCCATGTCGCCGGTGCGGGTGCAGTCGCGGATGATCCGGCCGATTTCGGCCAGCGTCGCGTCGCCGGCGGCGTGGCCATAGGTGTCGTTGATGGCCTTGAAGGTGTCCAGGTCCAGCAGCACCAGGCTGAACGGATACTCCGGATGCCGCTGCAGGCGCTCGAGACTCAGGTCTTCGAAATTGCGGCGGTTCTTCAACTGGGTGAGCGGGTCGGTGATGCGTTCGTGCTTGAGCGGCGTGATGACGTCGGACAGCGCGCTGGCGAAGAGCGAGCCGCCCAGCACCAGGACGAGGCCGGCGGGCGGAAGCGCCCGCAGCCAGGCATTCGGTTGCACGAATTCCCCGGCCCGGGGCGCGACCGAGCCGGCGGCCCAGGAAATGCCCAGGAACAGGCAGGCGGAAACGAGCGGAAGCATCCAGTACAGGACCTGGTCGGCGGTGCCGCCGCGGCGCAGCGCACCCAGCCGCATCCATGCCAGGAGCAGCAGCGCGCCCAGGCCGACGCCCAGCGTATAGGCGAACGCGGGGACATCGTTCTGCATGATGTGGAAATGCAGCAGCAGGACCAGGACGGCGATGCCCAGCGCGCCCAGCGGCGAGCCTTCGGCATCGATGCCGCAGCGCGAAAGCAGGCCGCGGGCGAGCAGCAGCGCGCTGCCCACGTAGAGGACGGCGGCGGCCAGGTCGTCGCCCGTCACGTCGGCCTGGTCGAAGATGCGCAACAGGGTACCGGCGGCGTAGACGGCGAAAGCGGCCGCGTACAGCAGCAGATAGGCGCGAGCCCGCTCGTGGGCCCACAGGCAGGCGAAGCCCAGCGCGAACAGCAGGCACATGGCGGGATTGCCCAGCGCCAGGGCCTGGCTGGCGGTAAGAGGCAGGGATGAGTCCAATTTGATACTCCTGAACGACCCGGCCATGAAGCCTTGCCGGGAACAGGTAGCCGTATCTTAGAAAGGGCCGCCCAGGAATGAAACTGCTTGTAAAGAATCGTTCACCTTTGCGCGCGCGTCGTGGCCGTGAGGTTCAACCCGCGAAACGGTAGCCGACGCCGACCTCCGTCAGCAGATAGACGGGCTGGGCGGGATCGGCCTCGAGCTTCTGCCTGAGGTGGCCCATGTAGATGCGCAGGTAGTGATTGTTGCCGACGTAGGCCGGTCCCCAGACCTCGCGCAGAAGCTCGCGGTGCGTCATGACCTTGCCGCGGTGCGCCGCCAGGGTGGCGAGCAGGCGGTACTCGCGGTTGGTCAGGTGGACGGCCTTGCCGCCGCGGGTCACGGCACGCCGGGCGAAGTCCAGGGTGATCTCGCCGAAGTGGATTTCCGCGGGCTGGCCGGCTCCCCCCCGGCCATGCCTGCGCAGCAGCACGCGCACCCGTGCCAGGAGCTCGCCCACGCCGAAGGGCTTGCTCAGATAGTCGTCGGCCCCGGCGTCCAGCGCGCCGATCTTGTCGCCTTCGGCGTCGCGGGCGGACAGCACCAGCACCGGCACCTCGGTCCAGCCACGCAGTTCCCGGATCAGGGTCATGCCGTCGGCATCGGGCAGGCCCAGGTCCAGGATGACGAGGTCCGGGTGCCGGGTTCCGGCCTCGATCAGCCCGCGCTGCACCGTCTCGGCCTCGAAGATCGCGGCGCCTTCGCCTTCCAGGGCGGTGCGCACGAAGCGGCGGATGGCCGCATCGTCCTCGATGATCAGGATGTTGGGTCGGTAGTCGAACATGGAGCGTCCGGTTCAGGATGGATGTCCGGCGGCGTGCCCAGGGGCAGGGTGAACGCGAAGCGCGCGCCGTGCCCGTCCGGAGCGGCCTCCAGCCGGATGTCGCCGCCATGGGCGCGGACGATGGCCTGGCAGACGGCTAGGCCCAGGCCCACGCCCGGCGTGGATGATTCACGCTCGCCGCGAGCGAATTTGTCGAAGATGCGTCCGGCGGTGTCCGGCGGCACGCCGGGGCCGTCGTCGGTCACCAGGGTGGCAAGCTGGCCACCGCGGATTTCGGTGTCGATGCGGATGATGCTGGACTCGGGGGTGTACTTGATGGCGTTCTCGAGCAGATTGCACAGTACGCGTTCGATCAGGACGCCGTCGCATTCCACCAGCGGCAGGTCGGACAGGCTGCCTACGATCACGCGCCGCTGGCCGAGCGCATCGCGCATGTAGGCCAGCGCCGATCCGACCAGTTCCTCGATGGATTGCCACTCGCGGTGCAGCGGGGCATCGCCGCTTTGCAGCCGGGCCATGTCCAGGATGTTGTCCACCATCGCGTGCATGCGGCGGGCCTGCACCGTCAGCCCGTGCAGCGCTTCGAGCACCGCCTGCGGCAGTTCCGGATGCTGGCGCTGCAAAGTCTGGGAGGTGCCGACCAGGCTGGTCAGGGGCGTGCGCAGATCGTGCGAGACGGCCGCCAGCAGCGAGTTGCGCAGTTTCTCGGACTCGACGCTCAACAGCGCGTGCTGGGCGACTTCCACATAGTGCAGGCGCTCCAGCGCGATGGCCACCAGCGTGCCGTAGGCCGCCATCTGCCGGCGGCTTTCCGCGTCGTCCAGGCCGGGGCGGCCGCCGCAGGCGATCGCCAGCACGCCGCGCGTGCGCATCGATGCCTGCAGGGGCAGGTAGTAGAAGGCGCTGGTGGACAGCGTGGCGGTGCCGGCGCCAGCGGGCTGCCCGTGGTCGTAGGCCCACTGCGCCAGGGCCGGCTCCAGGCCCGTCGGGACATCGGCCGGGGCCGCGGGCCGCAGGTGGTCGGTGGTGTCCTGGACGTACAGCACGCAATGCGTGTCGAAGGCCGCGCGGACATACGAGGACGTGGCCTCGACGATCTGTTCCGGCTGCAGCGCCGACGACAGCTCGCGCGCGAATTCGTACAGCCCGTGGGCCTCGGCCTCGCGGCGGACGGAGGTCTCGGCCTGCAGGCGCAGTCCCGCGGTCAACTGGCCGACCACGAGGCCCGCCGCCAGCAGGACGAGGAAGGTCAGCGCGTACTGGATGTCGGAAATGGCAAAGGACCACAGCGGCTGGACGAACAGGAAGTCGAACAGCGCGACGCTGACCAGCGAGGCCAGGGCGGCCGGCCCGCGGCCGTGGCGAAGCGCCACTCCGATCACCGCCAGCAGGAACAGCATGACGATGTTGGTCTGGTGCAGCACCGGGAAGGCCAGCGAGGACAGCGCGGCCGCGGCGCCGCAATACGCCAGCGCCCAGAGATAGGCGGGCAGGCGGGAAGCGCCGCGCGGCTCGCGCTCGCCTGCAGGCGGCGCCGCCACGCGCGCCTGCGCGGGCAGGGGCGGGGCGGCGATGCGGATCACGTCGATTTCCGGGCAGGCGGCCGCCAGCAGGTCGGCGAAGCTGTGGCGATGCCAGATCCAGCCCGGCGCCAGCAGGCGCGACAACAGGCCCGACAACGACAGGCGCAGGCGCCGCAAGCCGCCCGGCGCGGAGCGGCCCAGCACGACCTTGGTGATGTTGTGGCGCCGCGCATAGCGCACCACGGCCTCGACCAGGTCGGTGCCGCCCAGGACCTCGGTGCGCGCGCCCAGCGACTCGGCATGCGCCAGCACGCGCCGCAGGTAGTCGTGCCGGGAGGCCGGCTGGGGCTGGACGCTCAGGCTTTCTACGGAGACCACGTGCAGTTCGCAATCGAGCTGCTGGGCGAGCCGATGCGCATTGCGCACCACGTGGCCGGCATCGTCGGCGGCGACGCAGGCCAGGACCGCTTCGCGCGTGCGCCAGATGTCGGTGATGGACCGATCCAGCCGGTAGGCCTGCACGTCGTCGTCCACGTGCTCCGCGGTGCGCCGCAAGGCCAGTTCGCGCAGCGCGATCAGGTTGCCCTTGCGGAAGAAGTGGCCGGCCGCGTGCCGGGCCTGCTCGGGCAGGTAGACCTTGCCCTGGCGCAGGCGGCGCAGCAGTTCGTCGGCCGAGGTGTCGACCAGGATGATCTCGTCGGCGTCGTCGAACACGGCGTCGGGCACGGTCTCCCGTATCCGCACGCCGGTGATGCCGCCCACCGCCTCGTTCAGGCTGTCCAGGTGTTGCACGTTCAGCGTGGTCCAGACGTCGATGCCGGCCGCGAGCAATTCGTGCACGTCCTGCCAGCGCTTGTCGTGGCGCGACCCTGGAACGTTCGAGTGGGCCAGTTCGTCCACCAGCACCAGGGCGGGCCGCCGGGCCAGGGCGCCGTCCAGGTCGAATTCCTTCAGCGCCCGTTCGCGGTAACGGATCTCGGCCTGGGGCAGCGTGGGGATGCCGGCCAGCAGGGCCATGGTTTCCTTGCGCCCGTGCGTTTCGACGACGCCGGCCACCACGTCCGCGCCTTGCTCCATCCGGTGACGCGCGGCTTCCAGCATGGCGTAGGTCTTGCCGACGCCGGCCGAGGCGCCGAAATAGATGCGCAGCCGGCCGCGCGCGGCCGGCTGCCCGGCGGCATCGAGGTTCCTGAGCAGGGTATCGGGATCGGGACGTCCAGGGGCGGCGGATGCCATGTATGGGATCGGGGCGTGATCGGCGGGTCAGGGGCGGGGCAGCCGGTCCAGCGCCAGGTTGAGCTGGAGTACGTTTACCACGGGTTCGCCCAGTATGCCGATGAATGGCCGCTCCGTATGCGCGGCGATCAGTTGCTCTACCTCGTCCGTCGGCAGGCCGCGCTCGCGCGCGACCCGGGGCGCCTGGTAGCGGGCGCCCGCCACGCTGATGTGGGGGTCCAGGCCGCTGCCCGAGGCGGCGACCAGGTCGACCGGGATGGGTGCCGCGTTGCCGGGGTCGGCCTGTCGCAGCGCCACGGCGCGTTCGCCCGCCAGGCGCGCCAGGTCGGGGTTGCGCGGCCCCAGGTTGGAACCGCCCGAGGCTTGCGCGTTGTACGGGCGTTCGGCGGTGGCCGAAGGGCGGCCCCAGAAATAGCGGGGCGAGGTGAACGACTGCCCGATCAGCGCCGATCCGACCGTCGTTTCGCCTGACTGGACGGGCGATCCAGCCGCCTGGTGCGCAAAGGCCAGCCGGGCGAGGGCGGTGGTGGCCAGCGGATAGAGCAGGCCGGTGACGAGGGAGAGCGCGGCGAATACCGCCAGCGCGGGCCGCAGCACGCGTGGCCGGGCGAGAGAGGAATCAGGGGGCATGGGAGTCTCCGAAAGCGGGTGGGTCAGGCCAGTCCGGTGGCGGCCAGGATCATGTCGATCAGCTTGATGCCGGCGAAGGGCACCAGCAGGCCGCCCAGCCCGTAGACCAGCAGGTTGCGGCGCAACAGCGCGGCCGCGCCCAGCGGCCGGTAGCGCACGCCCTTCAGGGCCAGCGGGATCAGCACGATGATGATGAGCGCGTTGAAGACCACGGCCGACAGGATGGCCGACGACGGCGAGGCCAGCCGCATGACGTTCAGCGCGGCCAGTTGCGGGTAGACGCCGGCGAAGGCCGCCGGAATGATCGCGAAATACTTGGCCACGTCGTTGGCGATACTGAAGGTGGTCAGCGCGCCGCGCGTCATCAGCATCTGCTTGCCGGTCTCGACCACCTCGATCAGCTTGGTCGGGTCGGAGTCCAGGTCGACCATGTTGCCGGCTTCCTTGGCGGCCTGGGTGCCGGAATTCATCGCCACCGCCACGTCGGCCTGCGCCAGCGCGGGGGCGTCGTTGGTACCGTCCCCGGTCATGGCCACCAGCCGGCCGTCGGCCTGGTAGCGGCGGATCAGCGCCAGCTTGGCCTCGGGCGTGGCCTGCGCCAGGAAATCGTCCACGCCCGCCTCGGCGGCGATGGCCGCCGCCGTGAGTTTGTTGTCACCGGTGATCATCACCGTCTTGATGCCCATGCGGCGCAGTTCTCCGAACCGTTCCCGCATGCCGGGCTTGACGATGTCCTTGAGCTCGACCACGCCCAGCGCGGCGCGGCCGTCGCACACCACCAGCGGCGTGCTGCCGCGCCGGCCCGCATCGTCCGCCGCGCGCGCGACGGCCTCGGGCAGCATGGCGCCCTGGCCGGCCAGCCAGCCCTGCATCGCGTCGACCGCGCCCTTGCGTATGCGGCGGTCCGCCAGGTCCACGCCGCTCATGCGGGTATGGGCCGAGAACGGTACGAATGCGGCGCCGGCGGCCGCTTCTGGCATGTGCCCCAACTGGCGGGCCGCCAGCGCGGCGATGCTGCGTCCTTCGGGCGTCTCGTCGGCCTGCGATGCCAGGCAGGCGGCGCGCGCCAGCACGTCGGCCGCCACGCCGGGCGCCGGATGGAAGGCGCTGGCCTGGCGGTTGCCGAAGGTGATGGTGCCGGTCTTGTCCAGCAGCAGCACGTCCACGTCGCCGGCCGCCTCCACGGCCCGGCCCGAGGTGGCGATCACGTTGGCGCGCATCATGCGGCTCATGCCGGCCACGCCTATCGCCGAGAGCAGGCCGCCGATGGTGGTCGGGATCAGGCAGACCAGCAGCGCGACCAGCGCGGTGATCGCGATGACCGTTCCCTGGCCGGCGGCGGAAATGGCGAAGAACGAGAAGGGAAGCAGCGTGGCGACGACCAGCAGGAAGACCAGCGTCAGGCCCACCAGCAGGATGTTCAGCGCGATCTCGTTCGGGGTCTTCTGGCGCCGCGCGCTTTCCACCATCGCGATCATGCGGTCCAGGAAGCTTTCGCCGGGATTGGCCGCCACCTGCACGATGATCCAGTCCGACAGCACGCGTGTGCCGCCCGTCACCGACGAGAAGTCGCCGCCGGCCTCGCGGATGACGGGCGCCGATTCTCCGGTGATGGCGCTTTCGTCCACCGAGGCGATGCCGGCGATGATCTCGCCGTCGCCCGGGATGGTGCCGCCCGCCTCGACCAGCACGATGTCGCCCTTGTGCAGGCTGCCCGACGGGCGTTCCGTCACGTGGCCGCGATAGGCCTCGGCCGTTGCCGGCGTATCGGCGGGCACGCCCTGCACCACCCGGGCGATCACGGTGGTGCGCAGCCCGCGCAGCGCGGCGGCCTGCTGTTTGCCGCGTCCCTCGGCCAGCGCCTCGGCGAAGTTGGCGAACAGCACGGTGAACCACAACCATGCGGAGACGGCGAACATGAAACCCGTATCGGCATCCGCGTGGCCGGACAGGCCGGCGATCCACAGCAGGGTGGTCAGCATGCTGCCCACGTATACGGTGAACATGACCGGATTTCGGACCTGGGTCGAAGGCCGCAGCTTGAGCAGGCTCTCTTTCAGGGCCGTGCCGAGCGGGATGCCGGACAGCGCGCGCCGGCCAGGCACCGCGGCGGCGGGGTGGGGAAGGGAAGGTTCCAGGTGCGTAGACATGAGGATGCCCGTCCAGGCGTTCAGGGTTGCAGGTGTTCCGCCACCGGCCCCAGGGCCAGCGCGGGGATGTAGGTCAGCGCGCCCACCATCAGCACGGCGCCCATGAGCAGCACGACGAACAGCGGCCCCGTGGTGGGCATGGTGCCCGGGCCGGCGGGGATGCGCCGCTTGGCGGCCAGCGATCCGGCCAGGGCCAGGACCGGCACGATGATCCCGAAGCGGCCGCACCACATCGCCAGGGCCAGCAGCACGTTGTAGAAGGGGGTGTTGGCCGACAGGCCGGCGAAGGCGCTGCCGTTGTTGTTGGCGGCCGAGGACAGCGCGTACAGCACTTCCGAGAAGCCGTGGGCGCCCGGATTGAATATCCCCGCCTGTCCGCCCGGCAGCGACACGGCCGCCGCCGTGCCCAGCAGCACCAGCAGCGGCGTGGCCAGCAGCACGATGGCCACCATCTTCATGTCGTGGCTTTCGATCTTCTTGCCCAGGTATTCGGGCGTGCGGCCTATCATCAGGCCGGCGATGAACACGCCGGTGATGGCGAAGACCAGCATGCCGTACAGGCCGGAGCCGACGCCGCCGAACACCACTTCGCCCAGTTGCATCAGCAGCAGGGGCGGGAAGCCGCCCATCGCCGTCAGCGAATCGTGCATGGCGTTGACCGCGCCGCACGAGGCCGCCGTGGTGACCACCGCGAACAGGGCGCTGGCGGCGATGCCGAAGCGGCTTTCCTTGCCCTCCATGTTCCCGCCGGCCGACAGCGCGGAGGGCGCGGCGTCGATGCCCGGCTGCGCCAGCATGGGGTTGGCCTGTTGTTCGAAGTAGCCGGTGGCGAGCACGGACAGCACGAACAGCACCGTCATCGCGGCCAGGATCGCCGCTCCCTGGGCGCGGCTGCCCACCAGTTCCCCGAACGCCATGCACAGCGCGGCGGGGATCAGGAAGATCGCCAGCATCTCCAGGAAGTTGCTGGCCGCCGTGGGGTTCTCGAAAGGGTGCGCCGAATTCGCGTTGAAGAAGCCGCCGCCGTTCGTGCCCAGCAGCTTGATGGCTCCCTGCGAGGCGACCGGCCCCATGGGCAAGGTCTGCGCCGCGCCCTCCAGCGTATGCACGGTCTGGTAGGCGTCGAAGTTCTGGATCACGCCCTGGCTGACCAGGAACAGCGCGAGCAGCAGCGACAGGGGCAGCAGCACGTACAGCGTCGAGCGCACCAGGTCGGCCCAGAAGTTGCCGACCGTGCCCGCGCCGTGCCGCGCCAGTCCGCGCATCAGCGCGAACAGCACGGCGATGCCGGTGGCCGCCGACACGAAGTTCTGCACGCCCAAACCCAACATCTGGGTCAGGTAGCTCATGGTCGTCTCGCCCGCGTAGCCCTGCCAGTTCGTGTTGGTGACGAAGCTCACCGCCGTGTTCAAGGCCGAGTCCGGCGCCACCGCGCCGAGGCCGGCGGGGTTCAGCGGCAGCCATCCCTGTACGCGTTGCAGCGCATACAGCGCGGCCAGGCCGACCAGATTGAAGGCCACGGCGGCCACCGCATAGGCCTTCCAGCCGGTTTCCAAGGCCGGATCGATGCCGGCAAGCCGGTAGATGACCCGTTCGGCGGGGCGGCCCCAGGCGGTCCACCGCGACGGGCCCGCGTCCATGGCAAGACGGATGTAGCGGCCCAGGAAGGGGGCGATCGCCAGAAGGATCGCAAGGTAGAGCGCCAGCAGAAGGAGCAGCTTGGTATCCATCAGAATTTCTCCGCCTTGAACAGGGCGACGAGCAGATAGACGAACAGGGCCGCGGCCGCCACCGCCCCGGCCAGGTGCAGCCAGGTCATGGCGTTTCTCCTTGCGACAGCGCCGCGCAGAACTGAATCAGCCCGATGGTCGCGCGCGCGATGACGACCAGGCCCAACAGGTAGATGAGATCCATTTTTTCCCGCCGATGCGGACTCCACGATGGGCGGGGCGGCTTGTTCGTCCCCATGCCCGACGCCTGCCAGCGTAAGGAGACGGGCGTAAAAACGGGGTATAGCTTGGGCGGACGGGTATAAAAATGGCGTAAAAATCGCGGCGGTCGGCGGCGCGTTAAGCTATCGCCCATGACCAATGCGGGGACCGCCATCCCCACGCGCCGAGGAATATCGTGTTTACCGGAATCATCCAGGGCACCGCCCAGATCGCCGCCATGAACGACCGCGAGGGCCTGCGCACCTTCACGATCGAGTTTCCGCCGGGTTTCTGCCAGGACCTGGCCATAGGCGCCAGCGTCTCGGTGGACGGCGTCTGCCTGACGGTCACCGAGATCGCCAGTCCCACCGCCGCCTCGTTCGATGTCATGCTGCAAAGCCTGAACATCACCACGTTGTCCGAGTACGGCGTGGGGTCGCGCATCAACGTCGAACGCGCCGCCAAGGACGGGGCCGAGATCGGCGGCCACCCGTTGTCCGGCCACGTCGACTTCACCACCACCATCGCCAGCATCCGCAGCTCGGACACGAACCGCGTCATGCGCTTCACCATTCCCGAGGCCTTTCGCAAATACGTCTTCGCCAAGGGCTACATCGCCATCAACGGCGCCAGCCTGACGGTGGCCGAGGTCAACCGGGCCGAGGGCTGGTTCGAGATCTGGCTGATTCCCGAGACGCGGCGCATGACCACGTTCGAGGAAAAGCAGGTGGGCGACCGGCTCAACATCGAGATCGAACGCGGCACGCAGGTGGTGGTCGATACCGTGCGCGAGACCGTGCAGGAAAGCCTGGGCAAGCTCCAGCCCCTGCTGGAGGCCGTGCTGAAAGAACGCGGGATCGAGCTGGAAGACCTGTTCCCCGCGCCCAAGTCGCTGAAGTAGCCGGGGCCGGCTCCGGGTTTGCGAGAGTTGCGGCCTCGCATGCCGCTGGTATTATTTACCTACCGTTCGGTAAGTAAATAAACCTGCCATGTCCGCACCCGCTTCCCACCCCGCTCCCCGGCGCCGCCAGGGCCGTCCGCCCGTGGTGGCCGACGCGCGCGAACGCATCCTGCTGGAGGCTGCCAAGCTGTTCGCGCAAAGCGGCTACGAAAGCAGCTCCATCGGCGAACTGGCCGCCGCCATCGGCGTTTCCAAGCCGGCCATCTACCACTATTTCGCCACCAAGCAGGACATCTACGACGCCATCATCCTGCAGGCGCTGCAAGGCCTGACCGAAGCCGTCGTGCCGGCGGTCAACGAACAGCCCGCCCCGCTGGACAAGCTGCGCGTCTTCATGACGGCGCACGCGGCCTATCTCGAACGCAACTACTGGAGTTTCGTCGCCATGCTGGTGGGCTTCAGCGGCATGAGCCCCAGCTACCGCGACGACGCCTCGCGGCTGCGCGATGCCTACGAGCGCCTGCTGCGCCAGATCCTGGAGCAGGGCGCGCGCGAAGGCGTATTCCGGCCGGGACAGATCGTGACCTCGGGACGCGCCGTGCTGTCCCTGCTCAACTGGATGGCGCGCTGGTTCAAGCCCGGCCACGGCAGCACGGCCGAACAGATCGCGCTCGACTATTTCGAACTTCTATCCGCCGGCCTGTGCGTCAGGCCGGCGGCCACTTCCTGATGGGGACTGTCATGTCGTTGGATGCCGATACCTTGAATTTGCTGATCGAGGCCACGCGCACGTTCGTGGCCGAGCGCCTGGTTCCGCTCGAGGCCGAAGTGGCCGAAACCGGCGTGATTCCGCCGCAGGTGCGCGAAGAGATGCAGGCGCTGGGCCTGTTCGGCCTGTCCATCGCGCCCGAATACGGCGGGCTGGGCCTGAACATGGAAGAAGAGGTGTTGATCGCGATGGAGCTGGGCCGCACGTCGCCGGCCTTCCGGTCGCTGGCGGGCACCAATATCGGCATCGGTTCGCAGGCCATCGTGCTGGCGGGTACCGACGAGCAGCGCAAGCACTACCTGCCGCGCCTGGCCAGCGGCGAACTGATCGGCTCGTTCGCGCTGACCGAGCCGGACGCGGGGTCGGATGCGCTGTCGCTGCGGACCTCGGCGCGCCGGGACGGCGACCATTACGTCCTGAACGGCACCAAGCGTTTCATCACCAACGCCCCCATCGCCGGCCTGTATACCGTCATGGCCCGCACGGGAGAGGGGCGCGGGGCGGGTGCGATCTCGTGCTTCCTGGTCGAGGCCGGCACGCCCGGCATCACCCTGGGCAAGCCGGATCGCAAGATGGGCCAGGCCGGCTCGCTGACCTGCGACATCGTATTCGACGATTGCCGCGTGCCCGCCAGTGCCCTGCTGGGCGGGGAAGAGGGCAACGGCTTTCGCACCGCCATGCGCGTGCTGGACAAGGGCCGCCTGCACATCTCGGCCGTCTGCGTCGGCATGGCCGAACGGTTGATCGCCGAATCCGTGCGCTACGCCACCGAACGCAAGCAATTCGGCCAGCCCATCGCCGATTTCCAGTTGATCCAGGCCATGATCGCCGACAGCCAGACCGAAGCCTATGCCGCCCGGACCATGGTGCTGGACGCGGCCCGCAAGCGCGACCGGGGCGAACCGACGACCCTGGAGGCTTCCTGCTGCAAGCTGTTCGCCACCGAAATGGTCGGGCGGACAGCCGACCGCGCCGTGCAGATCCACGGCGGATCGGGCTACATTGCCGAATACGCGGTCGAACGCTTCTATCGCGACGTCCGCCTGTTCCGCCTGTACGAGGGAACCTCGCAAATACAGCAACTCGTCATCGCGCGCGAAACCATCAAGGCGCACACGGCCTGAGGGCCGCCAAGGGAGGCAGGAATAAATGGCACGGATCAATAGCGTGGGGATAGTCGGCGCGGGCGCCATGGGACGGGGCATCGCCCAGATCGCGGCCCAGGCCGGGCTGCGCGTCTACCTGTACGACACCGCCCAGGCGGCGCTCGCGTCGGCGCGCGACAGCCTGCGCGACACCTGGGACAAGCTGGTGCAGAAGGGCAAGCTGGAAGCGCCCCGGGCCGAGGCGGCACTGCAGGCGCTCACCCTGTGCGAGGACCTGGGGCAGTTGCGCGACTGCGATCTCGTGGTCGAGGCCATCGTGGAACGGCTGGATGCCAAGCAGGGGCTGTTCCGGCAGCTCGAGGACATCGTTGCCGAAACGTGCATCCTGGCCTCGAACACCTCGTCCCTGTCCATCACCGCGATCGCCGCGGCATGCCGGCTGCCCGCGCGCGTGGCGGGCTACCATTTCTTCAACCCCGTCCCGCTGATGAAGGTGGTGGAGGTCATCGACGGCCTGCGCAGCGATCCGGAGGTGGGCGACGCGCTGGCCGAACTGGCCCGCCGCATGGGACACACGCCCGTGCGCGCCAAGGACATGCCCGGCTTCATCGTCAACCACGCCGGCCGGGGCCTGAATACCGAAGGGCTGCGGGTGCTGCAGGAAGGCGTGGCCGATTGCGCCCAGGTCGATGCCATCATGACCGGCCAGGCGGGGTTCCGCATGGGGCCCTTCGAGCTGATGGACCTGACCGGCCTGGACGTCTCGCATCCGGTCATGGAGTCCATCTACCGCCAGTTCTTCGACGAGCCGCGTTTCCGCCCCTCGCCGCTGACCACGGTGCGCCTGGCCGGCGGACTGCTGGGCCGCAAGACGGGCCAGGGTTTCTACACCTATGCCGATGGCAAGAAGCAGGCCGCGCCCGAGGTCCCGCCCCCTTCGGTCGCGCAGATGCCCGAGGTCTGGGTATCGCCGGCGCGCCCGGAGGCGCGGGCGGTGGTGGTCGAGCTGCTGGAGCGCCTGGGGGCGCGGGTGCAGCAGGGCGACCGTCCCGGCGACGATGCCTTGATCGTGGTCACGCCCCTGGGCGAGGATGCCACCACGGCGGCGTGCGACCAGGGCCTGGATGCCCGCCGCACGGTGGCGGTGGACGTCCTGCACGGCCTGCCCGAGGGGCGCCGCCGCACCCTCATGGCTACGCCGCTGACCGCGCAGGCGTGGCGGGACGCCGCCGTGGCCCGCTTCGCCTCCGACGGCGCGCCGGTGACGCTGGTCCAGGATTCGCCGGGCTTCGTCGCCCAGCGCATCGTCGCCACCATCGTCAACATCGCCTGCGAGATCGCCCAGCAGGGCATTGCCACGCCCGAGGACATCGACCGCGCCGTCACGCTGGGCCTGGGCTATCCCAAGGGGCCGCTGGCCATGGGCGACGCGCTGGGCGCCCCGCGCATCGTCGAGATCCTGCGCAACATCGTGCGCGTGACCGGCGACATGCGCTATCGGCCCAGCCTGTGGCTGCAGCGCCGGGCCCAGCTGGGGATGTCGCTGCTCGATCGCTAGCCCCGTGCACCGCGCGCGGGCGCGGTCACGAAAGAGATCGGCGGGGACGGCGCCATATCTTCTAAAATGCGGCGCTGTTTGATGGAGGATGTAATGGGACTCTTCATGGACCCCCGCCGGCAGCCCGAGGACACGCGCAGCAGCTACGCGCGCCGCCGCGCGCCATGGCTGGTGCTGGTGGCGATCGGCTGCAGCGCCTATGTGCTGTCCAGGGGCTACCCCAGCTATACCGGCTGGCTGGCGATGATGGTGACCTGGGTGGCGGCCGTGCTGGCCATCACCACCGCGGACTGGAGCGACTTGCGCAGGAAATGAGACGCCCTTGACTGTCGCCAGCCAACACCCCCTGGCGGCCGAGCTGGTCGCGGTGCTCGTCGCCGCCACCGACGCCGAGCCGCTGGTCCTGACCACGCACGATGGACGCATGCTGCCGTCCGGGCCCTTCGAGTCCGGCCACCGCTCGCTGCAGGCCGGCCTGCGGGCCTGGGTGGAGGAGCAGACGCACCATCCGCTGGGCTACGTCGAGCAGCTCTATACCTTCGCCGACCGCGACCGCACCGAACAGAACACCGAGCAGCGCGTCATTTCCATCAGCTATCTGGCCCTGACCCGGCAGGGGCCGGTTTCCGGCGCCGATGCCGCCTGGCACGGGTGGTACCGCTATTTCCCCTGGGAGGACAGGCGCGCGCCGTCGGCCGAACTGGGAGAACTGATCGATGGCGCGCTGCGCGCATGGTGCCGGGCGGGCGCCGATGCCGCGCAGCGCCGGGCCCGGCTGCAACGGGCCGAGGTCTGTTTCGGCCTGGACGGCCGTGCCTGGAACGAGGAACTGGTCCTGCAGCGCTACGAACTCCTGTTCGAGGCGGGGCTGGTGCACGAAGCCATCCGCCGCGCCGGCAGGACCGGGCTGCCCCACCTGGGCGAGCCCATGCGACACGACCACCGCCGCATCCTGGCCACGGGCATCGCGCGCCTGCGGGCCAAGATCAAATACCGCCCGGTGGTGTTCGAGCTGATGCCGCCGTCCTTCACGCTGCTGCAATTGCAGCAGGCCGTCGAGGCGCTGGCCGGGCGGTCGCTGCACAAGCAGAACTTCCGCCGTTTCATCGAGCAGCAGCAGCTGGTCGAGGAAACCGGCGCGCTGTCCACCGAGACGCCGGGGCGCCCGGCCAAGCTCTTCCGCTTCCGCGGCGACGTGATGCTGGAGCGTGCCCTGAGCGGCAGCAAGCTCCCGCTGGTTCGCGGCAACTAGGGCCCATTCCCGGCCTGTGCCCGCCTCCTTTTGGCGGGAACCGGCCCTAAGCCACTGGATCGTCTCTTTCAGGTTTCCACGTATTGACAGCCCTTATGCTCATATCTAGCATAAGGATCACGGCTAGAGCCGCGATTTTTTTCAACGGAAAATACTCATAATGAGCATAAATAACCTCAGCGCCCATGCCCGGGGTGCCCACGAGGCCTGGGACATCGCGCCGCTGCCCTCGGTCATGATCGAGCCCCTGGTGCGCGCCACCCTGTTGGAAGACCTGGGCCGCGCCGGCGACGTCACCACGAATGCCATCGTGCCCGCCGGCCATCGCGGCCGTACGGCCATGGTGGCGCGCCAGCCCGGCGTGGTCGCCGGCATGGACGTGGCGCGCGTGGCGTTCGGCCTGATCGATCCCGACATCCGTGTCGACGTGCGCAAGCCGGACGGCAGCCGTATCCAGCCGGGGGACGTCATCGCGGTGGTGGAGGGCAACTCGCGCGCCATGCTGACGGCCGAGCGCACCGCGCTCAATTTCCTGTGCCACATGAGTGGCATCGCATCGGCGACGGCCTCGGTGGTCGATGCCATCGGCGATGCGCGGTCGCGCGTGGTGTGCACGCGCAAGACCATGCCGGGGATGCGCATCGTGCAGAAATACGCGGTCCGCGTGGGTGGCGGCTCCAACCATCGCTTCGGCCTGGACGACGCGGTGCTGATCAAGGACAACCATGTGGCGATCGCCGGCAGCGTCGCCGAAGCCGTGCGGCGTGCGCGCGCCGGCGTGGGGCACCTGGTGAAGATAGAACTGGAAGTCGATACGCTGGAACAGCTGGACGAGGCGCTGGAATTGAAGGTGGACGCCATCCTGCTGGACAACATGAGCGTCGAGACCATGGCCGAGGCGGTGCGCCGCGTGGACGGCCGCGCGGTGACCGAGGCCTCGGGGCGCATCACCCCCCAGACCGCGCCGGCCGTGGCCCGTACCGGCGTGGACCTGATCTCGATCGGCTGGCTGACGCACAGCGTGGGCGTGCTGGACATCGGGCTGGATCACGCGCCCGCATAGTCGCTATATATAGGGAAGGAAGCTGCGGGAGCGGCTTTCTTCCCCGTTCCCCGGGGCGAGTTGCACGCGCCAGAAAAACCGTGCTATAGTCTCTTTCTCGACGCAAACAACGCAACGCGAACAGCGCAGCGGGAAGTGCGAAGAGTGAGGAAGGCAGTTTCAGCGGCGGTTACGCGTTAAGCGGGCGCAGCGAATCAGCCGACCAAAAGAAGGAGCCTTGCGGCAGGGTGGTGGCGCGGCAAGGGTCTAGCGAATCGAAATTGGCAGCGCTAACGACGATTTGACAGACGTAAAAAACTTCTTCATAATCTCGTTTCTCTGCTGATGACGCAGCGCTAGCAAGACA
>NZ_BAAAEN010000039.1:0-36143 GCF_039523035.1 Pigmentiphaga daeguensis | reverse complement strand
ATCGGTGTTCGGCAGGCGATGATCTTGGCGGCTCCCAGCGGCCTGGGGTCGGTCAGCAGCGGCTTCGTCTGCGAAAATGAATAAATCAGGTCCGACTCGGTACGCATGCGCTCGTGGGCGACTTCCGAGATCGTACGCTTGGGTGCCTGGGCCATGGTGTCTGGAGATTTGCCTGGAAAGGGCGCGCCGTTTCCTGCCTGGCCGCGCCGTTGGGTATGAAGGAAATTATAAATTCTTTCATTCCCGGGCCGAAGTCCATTGCTTCGATTCGCTGGCGAAACACACCAGATTCCTCGTGCCGCAAGCCTTACAGCGCTTGCGGAACCCTTAGGGGATTTCCCTTTAAAATGTAAATTAACAAGGAATTTATATTTACTGCAAAAAATTCGATGGATAGAATGCGCCGCATAAGCAATATCCAGCGGCGAATTCCATGGCCATCCTGATTACCGGCGCGGGACTGATCGGCTGCCATACCGCCCGTCTGCTGACGGAGCGGGGCGAACGGGTCGTGCTCTACGACGCCTGCCCCATTCCCGGCGCGATTGCCTCCATCGTGGACGATTCGCGGGCCTCGGTCGTAACCGGCGACGTGACCGACCTGGATCATCTGGCGCGCGTGGCCGAGCAGGAAGGCGTCGACCGGGTCGTGCATACCGCCGCCCTGCTGTCCAATGCCATCCGCCGATCGCCGCTCGACGGTATCCGCGTCAACGTGATGGGGACCGCCAACATCCTCGAGCTTGCCCGTCGCCTGGCGTTCAAGCGCGTCGTGCTGGCCAGCTCCACCACCGTCCACTACCCGGCGTTCGGCGATTTCGCCGGTCCGGCCTTCCCCGAGGACTACCCCATGCGCATGCTCGCTCATCGGCCGGCGTCGATCTATGCGGGCACCAAGGTCGCCGCCGAATACTTCGGCCTGCTGTACCGCGATCTCCATGCGCTGGACGTGGTCGCGTTGCGCTATGCCGCCGTGCTGGGCGGATGGTCCGGTCCTGGCACCTCGGTGCCCGGCAAGCTGCTGGCCACCTTGCTCGAAGCGGCCCGTGCCGGCCGCGAGGCGGTGATCGACGATCCGCTGCTGGTCTGGGAGGGGGGCGATGAATTCGTCGATGCCCGCGATTGCGCCCGGGCCAACGTCGCCGCGCTCGATGCGCGCGAGCCGGCACAGGGCGTCTACACCATAGGCAGCGGCGCGCTGCATCGCTTCGATGACTTCGTCGATGCGGTCCGCGCGGCGCACCCCGGGCTGCGCGTGCGGTTGGCGGTCACGCCCAAGGGCGGATTCGCCGGTTTTCCGCACATACGCCATACGCCTTCGGACATCTCCGCCGCGCGCCGCGAACTGGGTTGGGCACCCAGCCATGCGCTGGCCGATTCCGTGCGGCACTTCTTCGAACACATGCCCTAGTACGGCTGCGGCCGGCGGCCGCGCAACCCCGCATCCAGGCGTTCCGTGCCACCCCGAAGGGGGAGGCGGGCCCCTTTTTACCCGACTTCAGAGGAATCATGACCATGGACAAGAGGACCTTCACAAAGATCGCCGGCGCGCTGGGCCTTGCGGCGGCGCTGGCGCTGGCGCCGGCGCTCGCGCTGGCCGCCGATCCCATCAAGCTGCGCGTGTCGTCGGCGGCGGCCGACACCGACTGGCTCTCGGGCGGCCTGCGCGTGTTCAAGGAGCAGCTCGAGAAACTGGCCCCGGGCAAGTTCGCGGTCGAGGTCTACACCGGCAGCTCGCTGTTTCGCCAGGGAACGGAGGTACCCGCCCTGCAGCGCGGCAACCTCGAGATGAGCACGATGACCACGTTCGAGGTCGAACAGCAGATTCCCGAGTTCTCGGTGTTCTCGTCGGGCTACCTGTTCCGTGACTACGCGCATGCCCGCAAGGTGTTCGACAGCGACATCGGCAAGGCCTACTTCGCCGAGGTGGCCAGGAAGATGGAGCTGCAGATCATCGAGCCCATGTACCTGGGCACGCGCCAGGTCAACCTGCGCGACGGCCGCGCCGTGAAGACGCCGGCCGACCTGTCCGGCATCAAGCTGCGCGTGCCGGGCGGCCCCGGCTGGGTCGCGCTCGGCAAGGGCCTGGGCGTCACGCCCACTCCCATGGCGGTGTCCGAGGTCTACCTGGCCTTGAAGACCGGCGCCATCGATGGCCAGGAAAATCCGCTGCCCATCACCAAGGCGAACAACTTCCAGGAAGTCACCAAGACCATCGTGCTGACCAGCCACCTGGTGCAGCCGGTGTTCCTGACCATGGCCAAGAAGAAGTGGGACCAGATCGACGCCGCCGGCCAGCAGGCCGTACGCCAGGCCGCCCGCCTGGCCGCCGACTACAACGACCAGGGCCGCATCAAGGAAGAAGCCGAGATCGTGGATTTCTTCAAGAGCAAGGGCCTGACGATACAGACGCCGGACCTGGCTGCTTTCCGCGCGAGCGTCGACAAGGAGTACGCGCAGGCGGGCATTGCCGCCAAGTGGCCCAAGGGACTGAAGGAAAAAATCGAAGCGGTGAGGTAGGCAGCCATGTACCGGAAAGGGTTCGTTCGCCTGCAGCGAGGCATGGAAGCGCTGTGTACGCTGGCCTTCGTGGCGATCTTCGGGATTTCGCTGCTGGGCATCGTGATGCGCTACGTGTTCTCCATGCCGCTGGTCTGGACGGACGAGCTGGCGATGGTGCTGCTGCTGTGGGTCGTGCTGTTGACCGACGGCCTGCTGCTGTCCGATCGCGAGCAGGTGCGGTTCGACGTGGTCTACGACCTGTGCGGACCGCGCGGCCGGCGGGGCATAGGGTTGCTGGCGTCACTGGCCATCGGCGTGACCTTCCTCGTCTCCCTGCCCACCATCTACGACTACGTCGCCTTCCTGTGGCGCGAGCGTACCTCGGTGCTCGATTGGCGCCTCGATGCGGTGTTCAGCTGCTTCGTCGTCTATTGGGTGGCCGTCATCGTGCGTGCCGTCATCCAGTTCTGGCAGCTGTTGCGGCCGGACTGGCGCGAGCGCGTTGCTGACGACGCGCCTGAAGAAAACTCCAACATCCTCGGCTGATCGTTCCATGAGCACCGCATTCCTGGCGCTGTGCGCCGTCGTCGTCCTGGGCGCCGTGCTGCGCTTCCCGGTCGTGCTGATCATGTTCTGTTCCGGCGTGCTCTACCTGTGGGTGAGCGGGCAGGACCTCGGCATCATCGTCGACCAGACCCTGAATTCGTCGTTCGAGATGACCGTATTGATCGCTGTGCCCATGTTCATCCTGGCCGGCAACGTGATGAACGCCGCCACCATCAGCGAGCGGCTCTGGGGCGCGGCCGACGCCCTGGTGGGCCGCTTTCGCGGCGGGATGGGCCACGTCACCATCCTGATGAACCTGGTCATGTCCAGCCTGTCGGGCAGCGCGGTGAGCGAGGCCGCCGGCGCCGGGATGGTCGCCACGCGCATGATGCGCAAGGTCGGGAATTATCCCGGCGGCCTGTCGGTGGCGATCACCGCGGCCGCGTCCTGCCTCGCCCCCATGGTGCCGCCGTCGATCCCGATGGTGATCTATGCGCTGATCAGCGGCGCCTCGATCGGCGCGCTGTTCATGGCGGGCATCGTGCCGGCGCTGATCATGACCGTCGCGCTGATGGCCATGATCGTGTGGATGGCGCGCCGCCACGACCTGCCGCGCGGCCGCGCGGTGCCGCTGTCCGAACTGCCCGGCGTGCTGGCGCGCACCGCGGTGCCCATGACGCTGCCGGTCATCCTGCTGGGGGGCATCTGGACCGGCATTTTCACGCCCACCGAGTCCGCCACGGTCGCGGCCTTCTGGGCCATGGTGCTGGGCGTGCTGGTCTACCGCAACGTCGGCCTGCGCGGCCTGGCCGCCGTATTCGTGCAATCCATGCGCCAGTCGGCGGCGGTGATGCTGCTGATCTTCAGCTCCTTCATCGTCAACTACGCCTTCACCTCGGAAGGGCTGAGCCAGTCGCTGGCGGGCTACGTCATGGGCCTGGACCTGTCGCCCGTGATGTTCCTGCTGCTGGTCAACCTCATGTTCCTGGTGCTGGGCACGGTGCTCGACGGCGCCGTCATGCTGCTGGTGCTGGTGCCGGTGCTGCTGCCCGCGGTCCATGCCTTGGGAATCGACCTGGTGCATTTCGGCGTGGTCGCGACGCTGAACTTCATGATCGCGATCATCTCGCCGCCCTACGGATTGATCCTGTTCGTGCTGTCGGCGCTATCGGGCGTTCCCATCGGACAGATCAACCGCGCGATATGGCCGTTCTGCTTCCTGTTGGTCGGCGTCCTGCTGCTGCTGGTGCTGTTCCCTGGACTGTCGCTGTGGCTGCCCAGGATGTTCGGCTACGGAGCCTGACCGCGCCATGTGATCCACGGCGGGACGCGGGCTTCCGCGGCTCGCCACCCACGGTTTGCCGGCCGCCACCCACGCCTGGCCGGCAACGCCTCTCTTCCAGCCCTGTGCTCATAGAAGGAAATGTCATGAAGCTTCGCACCCGACTTCTGCCCGCTCTCCTGGCGACCTGCGCCAGTGCGCCCCTGTTCGCCCAGACCTCCAGCGTCACCTTGTTCGGGATCGTGGACATGGGCTTCCTGCATGACAGCGGCAACGCCGCCGGCACCAACAACAAGCTCAACTCGGGCATCATGTCCGGCTCGCGTTTCGGCCTGATGGGCAGCGAGGACCTGGGCGGGGGCAACAAGGCCATCTTCATGCTGGAAGGCGGCGTCAACGTCGATAACGGCAGTTCGGCCCAGGGCGGCACGCTGTTCGGCCGCCAGGCCTGGGTCGGGCTCGAAGGCAGCCTGGGCCGCCTCACGCTGGGCCGCCAGTACACGACCGTGGCCATGGCGCAGGTCGAGTTCGATCCCTTCTCGACCGGCATGACCGGCACCTCGGCCAGCCTGATCTCGGCCGGCGGCCAGGGCGGAAGCAATCGCGCCAACAATGTCGCCAAGTACTACCTGGGCCACGCCTCGGGTTTCAATGGCGAGCTGTCATATGCCCCGGGCGAGGTCGCAGGTTCCAGCAGCACGAACTCGCAACTGGGCGCCTCGGTGGGCTACACCAGGGGCCCGTTCGGCATGAAGATCGCCTACGCCAAGGCCAACGATGCCGTCGCCCCGGGCAAGGACGCCAAGATGACCTTCATCGGCGCCAAGTACGACTTCGGCGTGGCCACCGCCTTCGTCAACTACGTCATCAACCGCGGATCCATCGTGCCCGGCACGGTCAACGACAAATCCGAGGACCTGCTGCTGGGCGCGCGCATTCCCGCCGGCGCGCGCGGCCGCGTCATCGTCTCGTTCATCAACAAGAACGACCGCACCGCCGACAACCATGACGCGCGCCTGTACGCCATCGGCTACGTATACGACCTGTCCAAGCGCACCAGCCTGTACACGTCCTACACCTACATCGACAACAAGGCGTCCAACACCTCGCCCACCGGCTTCTACAAGGTGTGGAACGCCAACGACGTGGGCAATGCGCTGGCCGGCAACCAGGCGTTCGCGATCGGTATCAACCACCGGTTCTGAGCCGGCTCGTCCGCCTTCAATCCGTCCGGTACCGCTCGATGAACTCCGGATCGAAATCCACGCCCCAGCCCGGCCCCTGGGGCAGCATGTAGTGCCCGTTCGCTATCGCGCCGCGTCCGATCAGCATCTGGTGGAAGATCGGGTCCCGGTCGGGATGGTGGGTTTCGACATAGGTGCCGTTCTCCACCGCGGCCAGCAGGTGCGAGCCCACCATGGGCTCGCCGTGGTGGCCCATCTGCACGCCGAAGCAGGCCGCCATGCGCGCCACCCGCAGCCAGGCGGTGGGGCCGCCGCCCCAGCTCGCGTCCAGGTTGCAGACATCGATGGCGGCGTCCAGCATCAGGTCGCGGCAGTCCTGGGTGGTGATCTCCGACTGGCCGGCGGCGATGGGCATGCCCGTCTGCGCGCGCAGCAGCGCCAGGTCGCGCCGGTCGTCGTCCCAGTGGCAGGGCTCCTCGAACCAGCGCAGGCCCAGGTCGGCCGCCTGCCGGCAGAAGGCCAGGGCCTGGGTGCGGCTCCAGGCACGGTTGGCATCGGCGAACAGCACGAAATCGTCGCCGCCCGCGCGCCGCGCGGCGCGGGTGCGCGCCAGGTCTTCCTCGACTTCGCGCCCGCCCACCTTGAACTTGCAGCCGGCCAGGCCCAGCGCGCGGTATTCCTCCATCTCGGCGCCGTAGTCCTGCGGCGCGTAGCCCTCGCGGTACTGGCCGCCGATGGCGACGATGGGCAGCGCGTGGCGCGCGCCGCCCCACAATTGGTAGAGGGGCAGTCCGGCGCGCTTGCCGAGCAGGTCCCACAATGCGCTGTCCACGCAGGCCACGGCGCGCACGGCAGCCCATTTGTCGCGGCCGCCGCGATGGGTGGATATCCACATGCGCGACCACAGGGTTTCGATGGCGGTGGGGTCCTGGCCGATCAGCAGCGGGGCCAGTTCCCGGTCGACGATCTCGCGCGCCTGGCGATGGACGTCGAAGTTGCCTTCGCCGTTCACGCAATGGCCGACCAGGCCCTGGTCGGTATGGATGCGGGTGACGATGGCGTTCTTGCGGGGCACGCTGTAGACGCTGCCGCCATAGTCGCGATTGAGCGCGATGGTCAGCAGGATGGTTTCGACGCGGACGATTTTCATGCGGGGTTCCTGCGTGGGGCGGCGGGGGCCGCGGTCATTGCTTGGGGATGCCGGCGTGTTCGACCAGTTCGATGTAGGTGCGGGCCTCGGTCGGGATCATCTGCGCGAGCTGCTCGCCGTCCAGGACCTGGGCCTCGCCGAAGGTCTCGGTCAGCTTGGCGACGTTGTCCGGCGCCGCCATGACGGACTTCGCCGTCTGGCGCAGCGTGCGCAGCACGTCGGCGGGCGTGCCGGCCGGCGCGAACAGGCTGATCCAGTTGACGACCTCGACGCCGGACACGCCGGCCTTGGCGGCGGTGGGCACGTCGGGCAGCTTGCTGTCGCGCCGCGATCGCAGGATGGCCAGCGGCCGGACCTTGCCGGCCTCGATGTTGCGGAGCTGGTTGGTGAGCGAGTCGAACATGACCTGCACGTGCCCGCCGGCCAGGTCGGTGGCGGCGGGAGCGCCGCCCCGGTAGGGGACGTGGACCATCTTGGTGCCGGTACGGGCCTGGAACAGCTCGCCGCCGAAATGCTGGACGGTGCCTATGCCCGACGAGGCGTACGACAGCTTGCCGGGGTTGGCCTTGGCGTAGGCCACGAGTTCGGCCAGCGTGCGGACCGGAAGCTGGCTGTTGACCACCACGACCTGTCCGGGCGTGACGATGCCCCAGACGGGAGCGAGATCCTTGACCGGGTCGTAGGGCAGCTTCTCGTACAGCGCGGCGGCGAAGGAAATGGGCGATGCCGTGGTGACCAGCAGCGTGTGGCCGTCGGGCGCCGCCTTGGCGACGTAGTTGGCGCCCACGGTGCCGCCGGCGCCCGAGCGGCTTTCGACGACGACGTATTTGCCCCAGGCCTGTTCCAGGTTCTGCGCGACCAGGCGGCCGACGTACTCGACCGGCGAGCCGGGCGGGAAGGGATTGACGATGTGCACGCCCTTGGACGGAAAGTCGGGCCGGGACTGGGCCTGGGGCGCGCCGCAGGCCAGCAGCGCCGCGAGGGCCAGCGCGGGGGCCAGCAAACGTTTCATGGATGCCTCCTGTTGTCATGGGCGCCGCGAGGCGGCGCCTTGGAAGCCAGGCAGTATCATCGTCGGGGGCGGTCCGGGGCAACGGGCCGCTACCCTATATGAGATATAGGTAATGGCCTATCGGAGGACGCATGATCAGCCTGTCTCCGCGCGGACTCGAGGTGCTGGTGGCGGTGGCCGAGACCGGCAGCTTCGCCGGTGCCGCCCGGCAACTGGACATCGCCCAGCCGTCGGTCAGCCAGCACATCCAGATCCTGGAGCGCAGGGCGGGAACAGCCCTGTTCCTGCGCCAGCGCGGCCGGCGCGCCACGCTGACCGAGGCGGGCGAGCGCGTGCTGGCGCATGCCCGCGCGGTGCTGGACGACGCGGCGCGGCTGTCCGAGGACCTGGGCGGCGGCCGGGGGGCCGGAGAACGGCGCATCGTCTTCGCCTGCCAGCGGCCGGTGGCCAATTCGGTGCTGCCGCCGGCGCTGGCCGGCTTCGCCCGGGAGCATCCCGAGTACGAGCTGGCCATGGTGGCCGGCACGCTGGACGAAGTCCTGGCGCAGTTGCGCGACGGCACCGCCGACCTGGCCTGTTTCCTGAGCCGGTGGCCGCAGGAGGGCGTGGCCGGCCGGGCCATCGGCGTCGAGCGTTTCGCCCTGGTTGCCGCACCCTCGCATCCCCTGGCCGGACGCGCCGCCGTGCCGCCGCGGGAGCTGGCCCGGCACAAGTTCGTGCGGGCCGCGCACCGTTCGGGTTTCTCGATCCACATGGCCGACATGCTGCGCGCCGCGGGCATCGCCGGCACGCCGGTGGCCTCGCGCGCCACCGAGTCCGGGATGGTGCGGGAACTGACGGCGGCGGGAGTGGGCATCTGGTGCGTGCTGGCGAAGACGGTCCGGCAGGACGTGGAATCCGGCCTCCTGGCCGAGCTGTCGCCCGGCGGGCCGCCCATGACCATGGGTTTGTGGCTGGCTCATGACGAGCGGCGGCCGTTGTCGGCGGCGGCGCGGCGCCTGGCGGACTACATCGAGGCCTGTTCCACGGCCGAGCGCGAGGCCCCTCGCGCGTCATCGTGATTGGCAGGGTCGCCTTCCGTTGGTATCGTAGGTCCGACGGGGACGCCGCGCGATCCGCGGTCTTCCCGTCCCGCCTCCGGATCCTCGCCCGCCCAACGGGCCGCAACACGCGCGCCGCCGCGTCCGCCACACCAGGGAGATCAGCATGGAAGGACCCTCCACCGAAAACCTGCGTTGCATCCTGCTTGCCACCGACCTGAGCGCGCGCTGCGACCGCGCCCAGGACCGGGCCGTGCAACTGGCCCGCGAGCACGGCGCCAAGCTGATCGCGGTGTGCGTGAACGAGACGTCGCTGGGCGACGTGCTGACCGCCCGCCGCAGCCAGGTGGTCGACCGCAACGCCGCCGAGCGGCGCTTCCGGGCCGGCCTGGGCAGCGTCGACGTCCAGGCCGAACTGGTGCTGGAAACGGGGCATGCGGTCGAGGTCATCCGCAAGACGGCCGAGGCACGCCATTGCGACCTCATCGTCACCGGGGTGGCCCGCGACGAGACCCTGGGCCGCCTGCTGCTGGGCACCACGGTCGAGAAGCTGGCGCGCGAGGCCGCCCAGCCCATCCTGGTGGTGCGCGAACGCCCGCATCACGACTATCGCGATTTCGTCGCCGCCGTCGATTTCTCCGAGGGGTCGCGCCAGGCGCTGCAAGCGGCCCTGACGCTGTTCCCGGATGCGCGCCCGCTGTTGTTCCACGCCTTCTCCGCCCATAACGCCCATGCCGAGGCGGCCGTGGTGGAGCAGGCAAGGGCGAAGGCCGACAACGAAGTGACCGAGTTCATGAAACGGAACGCGGCGCTGTTGAACCGGCCCGACATCGAATGGAAGATCGAGCACGGCCTGCCGGAAGACGTGCTGCCCGACTACGTGGCGCGCCATCCCACCGAGCTGCTGGTGGTCGGCACGCACGGCCGCACGGGAATACTGCGCACGGCCATCGGCAGCGTGGCGGAACAATTGATCCAGCACACGCCCTGCGACGTGCTGATCGTCCGCCAGCGGCAGCCCTGATTGGCTCAGCCCGCGCGCCGCCCGTATTCCCCGGGGGGCACGCCGGCCCAGCGCCGGAAGGCGCGGGCGAATATCTTTTCCGAGCCGTAGCCGACCAGTTCGGCCACGTCGGCCAGGCGTACCGATCCCAGCCGCAGCCGTTCGGCGGCCCGCTCCATGCGGCGCGCCGTCAGGTAGGAGATCGGCGATACGCCCACCAGTTCGCGGAAGCGCGCGCTGAAGCGTGATCGCGACATGCAGACCTCGTCGGCCAGCGAGGGCAGGGTCCAGGGTTTCTCGGGCCAGCGGTGCATCAGCATGATCGCCTGCGCGATCTTGGGGTCGGCCAGGCCGCGCAGCCAGTTCGGCTCGGTGTCGCGGTGCCGCAGCAGGTAGGCGCGCAGCACGTGCACCATCAGCAGGTCTCCCATGCGCGCGGCCGACAGTTTCCAGCCCGGCTCGCGGTTCAGGCTTTCCTCGATGAACAGCCGCATGGTGGGCGCCAGGCACGAGGCCAGGTTCACGTCGTCCTCGCGCAGGTGGATCAGGCCGGGCAGGAAGCGCAGCACGGTGTTCTGCCCGACGGGGCCGTAGTCGACGATGGTGGTGAAGAGTTCGGTGGGCGTGCCGCCTTCGCCGTGGGTGAACACCAGCGGCTTTTCCCCGCGCTCGCGCATGCCGTGCGCCGCCAGCACCTCGGCGAAGGGAACGGGCGCGAGTCCCGGCTCGGACGAGATGATGTGCCGGCCGCCGCGGGGCAGCACGACGAGGTCGCCCGCCGGCACCCGCACGGGCGCCATGCCTTCGGGCTGTATCCAGTAGGGCGCGCCCCGGGCGATGCGGAACATCGCGCCCTGCAGGCCGGTGGATTCCAGCGACCACGGGGCATGCAGGGTGAAGCGGCCGGTCGTGGCGCTGTCGGCCCGGCAGCCGGACAGGACCTCGCTCAATACATCCACTTCTTCCTCCGTCGATCGCGCAGCGTCGATTTTATCGGCAGGCGGGACGAATTGCGCCCTAATGAGGCGTTATTGGGGTGGAGGCCGGCCGATTTTCAGGGAAGAATCTGCCCTTCTTCGCGTTCGCCTCGTATCCGATAGGTGCCCCTATGTACGCATTGCTCCGCAAATTCGCCCTGGTCCTGGGCTGTCTGCCGCTTGCCGCGCTGACCGCGCATGCGCAAGGGAACGATTTCCCCTCCAAGCCCATCACCATCATCGTCGGCTATCCCGCCGGCGGCGGGCCGGACATCGGCGCGCGCATGCTGGGCGAGAAGCTGGCCGCACGCCTGCACCAGTCCGTCATCGTCGAGAACCGCCCGGGCGTCAGCGGCATGATGGGGGCGTCCGCCGTCGCGCGTGCGCCGGCCGACGGCTATACCCTGCTGTTCGCGCCCAACACTTTCCTGATCGCTCCCCACGTGCTGCCCAAGGGCGCGAACGTGAACCTGGACGTGCTGAACGACTTCGTGCCCATCGTCGCGCCGTCCAAAGGCGCGATGATGATGGTCGCCCATCCGTCGCTGGGCGTGAAGAACGCCAAGGAGCTGGTCGCGCTGCTGAAGAAGCAGCCGGGGCTGGCCTACGCCACGCCTGGCAGCGGCTCGCCCATGCACATCGCCGGCGAACTGTTCAAGAAGTCGGCCGGCGTGGACATGCTGCACGTGCCCTACAAGGGCGTGGCGCCGGCGATCGCCGACGTGCTGGGCGGCCACGTGAAGATCACCTACGCCAGCATCGGCGTGGTGGCACAGCACATCGCCGCCGGCCGCCTGGTGGCCCTGGGCATGGCCGAGAAAGAGCGTTCGCCGCTGATGCCCGACCTGCCCACGCTGGCCGAGCAGGGCTACCCCAACACCGCGACCGGCGCCTGGTACGGCGTGTTCGCGCCCAAGGGCACGCCGCCCGCCGTGGTCGAGAAGCTGAACCAGGAGTTCAACACCGTGCTGCGCCAGCCGGACACCGCCGCCAAGCTCAAGCAGCAGTGGGAAGTGCCGCTGGGCGGTTCGTCCGAGGACCTCGCCCGCATGGCCAGGGCCGAGTACGAGAGCTACGGCAAGATCGTCAAGGAATTCAACATCTCGGCCGATTGATCGCATGGATCCACGCGCTTCCAAGCGGCCCAACATCCTGCTGGTCATGACCGACCAGCAGCGGGCCGATCACCTGGGCTGCTACGGCAATCCCATCCTGCGCACGCCGCACCTGGACGCACTGGCGCGCGACGGGGTGCGGGCCTCGCAGTTCTACGTGGCCAGCCCCACCTGCATGTCCAACCGGGCTACGCTGATGACCGGACGCATGCCCTCGCTGCACGGTGTGCTGCACAACGGCATCCCGCTGTCGCGCGAGGACGTCACCTTCGTCGAGCTGCTGCGCGACGCGGGCTACGCCACGGCGCTGATCGGCAAGTCGCACCTGCAGAACTTCGGCTACAACAATCCGCCCATCCGCGGCTGGGAAAACCTGAACGGCGGCACGCCGCCTTCCGAGGCGATGAAGGATGCGCACCGGCATCACCGTCGCGGCCGCGAGTACGACAACGAGTGGACGCCGTACTGGAAGGCCGATCCGTCCTTCCATGTACAGACGCCGTTCTACGGCTTCGACGACGTGCGCCTGTGCACCTTGCACGGCGACCGCGTGCAAGGCGACTACGCGCGCTGGCTGGCCGAGCGGCATCCCGATCCGGACAGCCTGCGCGGCCGCGAGAACGCCATTCCCGACGACCGCTACGATTCGCCGCAGGCCTGGCGCACGCGCATGCCGGTGGAACTGTATCCCTCGATCTACGTGGCCGAGCAGACCTGCGAGTGGCTGGCCCGGCACGCGCGGCGGGACGATGACGCGCCGTTCTTCATCCAGTGCTCGTTTCCCGATCCGCACCACCCGTTCACGCCTCCCGGCAAGTACTGGGACATGTACGACCCGGCCGGCATTCCGCTGCCGCCGTCCTTTCACCAGGAGAACATGCCGGCGCTGCTGCGGGCCGTGCACGAGCGCACTCGCGCGGGCGCCTCGCGCGAGGCCTACGTGCCGTTCGCCCTGAACGAGCGCGAGTGCCGCGAGGTGACCGCGCTGACCTACGGCTCGATCAGCCTGGTGGACGATTCCGTCGGCCGGGTGCTGGCCAAGCTGGACGAGCTGGGACTGCGCGAGGACACCGTGGTCATCTTTACCTCCGACCACGGCGAGATGATGGGCGACCACGGCATCGCGCTCAAGGGCGTCATGCACTATCGCAGCGTGACCCAGGTCCCGTTCATCTGGCACGACCCGCAACTGCCCGGACCCAGGCGCGGCGCGGTGGTGGACGACGTGGCGGGCACGATAGACATCGCGCAGACCATCCTGGCGCGCGCGGGCCTGGCGCCCTTCAACGGCATCCAGGGCGCGAACCTGCTGCCGGCCATCCGCGGCGAGGCCGCGTCGGTCCCCGAACGCGCCGGCATCGTGGTCGAAAGCGAGCCTTTGCAATACGCGTTCGGGCGGCCCCGCCGCTTCAAGGTGCGTACGCTGTTCGACGGCCGCTACCGGCTGACGCTGTCGGACGACCCGGCGGTGTGCGAGTTCTACGACCTGGAAGCCGACCCGCACGAGGTCGAGGACCTGTGGAACGAACCGTCGGCCCGAGGCCAGCGGGATCGCCTCGTGGCCGCGCTGGCGGTGGAGATGATCCGCCTGTCGGAAAGCTCGCCCCTGCCCAGCGCGCAGGCCTGAGGCGGGCGTCAGGCCAGGTCGAAGCGGAACAGCGCGGCGTAGCGCCGCTCCGATCCGGCCGGCGCCGAGGCATACAGCCCCAGGGTGCCGAAGCGTGCCGGCGGAACCGCCGGCATGGGCCTTGGCAGGTCCGGCATGGACTGGCCCGCCTTGAAGCGCGCCAGCGTCACGTGCGGGCGGAAGGGGCGGCTTTCCACCGGCAAACCCATGCCGCGCACAATGGCCCGCGTGTCCTCGACCAGCCGGCGCAGGGGCGCGGGCAATGAGAAACTGGCTACCGCCACGCGGGGCCGGGCGGGCTGCGGCCAGAGTTCCAAAGACTCGCCGTCCAGCACGGGCAGGGCGCGCGCCAGGGGAGCGAGGGCCGCCTGTAGCCGGTGCTCGTGATCGGGCGTCAGGCTGCCCAGGAAAGCGATGGTCAGATGCAGGTCGGCGGGCAGCAGGCGCGCCGGCGGCAGACATGCGCCCAGCGCGGCCAGGCGGGCGCGCGTGTCGTCGTCGGGACCGAGGGCGATGAAGCAGCGGGCGTGGTCGGAAGCGGTGGCGGGCATGCCCTAGCATACCCTGGCCGGTTCAATGCGCCCGGATAGGGCCGCCCATCGTTTCTATCCGATTGGTCCAGACATGGCCGGGAAAGCGGGCCGGCACCTGCGCCAGGTCGGCCGGCGTGTCGATGCCCGAACTGAAGCCCCCGCCCGAGTAGGCGCCCATCACGATGACCTCGCTGCCCGCCTCGCGCATGCGTGCGGCGAAACGATAGGGCCAGCCCCACAATGCCCAGGCGTAGTTGACCGGCACGATCACCAGCGTATTGCGGCATGCCTCGGGCACGATGCCACTCCAGCCCTGGAGTTCGTAGCGCAGCAGGCAGGACAGCGTGGATGCGCGATCGTAGCCACGCAGCCCCGGCACGCGCGCGATGCTGGCGCGCGTGGGCTCGGCGCCGCCGTAGACGCCCATGACCGCCTCGCGCCACGCGGGATGGGCCGCGAGCATTTCCGCCAGGGCCCGGCCTTCCTCTTCCCGCCGGCTCTTGAAATTGACCAGGAAGCGGCCGCCGGGGAAGGCGTCCAGCACCTCGTCCAGCGTGGGCATCTGGCCCACGCCGCGGCCTCGCAGCGGCCAGGTCCTGCCGTCGTCGGCGGTATAGCCATGGCCGACGTCCAGGGTCCGCAACACCGTCATGGGCGTGTCCTGGGTGACGCCGTGGCCGTTCGTGCGGCAGTCCAGCGTCCAGTCGTGAAAGACCGCGAACTTCCCGTCCGGGGTCAGGTGCACGTCCAGTTCGACCGTCCGGGCGCCGGCCTCGAAGGCGGCACGCATCGAGGCGAGCGTGTTTTCCATGTAGCCGTGCACGGGCGGCCGGATCCGGGCCGCGGTGCAGGTATCGGCGTCCAGGTCCTGCACGGCATAGGTCTGGTGCACGCCGCGATGCGCCAGGGGGAGCGGGTGACCGTCGCGGGGGGCGTGGAACAGCGAGGTGTTGCCGGCCCAGAGTGCGAAGGCGGCCAGGGCCAGTAGCGCGGCGATCTTCTTCATGTCGTCGGTTTCGCAAGAGTGGGCGCAGTTTACGCCGGGGTGCGCGCGGTGGCGCGGCACGGGTAAACCCCCTGGTCATCGTGGTCACCCGCTTGCTAGGATTTGATCAAAGATCGAATATCCGATATCGAATTCTGGCGCGCCTCGGGGAATCCATGCCGGCAGACATCGCCCAGCTCATCGACGACCGGCCGGCGGACGGCGTATTCCGCGTCCATCGCGACGTTTTCCGTCGCCAGGATGTCTACGCCCGGGAAATGGACCGCTTTTTCCATGGCGGCTGGGTGTTCGTCGCCCATGCTTCCCAGGTGCCCAACCCGCAGGACTACCTCACGACCAGCATCGGCCGGCAGCCGCTGGTCGTCATGCGCGGCCAGGACGGCAGGCTGCGCTGTTTCCACAATTCCTGTCGTCACAAGGGCGCCCTGGTCTTCCACCAGCGGCGCGGCAATCGCCGCACTCATGTCTGCCACTACCACGGCTGGGCCTATGGCAGCGACGGGCGCAACCTGGGCGTCAAGGGCAGGGCCCAGGGCGACTATCCCGCCGCCTTCGACGACGACAGCCACGACCTCCAGCCGGTGGCCCGCTTCGCGGAATACCGCGGCTTCCTGTTCGCCAGCCTGGCGGCCGAGGTGCTGCCGCTCGAGACACACCTGGGCGACATCCGGCGCTTCATCGACATGGCGGTCGACCAGAGCGAGGCCGGCCTGGAAATCGTTCCCGGCGCGGTCACCTATACCTATCGCGCCAACTGGAAGCTGCAGCTGGAGAATTCCACCGACGCCTACCATTTCACGTCCACGCATCCGTCCTACCTGCGGCTGCTGGACCGGCGCTCGGGGATGGCGGGGCGCACCGACGTCGAGGCGGCGATCTGGCAGGCCGGCGGCAAGAAGCGCGAGGAAATGATGGGATCCTTCGGCTTTCCCAACGGGCACGCGCTGGTATGGACCACCTCGCCGGTGGAGAACCACCCCTTGTATGCGCGCCTGCCGGAACTGCGTGCGCGCGTGGGCGATACGCGCGCCGAATGGATGCTGCGCACGCGCCAGTGCAACATCTTTCCCAACCTGCAGCTGGCTTCCAACGCGGCCCTGCAGATGCGCGTGATCCGCCCGCTGGCGGTGGACCTGACCGAGATCACCTCTTATTGCCTGGCCCCGGTGGGCGAGGATGCCGAGCAGCGGCGCCAGCGCCTGCGCCAGTACGAGGATTTCTTCAACCCCAGCGGGCTGGCCACGCCGGACGACACGGTCACCTTCGAGGACTGCCAGCGCGGCTTCGAAAGCGGCGAGATCGAATGGCAGCAAGGCTATGCGCGCGGCATGGGGCGGGTGGTACGGGGCGCCGACGCCCATGCGGCGGAACTGGACATCGCGCCCGATACGTCGATCTCGGGGCCGTTCGAGATGAGCGACGAGACCGTGTTCCACGCGCTGTACCGCAACTGGTCGAGGAAGTTGAAATGAGCAGGCTGGCGCTGGAAGTGCAGGCCGATGCGCAGGCCGTCGTGTTCCAGGAGGCCGCCCACCTGGACGCGCAGCGCTGGGACGACTGGCTGGCGCTGTATGCCGAGGACGCGAGTTTCTGGCTGCCGGCCTGGACCGACGAACATCGCCTGTCGGTATCGCCGGACAGCGAGTTGTCGTTGATGTATTGCGCCGCGCGCGCGGGCCTGGAAGACCGGGTCTGGCGGGTGCGGTCCGGGCTGTCGGTCGCGTCCACTCCCTTGCCCCGTACCTGTCACGCCGTGACGGGATGCGTGGCGACGGCGGCCGGCGAAGGCCGGGTGCGGGTCGAGTCGGCCTGGACCTGCCATGTCTACAACGTCAAGCACCGCGACCAGCACACCTTCTTCGGCCGCTACGAGCACCTGCTGCGGCCGGAAGGCGAGGGCTGGCGCATCGCCGCCAAGAAGATCGTGCTGATGAACGACGTCATTCCCACCATGATCGATTTCTACTGCGTCTAGGATGGCCGCCATGCTCCCTGCCCTGGGCGAAATCAAACCCGTCGTTCGGTCCTCGGTGTCCGACGCGGTCTACCAGACCCTGCGCAACAAGCTGATGCACGGCGAATATCCCGCCGGCCAGCTGCTGGGCATCCAGGACCTGGCCAACGCGCTGGAAACCAGCACCATGCCGGTGCGGGAAGCGCTGCGCCAACTGGTGGCGCAGCAAGGGCTGGAACCGATGCGCAGCGGCACCGTGCGCGTGCCGCTGATCACGCCCGAGCGGCTGGACGACATCCGGCGTTCGCGCGTGCTGATCGAGGGCACGGTCACCGAATGGGCGGGACCGCGGCTGACCGCCCGCCAGCTGGACGACCTGGAACAACTGGCCGCCGAGATCACGGTGGCGCGCCGTTCGCGCGTAGGGCTGGCCGACAGCCTGGAGAAGAACCGCATCTTCCACTACACCATCTACCAGGCCGCGCAGTCGCCCGTCATGCTTGCCATGATCGACAGCCTCTGGCTGCAGTCGGGCGCCTACCTGCGCGCCACGCGCGAGTTCCTGCACACCGACACCATCGCCGCCGATCGCCTGCACGAGTCCGCGGTGGCGGCCATGCGCGCGGGCGACTATGCGCAGGCCCGAAAATTCATCGAGACCGACGTGAGCTGGGTGTTCGACCGGCTCAGCGCCGTGCCCGATGCCATGAGCCGATAAGGCCGGCAACGAAGACCCAGAATCCGGAGTAGAAGAGAATGAAGACCAAGCGCCTGAGATCCGACATCACCCGCGAGGGACTGGACCGGACGCCGCACCGCGCCTTCATGCGCGCCACGGGCCTGGACGACGAGGACATCGCCAAGCCCATGGTGGGCATCGTCAGCATGCGCGGCGACCTGAGCCCTTGCAACATGACCCACGCGCCGCAGGTCGAGGCCGCGCGCATGGGGGTCGCCTCGGCCGGCGGCACGCCGCGGGAGTTCTCCACCATCTCGGTGTCCGACGGCATAGGCATGAACCACGAGGGCATGAAGTTCTCGCTGGTCAGCCGGGAGCTGATCGCCGATTCCATCGAGGCCGTGGTGCACGGCCATGCGCACGACGGGCTGGTGGCGTTCGGCGGCTGCGACAAGACCCTGCCTGGTGCGATGATGGGCCTGGTCCGCTGCAACGTGCCGGGCGTGTTCGTCTACGGCGGCAGCGCGCTGCCGGGCCGTTTCGAAGGGCGCGACATCACGGTGCTGGATGCCTATGAAGCGGTGGGCGCGGCGCAGACGGGCAAGATGACCGAAGAGAAGGTCATGATGCTCGAGCGCGCCTGCAAGCCCACCATCGGCGCCTGCGCCGGCCAGTTCACCGCCAACACCATGGCCATGGTGGCCGAGGCGCTGGGGCTGACCGTGCCGAATTCGGCCATGGTGCCGGGCGTGTACTCCGAGCGCCTGGACATCGCTCGGCGCGCCGGCCAGATCGTGATGAAGCTGATCGAGAACGGCGGCCCGCTGCCGCGCGACATCGTCACGCGCAAGGCGCTGGAGAACGCCTGTGCGCTGGTGGCGGCCACCGGCGGCTCGACCAACGCGGCGCTGCACATTCCCGCCATCGCCAACGAGGCCGGCATCGCCTTCGACGTGGACGACGTGGCGGCGGTGTTCGCGCGCACGCCGCTGATCGGCGATCTGCGGCCGGGCGGCAAGTACGTGGCCAAGGACGTCTACGACATCGGCGGCGTGTCGGTGTTGATACGCGAACTGATACGCAGCGGGCACATCGACGGCAGCTGCGTCACCGTGACCGGCCGCACGCTGGCCGAGGAGCATGGCGCGGCGCCGGAGCCCGACGAGAAGGTCGTGCGCCGGGCCGATCAGCCCATCCTGGTCGACGGCGGCCTGGCGGTGCTCAAGGGCAACCTCGCGCCCAGCGGCGCGCTGCTGAAGGTCGCGGGCCTGGCCAAGCGCGTGCATGAAGGTCCCGCCCGTGTGTTCGACGGCGAGGATGCCTGCGCCGAGGCCGTCAGCCAGCGGCGCTACGCCGAGGGCGACGTGCTCATCATCCGCTACGAGGGCCCGGCCGGCGGCCCCGGCATGCGCGAGATGCTGGGCGTGACGGCGCTGATCTACGGCCAGCAGATGGGCGAGAAGGTGGCCCTGTTGACCGACGGCCGGTTCTCGGGCGCCACGCGCGGCATCTGCGTGGGCCACATCGCGCCCGAGGCGGCCGCGGGCGGCCCCCTGGCGCTGGTGCGCGACGGCGACCGCATCCGCATCGACGGCGACGCGCGCACCCTGGAACTGCTGGTGGACGATGCCGAGCTGGCGCGCCGCCGTGCCGCCTGGCAACCGCCGCCGCCCAATCACAAGGCAGGGCTGCTGTCCAAGTACGCCAGGACCGTGGGGCAGGCCGATACCGGCGCCGTCACCCATGCCGGGGGCGCGCAGTGGCCCGAGCCGGCGGCCCCCTCCGTTTGAACGCCACCGCCTTCGAGACAAAGGAAGCATCATGAGTAGCACGGCACGATTGGGATATCTGGGCATGGGCCTGATGGGCCTGCCCATGTCGCTGCGGTTGCGGGCGGCGGGTTGCGAACTTGCCGTCTGGAACCGGTCGGCGGCCAAGGCCGAACCGGCCCGGGCGGCCGGCGCGCGCGTGGCGGCCAGTCCCGCCGAGGTGGCACGCGAGGCCGACATCGTGTTCATGTGCCTGACCGACGCCGCCGCGGTCGAGGACGTGGTGTTCGGCGCGAACGGGCTCGCGTTCGTGCCCGGCCGGGGCAAGGTGGTGGTCGATTTCTCGTCCATCACGCCGGCCGCCACGCGTGACATCGCGGCCCGCCTGGCTGCCGCCAACGGCATGCGCTGGATGGATGCGCCGGTGTCGGGCGGGACCAAGGGCGCCGAGGAAGGATCGCTGGCCATCATGGCCGGCGGCAGCCAGGAAGACTACGATCGCGTGCAGCCCTACGTGGCGCACATGGCCCAGCGCTTCACACTGATGGGGCCGCTGGGGGCGGGGCAGACGACCAAGCTGTGCAACCAGATCATCGTCGGCGGCACCATGGCCATCCTGGCCGAGGCCACCCGGCTGGCGGCGAACTCGGGCATCGATCCGATGCTGCTGCCGCAGGCCCTGGCCGGCGGGTTCGCCGACTCCAAGCCGCTGCAGCTGTTCCTGCCGCGCATGGCGCAGGGTATCCACAATCCCCCCATCGGCCACACCTACACCATGCTCAAGGACCTGGACAGCGTGGTCGAACTGGCCCGCCAGACCGGTACGCCGGTGCCGATGACCGCCGTCGCCTCGCAGATGTTCCGGCTGGTCAACGCGACGCGGGGCCCCGAGTCCGAAGCGCTCGAAATCTACAAGCTGAGCGAAAGCCGCTGACCCCCCAAGCATCGTGGAATTGAAATCCGATCGTCAACCTGCCAGGAGTCATTCATGAAGAAAATCGCAGCGCTTGCCCTGACCGGCCTCATCGCCGCATGGTCCGTACCCGCCGCCGCCCAGCAGGTGATCCGCGTGGGCTGGCTGATTCCGGCCGAGGAGGCCAAGTACTGGATGATGAAGCGCCCCGCCGAGTTCCCGCAACTGGGCTCGAAATACAAGATCGAGTGGGTGCAGTTCCAGGGCACCTCGCCCGTCATGCAGGCCTTCGCCGCCAAGGCGGTGGACTGCGGCACGCAGACGCCGCTGTCCGTGGGGCAGGGCCTGATCGAGGCCAAGGTGCAGACCTCGATCATCGCCCAGCACGTGTTCGAGACGCCCACCAGCTTCTCGGTGTACTGGGCCGTCAAGGACGATTCGCCCATCAAGTCCGTCAAGGACCTCAAGGGCAAGCGCATCGGCGTGTCGGTGCTGGGCGCCGGCGTCTACGCGCCGCTGGTGCAGATGCTGGAGAAGAACGGCCTCGACCCCAAGACCGACGTGAAGATGATCGAGACCGGTTTTGCGCCGTCCGAGGATGCCATCCGTTCGGGCCGCGTGGACGCCGGCGTGCTGAACCAGCCTTTCGCCGCGCGCGCCGAGGCCAAGGGCGGCCTGCGCAAGCTGTTCTCGGTGGCCGACCAGCAGCCCAATTTCGTGCACATCCTGGAAGCGTGCCGCAAGGATTTCGTGGACCAGAACCCCGAGCTGGTGAAGGCCTACATCCGTGACCTGACCACCGCGATGGGCAAGGTGCTGGCCAATCGTCCCGAGACGCTGAAGGTCGTGTCCGAGGTGACCAAGGCGCCGGTATCGGTGCTGGATACCTACCTGCTCAAGGGCAACGACTTCGCCCGCGATCCCGGCATGGCCCCCAACTTCCCGGCCATCCAGAGCCTGCTCGACAGCTTCACGCAGGCGGGCCTGATGTCGCAAAAGGTGGACGTGGCCTCGTTCAGGAACGGCGACATCCACGCCCCGATCAAGTAGCGCCCCGGCGCGATGCAAGGACAGGTCCCGCACGGGCGGGGCCGCGCTCTGGAACTTCTCCATGATTGCCATCAAGCACGTTTCCCAGGTCTTCGCCGTCGGCAAGGGCGAGCGGCATGTCGCGCTGTCGGACATTTCCCTGGACCTTCGCGACGGCGAGTTCATCTCCATCCTCGGCCCCTCGGGTTGCGGCAAGTCCACGCTGCTGTACATCGTGGGCGGATTCGTCAAGCAGAGTTCGGGGTCGGTCGAGATCGACGGCCGACCGGTCACCGGTCCCGGCCCGGACCGCGGACCGGTGTTCCAGGAGTTCGCGCTCTATCCATGGAAGACGGTGCTGGGCAACGTGGCCTACGGCCTGCGCCAGCAGGGCGTGGCCCGGGCGCCGGCCGAGGAGCGGGCGCGCGAGCTGCTGTCCATGGTGGGCCTGTCGGGCTACGAGAATTTCTATGCCAAGCAATTGTCGGGCGGCATGAAGCAGCGGGTGGCCATCGCCCGCACGCTGGCCTACAACCCCGCCGTCCTGCTGATGGACGAACCGTTCGGCGCGCTGGACGCGCATACCCGCAACCGCCTGCAGAACGACCTGCTCAAGATTTGGGAGCGCGACCGCAAGAGCGTGCTGTTCGTCACCCACAGCGTGGAAGAGGCGGTCTACCTGTCCGACCGGGTCGTGGTGCTGACCAAGTCGCCCGGGCGCATCAAGGAAATCGTCACCATCGACCTGCCCCGGCCGCGCGTGCGCGCCGAGCTGCTGCTCAACCCCCGCTACCAGCAATACGTCATCGACATCGAGGCGATGATCGACAACCAGCCCGAGCAGGAGGAAGCGGCGTGAAGAAGCTGCTGCGAGCGCCGGGCGTTTCCGCGCTGCTGGTGTGCCTGGGGCTGCTGGCGGCATGGGAACTGGCGGCGCGCCTGTACGACAACCCGGGCCTGCCGACGGCCGCGCAGGCGCTGAGCGAACTGCCGCGCATCTTCGCCGACCCGCAGGCGACCTTCGACATCCTGGATTCGCTGCGGCGCATGCTGATCGGCTTCGTCCTGGCGCTGATGGTGGCCGGTCCCATCGGGCTCCTGATGGGCCGTTCGCCGGTGGTCGAGACGCTGATGAATCCGCTCCTGATGGTGGTCTATCCCATTCCCAAGGCCGCGCTGATGCCGCTCATCATGCTGTGGCTGGGCGTGGGCGATGCCTCGAAGATCCTGGTGGTGTTCCTGGGCGTCAGCCTGCCGCTGCTGTACCACAGCTACCAGGGGGCGCGCGCGGTCGAGGAGAAGATGCTGTGGTCCGCCGCGGCCATGGGCATGAACGGCGCGCAGCGCATGTTCCGGATCGTGCTGCCGGCCGCGCTGCCGGAGATCCTGACCGGCTGCCGGACCGGCATCGTGATGGGCCTGATCACCATGATCACCAGCGAAATGATCGCGCGCCAGACCGGCGCGGGCAACATCCTGTTCAATGCCATGGACATGGCCCAGTACGAGACCGTGTACGCCATGATCATCGTCATCGGCGTCCTGGGCATCGTGCTCGACATGTGTTTCGAGGCGGTGCGCGCGCGGCTGACCCGCTGGGCCGACCGGCAGTCCGATGCCGCCATGGGGGCGCTATGAAGACGGTCCGCCGCATCTCTCCGTTCATCGGCGCGCTGCCCATCGTGCTGATCCTGGCCGCATGGCAGGGGCTGGCGATGTCGGGTCGGGTCACCGAGAACCAGTTGCCCAGCCTGTACGCGGTGGTCATGAGGCTGCTCGAGCAACTGGCTTCGCCGGTTTTCCTGTCCGATGTCGGCATCACCCTGTTCCGTCTGTTCGTGGGCTTCTTCATCGCGCTGGTGCTGGGCGTCGGCCTGGGCATGGCGGCCGCCCGGTCCAAGGTGGGCGCCGCGGTCGTGGTGCCCGTGGTCAGGGTGCTGGGCCCCATCCCCAAGGTGGCGCTCTATCCCGCCTTCATCCTGCTGCTGGGTTTCGACCATTCGTCCAAGATCGCGCTGGTCGTGGCCGACGCCGCCTTTCCCATCCTGCTCGCCACGCTGCATGGCGCGCGCTCGGTGGAACCCAAGCTGATCTGGTCGGCGCTGGCCGCCGGCACGCCGCGCTCGCGCATCGTGACTTCCATCGTCCTGCCGGCGGCCATGCCGTCCATCCTGACCGGCTGCCGCATCGGCCTGGTCATTTCCTGCGTGGTGGTGTTCCTGGCGGAGATGATTACGTCCACCGACGGCCTCGGCCACCAGCTCGTGATCGCCTCGCGCAGCTTCATCACCGTCGACATGTTCGTCGCGCTGGTCGCGATCTCGCTGCTTGGCCTGGTGCTGAACTTCCTGCTGGGGCGCGCCCGCCGGTTCTTCCTGCGCGGCTTTCCCGAGGAGTCCTGAACCGTGCGCGCTTCCGTCTCGAACCTGTCCTGATTCCCGCCATGATCCGATTCTCGGCCAACCTGTCCATGCTCTTCCTCGAGGTGCCCGAACTGGAGCGGCCGGCGGCCGCCCGCCGGGCCGGCTTCGACGCCGTCGAGGTCCAGTTTCCCTACGACCACGAGGCCGCGCGGTGGCGCGACGCGCTTCACGCGGCGGGGGTCGAGCTGGCGCTGTGCAACGTGCCGGCGGGCGATCTGATGGCGGGCGGACAGGGCCTGGCGGCGGTGCCGGGAAGGGAGGCCGCCTTTCGCGAGGCGGTGGCGCAGGCCGCCAAGGTTGCGCAGGTGCTGCGGCCCCGCAACGTCAACGTGTTGGCGGGTTGCCCCGGGCCCGAGCACGATCGCGAGCGCTGCCTGGATACGCTGGCCGGCAACCTGGCCCACGCCGCCCAGGTCCTGGGCGACCTGGGCATGGGCGTGGTGACCGAGGCGGTCAATACCGTGGACCGTCCACGCTACCTGATCGACACCACGCGGGCCGCGCTCGACGTCATCGATCGCGCGGGGCATCCCAACCTGCGCATCCAGTACGACCTCTACCATATGCAGATCATGGAGGGCGACCTGATCCGCAGCCTGCGCACCCACTGTGCGCGCATCGGCCACATCCAGTTCGCCGACACGCCGGGGCGCCACGAGCCGGGGACCGGCGAAATCCATTTCCCCAACGTGTTCGCCGCGCTGGACGAGCTGCCCTACGACGGCTTCGTCGGCGCCGAGTACGTGCCCACGGGCCGGACCGAGGACACCCTGGCATGGATGGCGGGGCGCCGCCGCTGACGCTGCGGCGATGTCCGGTCAGGCGCTGTGGCGCATGGCCGGCGCGGCATGCGCGCGGGCCAGGCCGATCGCGTCTCCCACGAGGATGATCGCGGGGCTGCCCAGCCCCGCCCCGCGCGCATCGTCCGCCAGCTGGCCCAGCCGGGTCGCCAGCCTTGTTTCGCGCGGTGTCGAGGCCCACTGCACCACCGCGGCCGGGGTGGAGGCGGGCAGGTGCGCCAGCAGGCCGGCCTGCACTTGCTCGATACGCTGCATGCCCATGTAGATGACCAGCGTGGTGCGGCTGCGCGCCAGCGCCTGCCAGTCCGGCTGCGCGCCGTCCTGGGTATGGGCGGTGACGAAGCTGACCCCGTGGCAGTGATTCCGGTGGGTGAGCGAGATGCCCAGCGCCGCGGCGGCCGCCATGCCGGCGCTGATGCCATTGATCAGCTCCACTTCGATGCCGGCGGCTTCCAGGAAGGCGATTTCTTCGCCCGCGCGTCCGAACATCAAGGCTTCGCCACCCTTGACGCGCACCACGGTCCTGCCTTGCAGCGCGTAGCGGCGCATCAGCCGCTGGATGAAGGGCTGGGGCGTGGAACGGCAGCCGCCGCGCTTGCCCACCCGCAGCACCCGCGCCCGGGGAGCGAGTTCGGCGATGTCGGGCGGCACCAGTTCGTCCAGCAGCAGCACGTCCGCCGACAGCAGGGCGCGGACCGCCTTGCGTGTCAGCAGGTCCGGGTCGCCCGGGCCGGCGCCCATCAGAATCACTCGTCCTGGCTTCATGTCATCGTCCTTGTCGAGGCGGCGTCATGCCGACATCCGCGAGGCCCCGCACAGGCGGGACAGTTCCGGAACGCAGGACCCGCACACGGTCCCGCACCCCAAGGTGGCTTTCAGCGCCGCGACGTCGGCCCCGCGCGCGATGGCGGCGGCGATGGCCGATTCGGGCACGCCCTTGCATTGGCAGACCGTGCGGTCCCGCGCGGGGGCGCCGCCTTCGGGCGTGAAGACGCGCAGGCGCGAGCCGCTCCACGGCTCGGCGGACAGCAGGCGTTCGATCAGCGGTTCGGCATGGCCGGCGTCGCCGGCCAGCAGGAAGGCGCGCAGCCGTCCCGCCTCCCAGCGCGCGCATTTGCGTACGCCCTGGCCGCGGTCGAGGTATTCCAGGACGTCGGGGCTCGCGCCCATGTCCAGCGCGACGGCCAGCGCGTCCAGCCAGGCTTCATCGGGAGCCGCCATCGCGGCGGTCAGGGTCAGCACGGAGCGCGAGGCGTCGCCGCGCAGGCCCAGCGCGGCGTAGCCACAGGGCGCCAGCAGGGGACGCAGCGCGGCGCGCAGGCGTTGCGTGTCTTCCTGGTCCGTGGCCGCGATCGCCGCACGGATCCGCCATCCCAGCTCCGCCTTCTCGACCCGGACCGCGCTGTGCTTGAGCTCGGGCTGGAAGGACTTGTCGTCCACGGCCGCATTGCAGACCTCGTTGATGCCGCCGCTGTTCAGGAACTGCGCGTTCCAGTGCATGGCCGCGAACAGACTGCCGGGCGGCACGTCCTCCGTCAGCCGCAGCGGCAGCACCATGGCACCGTCGCGGCTGGCCACGCGCACCAGGTCGCCGTCGGCCAGCCCGCGCCGGGATGCGTCGGCCGGGTGCATGTCCAGGGTGGGGTCCGGCGCGTGCGAGAAGGCCTGGGCGATGCGGCCGGTGCGGCTCATGCCGTGCCACTGGTCGCGCAGCCGGCCCGTGGTCAGGTGGAAAGGATGGCGCGCGCTGGTCGCCACCGCCACGGGGCGATAGGGCACGGGCTGGAAGCGCGCGCGGCCGGATGCGGTGGCGTAGCGGCCGTCGGCGTAGCGGCGCGCCAGGCCGGTGGCCTGGCCGGCGGGGAAGGGCCATTGCTGGGGGCCGCGTGTCTCGAGCAACTCGTAGTCCAGTCCGCCGATGTCCAGGTCGCGCCCGCGGGTCAGCGCCCGGTGTTCGTCGAATATCTCGCGCGGCGTCCGGTAGGGGAACAGGTCCGGCGTGCCCGGACGCAGCAGGGCCTGCATGCGCCGCCCGACCTCGGCCACGATGCGCCAGTCGGCGCGCGCCTGGCCGGGCGGCGCCACGGCGGGCCGCACGCGCGAGATGCGGCGTTCCGAGTTGGTGACGGTGCCGTCCTTCTCGCCCCAGCTCGATGCGGGCAGCAATACGTCGGCGTAGGCCACCGTGTCGGTGTCGGCATAGGCTTCCTGCACCACCACCAACTCGGCCCGGCGCAGCGCGCGCCGCACGGCCGCGAGATCCGGCAGGGAATGGGCGGGGTTGGTGCAGGCTATCCATATCGCCTTGACCTTGCCGGTCTCCAGGGCCTGGAACATGTCGACGGCGGCCAGCCCCGGCCGGTCGGACACGGCATCCACGCCCCAGAACGCGGCCACCTCGGCGCGGTCCGTCTGGCTGGCGATGTCCCGGTGGGCGGCCAGCATGGTCGCCATGCCGCCCACTTCGCGGCCGCCCATGGCGTTGGGCTGGCCCGTCAGCGAAAAGGGGCCGGCGCCGGCGCGGCCGATCTGGCCGGTGGCCAGGTGCAGGTTGATCAGCGCCAGGTTCTTGTCCGTGCCATGGCTGGACTGGTTCAGGCCCATGCAGTACAGCGACAGCGTGGCGGGGCTGCGGGCGAACCATTCGGCCGCCTGGCACAGGTCGCGCTCGCGTATGCCGCACAGCGCCGCGGCCACCGACGGGGGCGTGTCGCGCACCATGCGCTTGACGGCGTCGAAGCCCTCGGTACTGCCGGCGATGTGGTCCGGATCCAGCCAGCCTTCCCAGATCAGGTGGTGCAGCATGCCGTTGAACAGCGCGACGTCGGTACCCGGCTGGATGGGCAGGTGCAGGTCCGCCATCGCCGCGGTGTCGGTGCGCCGCGGGTCCACGACGATCCAGCGCGTGCCGGGCCGAGCCTCGCGCGCGGCTTCCAGCCGGCGGTACAGCACCGGATGGGCGTAGGCCATGTTGCTGCCGGCGATCAGCACCGTGTCCGCGTGGTCCAGGTCCTCGTAGCAGGTGGGCGGTCCGTCGGCGCCCAGCGACAGCTTGTAGCCGGTCACTGCGCTGGACATGCACAGGCGGGAATTGGTGTCGATGTTGTTGGTGCCGACCAGGCCCTTGGCCAGCTTGTTGAAGACGTAGTAGTCCTCGGTCAGCAACTGCCCGGACACGTAGAAGGCCACCGCGTCGGGGCCGTGCCGGCGCACGACGTCGGCCAGCCGGGCGGCCACGTGGTCCAGCGCGGTGTCCCAGTCCACCGGCGCGAGCGGCGCTTCGCGCCGCGGCCGCCACGCCGGGCGCAGCGCGCGGCCGGCATCGCTTTGGGCGGTCTGCGCCAGCGACAGGCCCTTGGAGCACAGCCTGCCGGCATTGGCGGGGTGGTCGGGATCGCCGCGCACGCCCGTGATGCGGCCATCCTCGCTGTCGATCAGGACACCGCAACCCACGCCGCAGTAGCAGCAGGTCGACGCGGTGGTTCGTGGCTCGCCCATGACGTCCTCCCGCCTTCAGTCCAGGCCCAGGTAGACCACGCCTTCGTCCACGCGCACGGGGAAGCGGCGCGCGCATCCCTCGTCGGGCGCCCGGGCGCGGCCGTCCTCCAGCCCGAGCTGCCAGCCGTGCAGCGGGCAGGTCACCGATTCGCCGTGCACGATGCCTTGCGACAGCGGCCCGGCCTTGTGGGGACACCGGTCCAGCAGCGCGAAGACCTTGTCCTGGGCGGTGCGGAACACCGCCAGGTTGCCCTCCGCGCGCTCGACGACGCGGCTGCCCAGGCGCGGGATGTCGTCGACCCGGCACAGGCGTATCCAGGGGTGTGCGTCGTGGGCGCTCATCATGCGATTTCCTCCGAGACCAGTTTCAGGGGGATGTATTCGCGGGCGGCCTTGCCGTCCACCCGTTCGGCCCAGGGGTCGCGCAGACCCTGCAAGGCATGCAGCAGGCGTTCGTGCAGCGCGCGGCGGCCGGCGGCGTCCTCGACGATCCGGCGCTTGACGTAGTCCAGGCCCACGCGCTCGATGTAGTGCACGGTCCGGTCCAGGTACCAGGCTTCCTCGCGATACAGCTGCAGGAAGGCGCCGGCATATTCCTTGACCTCTTCCGGCGTCCGCACCTTGGCCAGGAACTGCGCCACCTCGGTCTTGATGCCGCCGTTGCCGCCCACGTAGATCTCCCAGCCGCTGTCGACGGCGATCACGCCCACGTCCTTGATGCCCGATTCGGCGCAGTTGCGCGGGCAGCCCGACACCGCCAGCTTGACCTTGTGCGGGCTCCACATGTTGGCCAGCATGGTCTCGAGCTCGATGCCCATCCGCGTGCTGTCCTGCGTGCCGAAGCGGCAGAACTCCATGCCCACGCAGGTCTTCACGGTGCGGATGGACTTGCCGTAGGCATGGCCGGAGTTCATGCCCAGGTCGCGCCAGACGGACACCAGGTCTTCCTTCTTCACGCCCAGCAGGTCGATGCGCTGCCCGCCCGTGACCTTGACCATGGGGATGGCGTATTTGTCGGCCACGTCGGCGATGCGGCGCAGTTCGTCGGGATTGGTCACGCCGCCCTTCATCTGCGGCACCACCGAGAACGTGCCGTCCTTCTGGATGTTGGCGTGCGCGCGCTCGTTGATGAAGCGGCTTTGCGGATCGTCCACCGCCTCGTGGGGCCAGGTCGAGATCAGGTAGTAGTTGATCGCGGGCCGGCAGGTGCTGCAGCCGTTGGGGGTGCGCCAGTCCATGAACTCGTAGACCTGGGCGTGGCTCAGCAGCCGGTGCTCGCGTATGGCCTGGCGCAGCGCGGCGTGGCTGTGGTCGGTACAGCCGCATACCGCCTTGGTCTTGGGCGCTTCCTGGAAATTGGAACCCAGCGTGTTCATCAGGATCTGTTCCACCAGGCCGGTGCACGAGCCGCAGGAACTCGCGGCCTTGGTGTGCTTCTTGACGTCGTCCACGGTGAACAGGCCCTGGTCCTGGATGGCGCGCACGATGGTGCCCTTGCAGACGCCGTTGCAGCCGCACACCTCGTCGGCGTCCTGCATGGCCGCCGCGCGGCTCTGCCCCTGCACGCCGGCGTCGCCCACGCTCGATTCGCCGAACATCAGCCGGTCGCGCAGTTCGCCGATGGCACGGCCCTCGCGCAGCAGCTTGAAGTACCACGCGCCGTCCACGGTGTCGCCGTACAGGCAGGCGCCGACCAGCTTGCCGTCCTTGATGATCAGCCGCTTGTAGACGCCGCCGGCCGGATCGGACAGCACGATGTCCTCGGTGTCGGCGCCGCCGGTGAAGTCGCCGGCCGAGAACAGGTCTATGCCCGTGACCTTGAGCTTGGTCGACAGCACCGAGCCCTTGTACGCGCCATAGCCCAGCTCGGCCAGGTGATTGGCCGCCACCTTGGCCATCTCGAACAGCGGCGCCACCAGGCCATACGCCGTGCCGCGGTGGTTCACGCATTCGCCCACGGCGTAGATGCGCGGATCGAAGGTCTGCAGCACGTCGTTGACGACGACGCCGTTGCGGCAGTGCAGGCCGGCCGCCTCGGCCAGGGCGGTGTTGGGCCGGATGCCCACGGCCATCACCACCAGGTCGGTCTCGATCTCCGAGCCGTCCTTGAAGCGCACGCCGCGCACGCGGCCGGCGTCGTCGCCCAGGATCTCGCTGGTCGAGCGGCCCAGCAGGAAGTCCAGCCCGCGATCGGCCAGCGAGGCCTCCAGCATCTTGCCGGCGGTGCGGTCGAGCTGGCGCTCCAGCAGCCAGTCGCCCAGGTGCACCACGCTCACGTCCATGCCGCGCAGCTTCAGCCCGTTGGCGGCCTCCAGGCCCAGCAGGCCGCCGCCGATGACGACCGCGCGGCGCTGGGTGCGGGCCGCCGCGATCATCTTCTGCGTGTCCTGGATGTCGCGGTAGGTGATGACGCCGTCCAGGTCCCTGCCCGGTATCGGCAAGATGAAGGGATTGGATCCGGTGGCCAGCAGCAGGCGGTCATAGGGCGCCTCGGTGCCGTCGGCGGCCACCACCACGCGGCGGCGCCTGTCGATACGCGCGACGGGCGTGCCGGTGCGCAAGTCGATGCCGTGTTCCTCGTACCAGGACAGGGGATTGAGCACGATGTCCTGGAAGTCCTGCTCACCGGCCAGGACCGGCGACAACAGGATGCGGTTGTAGTTCGGGTGCGGCTCGGCGCCGAAGACCGTGATGTCGTAGCGGTCGGGCGCCAGCGTCAGCAGCTCTTCCAGCGTGCGTATGCCCGCCATGCCGTTGCCCACCACGACCAGTTTCGATCTGTTCATCATGTTCGACTCGATCAGACTGTTCCGGAAGCGACAACGGCGTCCCGCCGCAGCAGGGCTGCGAGGGGACGCCGTTGTCCGGGGCCGGGCCGCCCAGGGTGCGGGCGCCCGGAAATGCGTGCCGCGCGAGCGGCCGCATCCTGGATTAAGCAAGGGGCGTGCCGGATGGGCGGAAACCCGGTGGCGCCCTGCATGGGCGGGGCTGGACCGGGACGGAAGGCGGGGTTCGCCCGGGCCGCATGCACCGGCCTTGTGCGTTCCGTGCCCACGGCGCACCCCGGCGGGGCGGCCGAGCCCGTTTCCGCGTGCGCGCGCGGCGCCTTCAGGCCCGGATGTCGAAGCCGCGCGCGTAGCCCGCGGCATGGCCGCCGTCCCAGGTCCGGCCATCCATGAGCCGGCTGGAACGCATGGTGGACGCGGGTACCGCCACGCCCAGCTGCGCGGCCGCCTCGCGGTACAGGTCCAGCCGGTTGATGGACTGCGCGATGCGCAGATAGTCAGGATCCTCGCGCAGCATGCCCCATCGCCGGTACTGCGTGGCCATCCACATGCCGTCCGACAGATACGGATAGTTGGCCTCGCCGTCGGCGAAGAAGCGTATGCCGGGCGCGCTGCCGTCCGCGGCCTTCTCCGGCAGCAGGCGCGCGGCGATCACGTCGCGCGGCGCGTCCACGAAATCGGGCAGCGCCAGCCAGGAGGCCGCCTCTTCCCTGTGGGCGGGGACGTCCAGGTAGCGGCAGGCTTCCAGCAAGGCCATGATCAGCGCCCGCGCCGTGTTCGGATGGCGATCGGCGAAGTCGCGCGTGCAGGCCAGCACCTTCTCGGGGTGGTTGGGCCAGACCTCGGACGTCAGCGCGACGGTAAGCCCCTTGCCTTCGCTCTGCGCCAGCGCGTTCCAGGGTTCTCCCACGCAATAGCCGTCCACGTCGCCGCGCCGCAGCGCCTCGGCCATCTGGGGTGGCGGGATGACGGTACTGCGTACGTCATGCAGCGGATGGATGCCGTGCGCGGCCAGCCAGTAGTACAGCAGCATGGCGTGGGAGCCGGTCGGAAAGGTGTGGGCGAAGGTCAGGCGATCGGGCGACCCGTGGATGACGCGGGCCAGCGCCGCGCCGCTGGCCGCCCGGGCGGCCAGCGCGCGCGACAGCGTGATGGCCTGGCCGCCCTGGTTCAGCGACATCAGCATGGCCATGTCGCGCTGCGGCCCGCCCAACCCCAGCTGGATGCCGTATCCCAGTCCATACAGCGCATGCGAGGCATCCAGGTCGCCCGACAGCAGCCTGTCGCGCACCGCCGCCCACGAAGGCTGCCGTTGCAGGACGATCTCCAGCCCGTACTTGCGGTCGTAGCCCCGCGCCACCGCGATGACCAGCGGCGCACAATCGGTCAGCGCGATGAAGCCCACGCGCAACTGGGGTTTTTCGGGCGCATCGGACCCCGCGATCACGCGGCCCGCCTGCGGCGCCGGGGGAGAGGAGGACATCGGGGTATCTCCGTTCATGGGCATGGCGGCTCCGACCGCGACAGCAACTGCCGCGCGACGTCGCCCAGCCTGACGCCCTGTTTCATGGCCTGGCCGCGCAGCAGTTCGAATGCCTCGGACTCGCCCAGCCCGTACCGGTCCATCAGCCAGCCCTTGGCGCGGTCGATGTCCTTGCGGTCGGCCAACTGTTGCTCGACCTCGGCCAGGCGCCGCCGCAGCTTGTCTTCCTCGTCGAAGCGGGCACAGGCCACCTCGAGGATGGGAACGAGCTTCCCGGGCGCCATGCCGTCGACCACGTAGGTCGTGACACCCGCGCGCACCGCGGCCCGGATGACGGACTGGTCGGCGGCGTCCGAGAACATGACCACCGGCCGAGGCGCCGAGGCGTTCATGACCGCCAGTTGTTCCAGCGTGTCGCGGGTGGGCGATTCGGTATCGATCAGGATCACGTCCGGGCGCTGGGTCTCGACGGCGTGCAGCAGCGCGCGGGCATGCGCGACGTCGGCCAGGATCTCGTAGCCCGCCCGCTGCAAGGCCTCGCGCAGTTCGGCGATGGGCTTGTCGGTGTCGTTGACCAGCAGGACTCGGGGCATGGGAAGACGGTCAGGCCGCCTCGCGCGCGGGGTGGCTTTGCTTGCGGTAAAGGAAGTCGATGACGGCCGTGCGGCACGCATGGTAGTGCTCGTCGTCCGCCAGTTCGACCCGGCTGCGCGGCCGGGGCAGGCGCACGTCCAGGATCTCGCCTATGGTGGCGGCCGGGCCGTTGGTCAGCATCACGATGCGGTCCGACAACAGCACGGCCTCGTCCACGTCGTGGGTGACCATGATCACCGTGCTGCCCGTCTTGGCCACGATCTCCAGCAGCTCGTCCTGCAGGTGCGCGCGGGTCAGCGCGTCCAGCGCGCCGAATGGCTCGTCCATCAGCAGCACGTCGGGTTCGATCGCCAGCGCGCGGGCGATGCCCACGCGCTGCTTCATGCCGCCCGAGATCTCGTGCGGCAGCTTGTGCTCGGCATGGGCCAGGCCCACCAGTTGCAGCGCGGCCAGCGTACGCTCGCGCAGCCGCGCCTTGCTCTCGGTGGCGCCGAACACCCGTTCCACGCCCAGGTGGATGTTCTTGTAGCAACTCAGCCAGGGCAGCAGCGAGTGGTTCTGGAACACCACCGCGCGCTCGGGGCCCGGGCCATCGATTTCGCGTCCCGCGCAGATCAGCGCGCCGGAGGTCGGGCGCGTCAGGCCCGCCACGAGATTGAGCAGCGTCGACTTGCCGCATCCCGAATGGCCGATCAGCGAGATGAACTCGCCCTTGGCGACGGTCAGGTCGATGTCGCGCAGGGCCACGAAGCTGCCCTTGCGGGTTTTGAAGACCTGGCCCACGTTTTCGATGCTGAGGAACTTGTCCATGGCGATTCCTTGTTCGTGTCAGTCGGCGTAGGTGAAGCGCTTGACCAGTTGCGTCAGCAGGACTTCCAGCACCAGCCCGACGATGCCGATCACGAAGATGGCGATGACGATGTGCTCGACCTTGAGGTTGTTCCATTCGTCCCACAGCCAGAAGCCGATGCCCACGCCGCCGGTCAGCATCTCCGCGGCGACGATCACCAGCCAGGCCGTGCTGATGGACAGCCTCACCCCCGTCAGCATGTAGGGCAGCACGGCGGGAAACAGCACGCGCGTCATGACCTTCCATTCGGACAGCTTCAGCACCCGCGCCACGTTCATGTAATCCTGCGGCACGCGCGTCACCCCGACCGCGGTGTTGATGATCATCGGCCAGATGGAGCAGATGAAGATGGCCCAGATGGCGGCCAGGTTGGCCGCCTTGAACAGCAGCAGGCCCAGCGGCAGCCACGCCAGCGGCGAGACCGGGCGCAGCAGGCTGATCAGGGGCGAGACCACCGCGCTGACCGCGGCGAAGCGGCCGATGACGAAGCCGGCCGGGATGCCGACCAGCGCCGCCAGGCCGAAGCCGATGGCCACGCGCCGCAGCGACGACAACAGGTTCCAGCCTATGCCCTGGTCGTTGGGCCCGTTGTCGTAGAAGGGGTCGGAGAACAGCGCCAGCGCCGCCTTGCCCGTCACGGCCGGGGTTGGGATCTCGGGGATGGCGTTGGACACCAGTTGCCAGGCCAGGATCAGCAGCGCGAAGCCCAGGCAGGGGCCCGCCACCGTCTTGACGAGGGTTTCCCAGACGCCCCGCCAGTCGACGCGGGCGAGCAGGGGCGGGCGGGACGGCGCGGCCGGGGTTGGCACGGACGAGGCGGCCGCATGCAGGTCGATGACTTCGGCAACCGGCGGAGCGGCGGCGGGGCCGGGGGAAAGGGTACGGGCCGTGGCGGTCATGGCGGGGCTCCCGGGGCGGCGCTCAGGCCGCGTTGATCTTGAAGCCGTCGGCATAGGCGGCGGGATTCTTACCGTCCCAGACGACGCCGTCGACGAGCTTGGACGAACGCATCTCCGACTTGGGCAGCGAGACCCCGGCCGCGCTCGCGGCCTGCTTGTAGACGTCGATGCGATTGACCTGCCGCGCCGTCGCCAGATAGTCGGGATGGCTCTTGAGCAGGCCCCAGCGCTTGTGCTGCGTCAGGAACCACATGCCGTCCGACAGATAGGGGAAGTTGGCGGCGCCGTCGTTGAAGAATTTCATCGCGTCGGGGTCGTCCCAGGTCTTGCCCAGGCCGTCCGAATAGCGGCCCAGCATGCGGTCCAGGATCACGTCCATGTCGGTGTTCACATAGGATTTGGCGGCGATGGTCTCGGCCGTCTTGCGGCGGTTGGAGGCCGAGGCGTCGATGAACTTGCCCGCCTCCAGCACCGCCGCCGTCACGGCCCGCGCGGTATTCGGATAGCGCTGCACGAACTCCGCGGTCGTGCCCAGGACCTTCTCGGGATGGTCGGTCCAGATGCCCTGCGTGGTGGTGGCGGTGAATCCGATCTTGTCGATGATGGCCCGCGCGTTCCAGGGCTCGCCCACGCAGAAGCCATCCATGTTGCCCACCCGCATGTTCGCCACCATCTGCGGCGGGGGCACCGTGATCACCTTGGCGTCGCGCATGGGGTTGATGCCGTAGGTGGCCAGCCAGTAATAGATCCACATCGCGTGGGTGCCGGTGGGGAAGGTCTGGGCGAAGGTGTATTCGGCCTTCTCGCTCTTCATCAGCTTTGCCAGCGAGGCGCCGTCGCGGGCGCCCTTGTCCCGCAGCTTGTTCGAAATGGTGATGGCCTGGCCGTTGTTGTTCAGGTTCATGAGCACGGCCATGTCCTTACGCGGGCCGCCTATGCCCAGCTGCACGCCGTAGATCAGGCCGTACAGCACGTGGGCCAGGTCCAGTTCGCCGTTGACCAGCTTGTCCCGCACGCCGGGCCACGATGCTTCCTTCACCGGCGTGATCTTCACGCCGTACTTCTTGTCCAGGCCCAGCGTCGACGCCATTACCACCGAGGCGCAGTCGGTCAGCGGGATGAAGCCGATCTTGACCTCGGCCTTCTCGGGGGCGTCCGAGCCCGCCGCCCAGGCGCCGGCGCGTACCAGCGGATCGACCAGGCTCATGAGGCCCGTGGCGGCACCGGCTGTCAGCAGCCTGCGCCGTTGCCCATCGGGGGCGGCTGCAGGCGAAGAATCGTGCGAGGGGGTCTGTGTCATCCGGCGCTCCAGGCAAAAAAAAGCGTCCCGCGCGAACAAGGCCGTGCCTGGTCGCCGCGGAACGCCGTTGTTCCTACCGCTGAGTTGTCTACCTGTCGCATCCCTGACGATTATATAGACTCCCGCCGCTACCCCCTGTTCATGGCTCGTGCCGTTTTGCAAGCCCTGATTGAGGAACATGAGCAAGCC
>NZ_BAAAEN010000038.1:0-36900 GCF_039523035.1 Pigmentiphaga daeguensis | reverse complement strand
CGCGGCGCGGATCTGCTGCGCGGCCTGCTGGGCGATGGGCTGCTGCAGGCAGCGACCGGCGTCGTCGGTGCAGCCATCGGGCGGAACCCACTGCGCGTTGAAAGCCTGTCCACCTGCGGACAGGGACACGTCGATGGCCCAGAACGGCACCGACTTGAAAGCCACGATCTCGCGGTCGCGGTCCACGACGAGTTTGAGGGTCGGCGTCTGCACGCGCCCGACCGACAGCACGCCGTCGTAGCCTGCCTGCCGGCCCAGCACGGTGAACAACCGGCTGAGGTTCATGCCCACGAGCCAGTCGGCGCGCGAGCGCGCCAGTGCCGAGTAGTACATCGGCAGCGTGTCGGAAGACGGCCGCAGCTTGCCGAGCGCGGTGCGGATCGACGCATCGTTGAGCGCCGACAGCCATAACCGCTCGATGGGGCCGCGGTAGCCGCACAGATCGATGATTTCGCGGGCGATCAGTTCGCCCTCGCGGTCGGCATCGGTGGCGATGACCAGGTGGGTCGCCTTCGCCACAAGCGCCTTGACGACCTTGAATTGCGTAGCGGTCTTCGGTTTGACCTCGACCTGCCACTGCTGGGGAATGATGGGCAACTGCTCCAGCGACCAGCGCTTGAGCGCCGCGTCATAGACCTCGGGGGATGCCGCTTCCACGAGATGTCCGATGCACCAAGTGACCATGACGCCGGAGCCGCTGAGACAGCCTTCACCGCGCTGCGTCGCGCCGAGAATCCGGCCAATGTCTTTGCCCTGGGAGGGCTTCTCGCACAAGAACAGCCGCATGTCCGTCCATCCGATTTCCGTGGTTCATTGAGTTGCTGGAATCGAGGATGCCGAGCACCACCAGGGGCAGCAGCAAACAAGCCGCATGCGGTGGCGACCACTTTCACGGGATGGGATGGCGGGGACGGGAGTGGCGTGCGGCCGGGGGTGTGCGGTTCGGGAGCCGCGGTTTTCGGGCGCGCGTGGAAGCCGGTGGACGTTGATGGAGCTATCCCCTGGGGATAGCTCGCGAGGGCATGGGGCGACGAACGACTGCCGCCGCCCCATGCCGGGTCACTTCCTGCGCTTCGGCTCCTTCGGCGCGGTCGGTTCCTGGGTGGCCGGAAGTTTCGGCTGTGCGTCCTGCGCGGTCTCCTGCTGCCTGGGGCTGAGGGTCACGGACTCGATGCGGAACGGCAGGATGCCGACGCTGCGCGCGTTGATCTGCCAGGTCTCGCGAGGCTGATCCTCGTTGTCCGTCCAAGGTTCGCGCTCCATCCGGCCGACGACCAGCACGCGCATGCCCTTCTGGTAGAGGTCCTTCCAGTGCGCGGCGTCGCGGTGCCAGATTTCCACCGGCGCCCAGAAGCCGCCGCGATCCTCGAAGTCGCCGCCCTTGGTGGGGACGGGGTTGTCGAAATACACGTTCAGCCGCAGCAAGCGCCGCGGCTCGTCGTTGCCGTTGGGGAACTCCCGGTACTCGGGGGGCGAACCGATGTTGCCCTCGCCAGAAAAATGCGTGCTCATGTTGCAGTCTCCGTGGTGGTTGAAATACCCGCACCTGGTCGGCGGCGGGCGCGTGCTGGGATGCCTGGCGCGATCACCGATCACGCATGGCGGGTGGCGTGGACTTGAGCCGGCGCAGGTAGGCGTCTTCCGCCTCGGCGGCCTTGCTGGCGCACTCCTGGGCCTGCCTGCCCAAGGTGTGCAACAGGCTGATCTGCATGTTCAGCGTGATGCGCTGAAGCTCGATCGCGTGCAGGTCGGCCAGCAGGTTGACCGGCGTGCTGGTGCTCGCCATCAGCTCCTGCCACAGGGCGACGCCCATGGCTGACCTGTCGTGCTTGCGCCAGCGCAGAAACGCCGTGCCTGCGCCAGTGGTCTGCTGGGCCAACTCGATGGGCAGCAGGTGGAAGGGATGCCCGACCGCCTGTGGCAGCACCTGTCGCTGCGCCAAGCCAATCAACTCGTCGCGCATGGCGAAGCACTGGCTGGCCCAGGCCTCCAAGTCCCCTTTACCTTTAAAAGGCTTTAAAAGGCCTTTTTGAGAGCCTGCGTGTTCCAGCCGCATGAAGGCGGTCTGTTGCAACGGGCGGAAGTAGCGGGTTTCGCGGTTCGGGTCGCTCATGCCTGCGCGTCCTCGCCCGCGGTGGCCTCGGGTGTCTCGGTGGTGGTGGCCTCGTCGCTGGGCGATGCGGCTGGGGCAGGACCGTCACCGCGCTGCTGCAGGCCACGGCGCACGATCGGCGGCGCGAACTTCGAGCGGCGCGTGCCTTCCAGCACGTCCTGCGGCAGTTCGCCGTATTTCTCCAGCGCTGCCCGCGCTGCGGCATTCTTCGCGGCGAAGTCGTCGCGGGTGCAGCCCGAGTAGCGGTACTGCTGGGCCAGCGAGAACAGGCTGCGCAGTGCATGTGCGCCTTCGTTGAGCCAGCGTTCGAGCGTCGAGCGATCGATCAGCGCGGTGTGGTGAGCGAGGATCAGCTTGCGGGCGATGTCGTCGTAATCGGCCAGCAGATACACGGCAGCAAAGCCCAACTGCGCATTGACGAACAGCGGCAGCTTGACGGGCTGCACGTTGAGGTTTTCTCCCAGGGTCAGTGCCGGCGGCACGCTCGCCAGGGCCTGGTCCACCTGCTCGCGCAGCGATTGCAGCGTGGTCTTCGTCTGGTCGAGCTTGTCCTCGATGCGCAGCATCCAGAAGTCGCTGTACGGGTCGTCCTGCTCCGAGCCGCGCCGCATCTTGTTCATCTGGGCGATGTAGCCGTTCAGGCCGACGATGCCCGGTCGCCCCTCGGCGGCGGCGCGGCCGTGCCAGATGCGCGAGGCGTGGTGCGTGTGCAGCGTCAGCGACATGGCGCTGCGCAAGGAGCCGAGATTCAGTTGCAGGGGTTCGTTGGTGGTTGCCATGGTGTTCGCTCGTTGTTGGAAAAGAGCGGACAGCTTCGGCAGGTGGCGGAAGGCAGTCAGTCAACAAACCGAAACCCGCCAGTCCCCGGTTCACGGCGCGGCGGGTGCATGCGGTGCGAGCTATCCCCAGGGGATAGCTCTATGGAGCGCCAAGGAACGCTGAACACCTGGATCAGCGTGGACAAGGCCGATTCCGCGGCAGGCGATCGAGGCCTGGCGTGCAGCGGCTCGACGTCGTAGCTGTCAGTGGAACTATCCCCAGGGGATAGTTCCATGGAGCGCCAATGAACGCTGCGCGCCCGGATCAAGCGCGGACAGGGCCGATCCCGCCGCAGGCGATCGGGGCCTGGCGTGCTGCGGTTCGACGTGTAGCCGTCAGTGGAACTATCCCCTGGGGATAGCTCTACTGGAAGCCACTGGCATCCACTTCACCGCCTTGCAGGCCCACTCACTTGCTGGCGAGCAGGTTGCGCAGCCGCTCGATGTGCTGCCTGGCGACTTCTGGCGGCACCGGCTTTCCCTGCGGCTGGGATGGTGGCGGTGTGGGTGGTGGCCGCTCATTCGGCGGAGCGTGTGCCGATGGCGCGTCTTTCTTGGCCCAGGCGTTGAACTCGCCATGGATGGCCCGCTGGATGATGCCAAACAGATACCCCGCAGGATTGCGGATGCCGTGGCTGCTGCATCGTGCGGCCCATTCGTCCAGCACGGCCTGCCTGAGCGCGGCATCGACCTGCTGCAATGCCACCCGCGCACCTGTCTGCTGCTCTGCCTTCAGTTCCGCGAAGCGTTTGGGCCATTGCAGGTCGCCCAGCGCGCGCGCCTGCGCCTGTGCCTGCGCGGTAGTACGTACTTCATTAATACGACTACTACGTACTGTACGGGCCTGCTTCGGATTCCGAAGAGAGGTGTCTGGCGCGGGTTTCGACCCTGCTTCGGAATCCGAAGTGGGGTCGTCAGGATTCCGAAGAAGGCTCGTCGCCCCTTCTTCGGATTCGTGAGTGACATCATCTTGTGGATAACTTTCGTGCGCCCCGACGCCCTGGCTGGCGAGACGTTCTGCCAGGACTTGCAACCGCGACGGTAGGGTGCGCCCAGCCAGCATCGGGTCTTCTCCGATTTCCTTGAGGGTGTGCAGGCCCACGATCTGCACGGCTTTGGCCGAGTGGCCGAGCGCCTGGCTGACGAGCTGCAGGTAGTCCGGGTCGAGCTGCATCGCTTCAAAGGGGGTCAGCGGCTCGTCGTGCAGGACATAGAGGTTGCCGAGGATGCGGCCGGTCTTGGCGTCGCGCCGTCGCCGCACCAGGCTCAGCCATCGGGTCAGCCGCAGCAGCGTCAGGGCTCGCGCCACGGTTTCGTGCGAGGCCTGCCCGGCGCAGGGCATCGACGCCAGCCAGGGCCGCAACTGCTCATAGGTGGGGAATGCGGTCACGCCGTCGTCGTTGAGCATCAGCCGGAACACCTGCCAGGCGTTGCGCTCCAGCGGCGTCAGGCGGCGGTCGAGGAACAGCCGCCGCGGTACGGTCTCATGCCGGTTGCCGCTGAATAGGAACGCATCGCCGGACGCGGTCGGTGTCGCAGGTGACGGCGCAGGTATTGGCATGCGCGTGGGCGTGAGCGGGCTGGGCCTGGGCGCAAGGTCTTTCAGCGCCGCGTCGAACAGGTCAGCGAGTGCGACGGGGCCATGACGTGGTGCGGTGTCGTCCACGGCCATGGCTCAACCCAATCCCTGATCGACCCACGACTTGATCGCGGCCCAGACCACCGACAGCGGCAAATCCATGCCTTCGGCGAGGTCCATGGCGGCGTCGAGAATCGAAGTCTCGTCCTCCAAGTCCACATTCCTGCTGCTGGTGATGGCTTTCCAGCGCCGCCACAGTTCGACGTCCTGCTTCTCGTCCAGGACAGGGTGACGCCCCTTGCGCTTGGGCAGGCCCAGCACCTCACGGCGCAGGGCGACTTCCTGATGGGTCAGGCCATAGAAGCGGCTGACCATCTCCGTGCTGGCGCCCAGGCGCAACATGCGATCGACGGTCGCGATTTCCTTCTCCACGTCCTGCGCCTGCGAGAGCAGACGCCGGAGCACCTCGCGGTTCACGGACACGGAACACCACGAGACATTGGCGTTGGCCAGCACGCTCACCATGGCGGGATGCTTGAGCGCATCCAGTTCGGCCTCGCTGAAGCCCATCGCCTTGCAGCGGCGCAGTTGGCCGTTGCGCAGGTCGTAGAGCGCCTGGGCGATGACGGCCTGATTGAGCGGGTGCGGGGCGGACATGCGGGTCTCCTTCCTTCATGCCCCAGGGCCTGCGGCACCGGACTCCAGGTCCAGCAGGCGCCGGGCCAGGCGCAGCAATCGGAACAGCTTGACCAGCGCGGTGTCGCTCAAGCGGCGGGTCGCATCGCCTTGGCCGTGCAGCAGCGCCGGCAGCTCGGCGGCAAGCTGCCCGCCGTCCAGATCGGCATCGGTGAAGCTCTGACCTGCCAGGCTCGCCAGCAATGCCAGCACGGCGCGGCCCTGCGGTGATGGGGACTGCGCGCTGGCATGGCATGCGAAGCCAACACCGTCCGCGCGTTCCTCGATGCACTGATCGAGGCCTGCCTCGCCCGCGATCTCGCGTGCGAACTGCGCGATGTGGATGCGCAGGCGGTCTGGGGTGTCCAGGCCCGCGTCGATGTGCCAGACGTCGGAAATCGGGTAGAGACCGCCCGCCTGGACGGGAATGGACTGCAAGACGTTGGCCGAGAAATCGGGCAGCGCATCCCCCAGCTCGTCGGCGACCATCCGCTGAATGGATTGCAGCCGCTCCGTCGTCGGTGCCGGCGAAACGATGTGTCCCTGCAGCAGATCACCAGGAGCAGCCACGGGGCTTCCTGCGGGCGAGCCGTCCGTCCCCGAGCCGCCCTCGCGCTCGCGCGACCCAGGCGTGGCCGCCGGCGTCGGGGTCGATGGGGTTGGTGCGGTGGGCGGGCGTGCCAAGGCGCCAGGCTCAGGCAGCGCGGGCGGTGCCGATGGCGGGGTCGGATCGCTGACCAGGGCGCGATGGCGGCTTTCGGATTCGGTGAGGTCGAGCGCCAGTACGTCGTAGTCGATGCCGAGCAGTTCGGACATCTGGCCGATCAGCTCGTCCTGCACACGCTGGGGGGCGAACTCGTCGGCCTGCGTGTCGAACTGCGACAGCACTTCCTGAAAGAAGTCGTCGAAGTCCTGTACCAGCGTGCGTCCTTTGGCGTAGCGCTCCCAGGCGAGCATGCAGGCTTTGCGCATGACCGACAGGCGTTCGACTTGGTGGCGGCCGAGGCCGCCGTAGAGCACGGTCGGGATCGCCGGCAGCAGGTAGCGCACCGCGTCGTTCATGCGGCTGATGTGCGACTGCTGGACCGGGAAGCCGTCGGCAGCGAGGCGGCGGGCCAGCTCGGACTGGCTCGGGGCGGCGCCGCTTTCCTGTTCGTAGAACTCGCGCGCCTTCTCGACGCCGAGGGCGCGCTCGATGAACGTCAGGCCCCCGCGCAATTCGTTCTCGGCCAGGTGGCCGGTCAGCATCACGACTTCGCCGCGGCTGGGCCACGGGCGGAACAGACACGATATGCGGAAGAACCGCTCGTCCTTGGTCTCCGACCACAGTTCGCGCAGGATCGCCAGGCGCGTGTTGCCGCCGTTGCGGATGATGTAGTGGTCCTCGCCCGGGCGCCGGGTGATGGCCGGCGCCGCGTCCAGGCCGCGTTCGCGGATGGACGCCTTGATGTCCTCGTAGGCTGGGTTGCGCTTCTTCCTGGGGTCGTGGTCGTAGGGGCGCAACTGGTCCAGGGTCACGACCATGGGCGTGTCGGCAATCGGGTCGCTCAAGGCCGAGGTGGACGGGCCGCTGCGCTCGAACCCCGCCGCGAGCAGCTTGCCGGCCATCTGCTGGGAGGTCATCTCAGCCATGGTGGCCTCCTTGCGCAGCGAACCGGGCCTCGCGCTCGGCGCGGCGGATCTGCGCCCGGGCATTGAGCGCTGCCCGGTGATCGCTGGCCGTCGAACTGGTGTAGATCGCGGCGCAGCCTGCCTTGGTGAATTTGAGGTGCCCGCCCGGTGTGCGCTTGACGTGCCAGCCCTCGCCGACGGCGAACTCGATCAGGGCGCGCAGCCGCTTGTGGCCTCGGGCCAGTTCATGTGCGTTCGCCATGGGGCCTCCCGGTATCAAGAGGGAATGGCGGGCGGCCGGACACCGTGGCAAATCGGTGCTGCCATTGCGGGAGCAGTTCGCCAGCGAGGCCGCGCATGGTGTCGAGCGCGGCGGGGGCGACTCTGCCCGGTGGCTGGCGGTACTCGACTCGATGCACCGGCAGGCCGCGCGTTGCGGCGCGGGGATACGCCTCGATGGCCGGCACGTCGGTGGCCAGCACGCGGATGCCGGTGTGGTCCTGAAACAGGTCGCGCAGGGCCTGCTGTATCAGCCGGGCGTTTGCCGACACCGGGTGGACGCGGTTGATGAGCAGGTGCAGCGGTGGTGGCTCGATGCCGAGGTGCCGGTACGGCGCGATGTCTTCCAGTAACTGCATGGTGCCGCGCCGCAGTTCGCGCGCCGCGAGGATTTCCGGGGTCACGGGCGACAGCGCGAGATCGGAGGCGAGCACCGCCATCTCCAGCGTCACCGATCGTGCGCCCTGGGTGTCGATCAGCACCAGGTCGTAGAGGGGAGCCAGTGCCGGCAGCAGGTGCCGTAGCCGTAGGCGCCCATCCGGCGCGTGCAGCAGCAAGGTGTTCAACTCGCCCCGATGGTCGTTGGACAGCACCAGGTCCAGGCCCGTGACGATCGTGCGGGACACGAGCTGGCCAAGGTCGCGCTCGTTGAAGGCCAGCAGCTCATAGATGCCGCCAGGCGCGCGGTGGTCCAGCTCGTAGTACGAGGACAAGGTGGGCTGCACGTCGAGATCGAGCAGCAGTACGCGCAGCCCTGCGTCGGCGGCGAGCCCGCCCAGGTTGGCGGCCGTGGTCGTTTTACCGACGCCCCCCTTGGTCGAGACAATGGATACGACCTGCATGGCGTTCTCCGTGTGAGGATGGAAAGTCCGTGGGAGAACGGGTCAGGCCCGGCTGTTGACGCGCTCAGCGATCCACGCATCGATCTCGATGGAATCCCAGCCGACGGCGCGCACGCCCAGGCGCAGCGCCCTGGGGAACTTGCCGGCGCGCATCAGGTTGTAGAGGTGGGCGCGCTTGAAGCCGGACTTCGCTTCGACTTCTTCCAGGCGCAGGATGCGGCGCTCGTTGGGCGGCAGAACAGGTGTTTGCGACATGGCGGTCACTCCTGAACGCTCAGTGGCGTTTGTTGGCGTGACCTCTATTCAATAGACACGGCTGCGGAATGACATTGCAAATGCAATCTCCGCGACTGCACATACAAGCTGGAAAGCCTCAGAGGGTTGCGCTATGCAGCCGGCGCCTAGCCGTCGCGAACTTGCCGTTCAATGTCCGCTCGGCGATTCCCATGACGCCGCTGTGATGGGCGACCAATGCGCTGACAACGGCCTCCTGCGTCTTGAAGCTGGAGTAAGACTTGCCCGATGGTGATTGGCCGAGCATCAGCTCCAGCATGCCTCCGATGATGTTCAGGTAGGTGGCCTCGGCCCGATCGCTGATCGGACACTGTGCGCAGGCGGGAATCACTGCGGACTGCTTGAGCAGCGCTTCGTGCTTTTCCTGCAGGTCGCGGATTCGGCGCTTTGACTGGTCCAGCGCGGACTTCATGGCGAGCCGCTCAACGAGCATGGCTTGCCCGATTTCCAGCGTGATGAAGGGATGGGCGATGCGCTCAATGCGGGAGAAGAGGAAACCGGGCCGTTGTTCGGGGTAATGCTGGTGCATCCAGCGCTTCAGATCGACGTGACGAACCGTCAGATGAGGGGAGTCGATCAGTGTGGTATCGCGTGTCGTGATACCGTCCCGCCCGAAGGGCAGTTCCCCATTGAGGATGCCATCATAGATGCGTTCCGTGTACAGCCGCAGTTCGCCCCAGCGTGGGCAGTCCAGCGACTGCGGCAGATTCCTTGGCGACGAAGCCGAAGCCAGGATCACCTGTTCGTATCGCAGCAGTCCGGCCCAGCGGATGGACGCTTCGATCGGGTGATAGAACACCTTTGATGTTTGTGCATCATTCTTGTTCTCGTGCATGCTCGGTCTCCTTCCAGGAGAAGAACTACACCGGCGGCTCCCTTGCCGCCTACCTCATGGTCGGTCTATTGCCTGTGCAGGAAGCGGGGCCCGAGGCTCGCTTCGTCATGGGGCTTGAGTACTTCTCACCAACTCGCGCTACTGGTAGCCGTCGTGTGCTCGATGTGCAAAAATTCCATCGATCGCTAGAAGGTCGAGCAAACGGAAGCAGGCTCGACAGCGACGCTCACGCTATCAGCGTCGTAAGAAGTAGCGGCTTCCGCAACACCGCCTGGGTATGACCTGATATGCCAGCGGTTTCACGACATGCGAGAGGGATGGCAATTGCCGTCCAGCGTCCGACCGGACGCGGCGAATCCGCGCCTGTGGTGCTTGTTTCTGCATCCTGATATACCGATAAAGAATCGCGCCGACGCACCGCGGCCGGCGTATGCGCTCTGCCAGCGTCACGCGCGAGCAATGCGTTCCGCTCCGGGGCGGCTGTGCGCAGGGACCAGAGGCGTGGCTAGCTAGGCGTTGCGGTGGGGGGGGAGCGGAGAACGGTGCGTGGGCGACGAGTTCGAGTCGGCCGCGAGCGACGATGTGGCAAGCGCTGTTCTGATGTGCCGGGTAGTGGTGCTTGGACGTCAGTGGCGATCTCTGGATGCTATTTGTTGTCGAGGACGAAAAATAAGGCTACAATTGAGGTCTTCGCTGGCCACCTCGGCGAAGAAAGTGTTCGGGAAACAACGACTTACGCGCCTAGTGCATGTCTCGTTTCCCGCTCCAGATTTTGATTTGCAGGCTCGTCGACGCCTGCAAATCGTTGAAAAGGGGCTTTTCGCCCCTTTTTTCATTCCCAGCCACACTGCGGAAATCCCTTCATGCTGCTTTGAAGGAGTTTGAGATCATCTGCAAATAAGGGTTACCATCATCCGATGGCTATAACCCCCTGGGACACAAATCCGTTGTTTCCGAGCCCGGAGGTGGTCACGCGTGGACCTCACGGAGCTTCCCGGAAGCAATGCACATCATCCCTCGCCATCTCATCATTGCCGCCGCGCTGCCGCTGGCGGCCTGCCTTGCCGCCGTCATGCCGGCCGCGTCCGTCCAAGCCCAGCAGGCGCCCGATGCGGGCCGGACCTTGCAAGAGCTGCGGCCACGCCTGCCGCAGCCGGGCACTCCTCCCGCATTCAGACTCGATGCGCCCGTGGTCCAGCCCACCGCGCCTGGCGGACCGCAGGTTGCCGTCAGCTCCATCATCATCGATGGCAATTCCGTAATCCCGTCCGCGCAACTCCAGGCGCTGGTGGCCGATGCGCCGGGCCGCCGCTACGATCTGGCCGGCCTGAAGGCCCTGGCGGATCGCATCACCGATCATTACCGTCGTGCCGGCTATCCGTTCGCCCGCGCCCTCGTTCCGGCCCAGGAGCTGGAGGGCGGCGTCTTGCGCATCCAGGTGCTGGAAGGGCGTTATGGCCGGGTCGCGGCCTCGGGTGAACTGGCCGGCCAGGCCCAGCCGTGGCTGTCGGCCTTGCGGCCCGGCCAGGTCATCGGCGGCCGCGAACTCGAGCGCAGCATCTACCTGCTGTCCGACCTGCCCGGCGTCGCGGTCGATCCGGTCATGGGGCCGGGCTCGGCCGTGGGCGAAGGCGATCTCGACGTCGGCGTGGCCATGGCCCGGAAATGGGGCGGCCAGGCCAGTGTCGACAACTACGGCAACCGCTACACCGGCGCCGGGCGCGCCGGCCTGGGCCTGTGGGGCAACAGCCTGTTCACCTTCGGCGACCGCGCCACCCTGGACGCCTTGCTCACCACCGAAACCATGTGGCTGGGTGCGCTTGGCTATGAGGCCCCGCTGGGCACCAGCGGCTTGCGGGCAGAAGCGCGTTTCGCCCACACCCGCTACGAGCTGGGCAAGGAGTTCTCGTCGCTCAATGCCACCGGGAGAGCCGACATCGCCGCGGTGGGGCTGTCATATCCGCTGTGGCGGGCGGCCTGGGGCGGGGTGACCGCCGGACTGCTCTATTAGCACAAGACCCTCAGGGACGACATCGAGGCCGCCGACAGCCGTACCAAGGCCTCCAGCGACAGCTTGCCGTTCAGCCTGCGCTTCGACGCGCGCGACAGCCTGCTGGCCGGCCTGGGCGGGCTGACCTATGGGCAGTTGAGCTGGACGCCGGGCAAGCTGCACCTGGGGCCGACCCTGATGGCGGTGGACCAGGCAACGGCGCGCAGCAACGGCCATTTCCACAAGTTGAACCTGGACGTGGCGCGGCTGCAGCAATTGCCGGCGAACCTCAACCTGTACGCGCGTTTCATGGCGCAGTGGGCGAACAAGAACCTGCATTCGTCAGAAAGCTTCGGGCTGGGGGGGGCAGGGCGGGGTGCGGGCGTATCCGCTCGGCGAAGGCTACGGCGATTCGGGCTGGCTGCTGCAGACCGAGCTGCGCTATCCGATCGGCAACGTCACGCCCTACGGTTTCTTCGACATAGGCCGGGTCAAGGTCAACCAGGATCCTTGGGCGCCGGGCGAGAACACCCGGACGTTGTCGGGCGCGGGCTTCGGCTTGCGGGCGACCGTGCAGAAGGCGTGGACGGTGGACGTGAGCCTGGCCTGGCGCACGCACGGGGGCAAGCCGCGATCCGATACGCGTGACGCGCGGCCGCTGGCATGGGCCAGCCTGGTTTATCGCTTTTGAGAGAGACCTATGAAACGCGCAAGCCTGAACCATACGTATCGCCTGGCATGGAGCGAGGCCAGGGGTGTCTGGGTGGCGGTACCGGAGATCCAGAAGTCGCACGGCAAGCGCGGCGGGCAGCGGTTGCGGCGGCTGGCCGAGGCAAGCCTGATGGCGGGATTCCTCGGGGGCGGCTTGCTGGCAGGGGCCGCGCCGTCGTGGGCGGCGGGCCCGCTACCCACGGGCGGGCAGGTCACCTCGGGGGCCGGCGTCATCCACCAAAGCGGCCCGGACATGACCATCACCCAGTCCAGCGCCAGGCTGGGGATGGACTGGACGAGCTTCTCCATCGGCAGCGGCAATTCGGTCCGGTTCGTGCAGCCGGACGCGAGCTCGGTGGCCGTCAACCGGGTCACGGGCAGCGACGTCAGTTCGATCCAGGGGGCGCTCAAGGCCAATGGGCAGGTCTTCCTGTCCAACCCCAATGGCATCGTGTTCAGCCCCACCGCCCAGGTGGACGTGGGCGGGTTGATCGCCACCACGCACGCCATCGCCGAGCAGGACGGCAAATACGTCCTGCAAGGCCGCAGCGGCGCCGGCGTCGTCAACGAGGGCACGATCCGCGCCGCTGACGGCGGCACGGTGGCGCTGGTGGCGGCGCGCGTGGCCAACCGGGGCCGCATCGAGGCCGGCAAGGGCAACGTGCTGCTGGGCGCGGGAGACAAGGTCACGCTGGACCTGGGCGGGCCGGTCAAGATCAAGGTGGACGAAGGGGCGATCGACGCGCTGATCGAGCAGGGAGGCGCGATCCGCGCGGACGGCGGGCGGGTGTACATGACGGCGGCCTCGGCCGGCGCGCTGACGTCCACGGTCATCAACCACACGGGCGTGACCGAAGCGCGCACCCTGTCCACGGGGGAAGACGGCCGGATCGTGCTGCTGGGCGGCATGGAAAAGGATCGCATCGAGGTGGCCGGCACGCTCGACGCCAGCGCATCGGCCGGGGGCGATGGCGGCTTCATCGAAACCAGCGCGGCGCGGGTGGGTATCGCCGACGATGCCCGCATCACGACCAAGGCGGCCAGCGGCCGGAACGGCACCTGGCTGATCGATCCGGTGGATTTCACCATCGCCGCCAGCGGCGGCGACATGACGGGAGTCGCGCTGGGCACCCAACTGGGCAACGGCAATGTCACGATCGAATCCAGTACCGGAGCCGCTGCCGGCACCGGCAACCTCAACGTCAACGACACGGTCGCGTGGAGCGCCAATACCCTGACGCTGACCGCTGCCAATAGCATCAACATCAACGCGACGATGACCGCCGGCGGCACCGCCGGTCTGGCGCTGAATCCGGCTACCGCCAATGGTTCCGATACGGCCGTCGCCGCGGGCACGGTGAACGTCATGCCGGGCCTCGGCCGGGTGGATTTCACCGGCACCGGCAACAGCCTGAGCATCAAGGGCACGCCCTACACCATCGTCGCCAGCCTGTCCCAGTTGCAGGGCATCGGCGGCGGCCTGGACGGCCACTACGCGCTGGGCCGCGACATCGACGCCAGCGCCACGGCGGGCTGGAACCCGGACGGCAGCGGCGGTTTCTCCGGCTTCTCTCCTATTGGAACCAATGACGGCAGCCTCGGTTTCAGTGGCGTTTTCGATGGGCTGGGCCACACGATCGACGGACTGACCATCAATCGTCCCGCTACCGACAACGTGGGTTTGTTCGGCTACATCATCAGGGACAGCATCGTCCGCAACGTGGGCCTGAGGGGCGGCTCGACGTATGGTCGCAACAATACGGGCGCCCTGGTGGGGTACTCCAGTGGCGGCCTGGTATCCCATGCCTATTCCACCGGCAACGTACGCGGCGTGGGTGACAGGCGGGGTCACCGGCGGCCTGAGCGGAGACACCAACTACCTGACCGTCATCGGCGGTTATTGGGACATGGACACCACCGGCCAGGCGCAGGGTTGCGGCGGAGCCGGTTGCTCCGGCTCCTCGGTCGGTACCGGACCCGTCGGCCTGCGCACGGCGGATGCCTTCAGCCAGGCCAGCTACGGGACCTTCCGCTTCGGCAACGACTGGTACATGGCGGAGGGCTCGACCCGTCCCTTCCTGATGTTCGAATACGCCACCACCATCGGCAACGCCCACCAGTTGCAGTTGGTGGACCTGGATTTGTCGGCCCGTTACACGCTGGCCGGCGACATCGATATGTCCGTGGCCGACGGCTCGCGCGCATCGGGCATGTGGAGCAGCCAGGGGTTCAATCCGATCGGCGCCCATGGCGGCGAAGGCCCCGCCGCGGCCTTCACCGGCACTTTCGACGGGCGGGGCCACGTCATCAGCGGCCTGCGGATCGATCGGACGGCTGACTACGTCGGCCTGTTCGGCCATCTGGGCAGCGGCAGCGCCGTGCGCAACCTGGGCCTGGCCGATGCCATCGTGGCGGGCGGCCGCCATACCGGCGCCTTGGCAGGCGTCAATCAGGGCGCCATCGCCAACGTCTATGCGACCGGGGCGGTGGCGGGCGGCGACGATACGGGCGGGCTGGTCGGCCATAACTTGAACGGCACGATCGCCAACGCCTATACGGCAAGCACCGTGACGGGCGGCGACAACACCGGCGGCCTGGTGGGCCGCAACTCGAACGGAGCGATCGCCGAGACCTATGCGACGGGCCAGGTAACGGGCACCGGCGCCCGCGGCGGTTTGGTGGGCATGAACGACGGCACGATCGTCCGCAGCTTCTACGCCACCACCGATGCCGGCGGCAACCCGATCAACAACGGACCGGGAGGGGGCAATCCCGAGGGCGCGACAGGCAAGCGGCTGGACGAACTTCGGCAGCTCTCCACGTTCACCGAGGCCGGCTGGAATATTTCCGACCGGTGCGGCGAGGACACGGCCTGGCGCATTTACGAGGGCAGCACCACGCCTTTGCTGCGAGCCTTCCTGACGTCGATCACGGTTGCCGTGGCCGATGGCGGCAGCAAGGTCTACGATGGCAATACATCGGCCAGCTGGTCCTATACCCAGTCGATCGACTCGGCGGTCCTGGATGGCACGGCGGTCTATGCGCTGGACGGCAAGAACGCGGGCAACCGCACGTTGGGCGTGTCCGGCCTGTATTCCGGCCAGCAGGGCTATGACATAAGTTTCGTGGGGGGCGATTACACGATAACGCCCAAGGCGCTGGCCGTTGCGGGCATGGCGGCCGACGACAAGACCTACGACGGCACCACCACGGCCACGTGGACGGGCGCAACCTTGTCGGGGGTGGTGGCGGGCGACGACGTGGCGCTGGACGGGCGTGGAGTGACGGCCTCGTTCGCCGATGCCGAGCCGGGCGCCGGCAAGCCGGTGACGCTGCAGGGCAGCTTCGGACTGGGCGGCGCGGATGCCTCGAATTACACGCTGATTCAGCCAACGCCACGGCTGTCGGCCGATATCCGGCCCGCCTCGCCGCGGCCGACCGAGCTGGATCCGAAAGCCGCCGCGGCGATCACCAGCGCGCAGAGGTCGTGGCCGGACGTGCAAGCCAACGTCGAGCAGGGTAGGGAGTTCGGAGAGGTGGTGACGATAAGAGGCAGCGGCATCCGGTTGCCGTAGGACGCGGGCAACCCTTGGTGGCCCTAGGTGCGGCCCGGGTTCTCGAGTATCGCCGCCAGCCGCCCGACCGCCGCCGCGGCCTCCCCGGCCGTGGCGAAATTGGCGAACCCCATCAACAAGCCCCCTTGCGGGGACTTGCGCATCCGCCAATCGTTCAGCGCCTGGACGGCAAGCCCCTCGTCCTGGGCGGCCATGGCCAGCTTCCTGTCGCTTTGCCGGGGGAGCAGACGAGCCAGTATATGGATGCCGCCCGCCTGCTGCTGGACGTGCAGGCGGCCTCCCGCCAGCTCCGCCAGCGCATCGGCCAGATAGCCGCGCCTGGCCGCGTACAGGGGGCGCATCTTGCGCAGGTGCCGGGCGAAGTGGCCCTGTTCCATGAAATCGGCCACCATGGCCTGGGGCAGGACCGAACCCGGGTCGGGCAGGTGGTCCACCATGTCCCTGAACTTGTCTGCCTGGGACGCGGGCACGACCAGATAGGCCAGCCGCAGTCCGGGGAACAGCACTTTGCTGAAGGTGCCGGTATAAAGCACCCGCCCGTTGCGGTCCAGGCTCTTGAGCGCCGGCAGGGGCCGGCCGTGGTAGCGGAATTCGCTGTCGTAGTCGTCCTCGATGATCCACGCGCGACGGCGATGGGCCCATTCGAGCAGTTCCAGCCGGCGGGGCAGCGAAAGCGCCACGCCGGTCGGGCTTTGGTGGGTGGGCGTCACTACCGCGAACCGCGCATCGGCGGCGCGTTGCAGGCCGATGCGCACGTCCAGTCCTTCTTCGTCGACGGGCACCGGCGCCAGCCGCATGCCCGCGCGTTCCAGGAATTGCCGGGCGAAGATATATCCGGGGTCCTCGTACCAGCCCAGGTCTCCCGCCTGCAGCAGGGTGCGACGCACCAGTTCCAGCGCGCCCCGGTAGCCCGCCGTCACGAATACCTGCTCGGGCGCACAGGCGATGCCGCGCGAAATGCCCAGATAAGTGGCAATGGCGCGGCGTAGCGGGTCGTAGCCTGCCGGGTCGGGATGGGTCATCGCCACGGTTTCCAGGGTGCGCACGGTGCGCCCGGCCAGGCGCGTCCAGGTCTTGCGGGGAAACGCATCCAGCGCAGGCACGCCGAGCTGGAACGGCAGCATGCGATGGTCCAGGGCGCGCGGACGGGGGGAGGGAGCGTGTGACGGCGCCGACGCCTTGGCCCGGCCCGGATCGACCAGGTTTCCCAGCCGCGGGGAGACGACCGTGCCGGCGGCGCCGCGCGCCACGAAATAGCCTTCGCCGACCAGCATCTGGTAGGCCACTTCGACCGTGCCGCGCGCCAGGCCCAGCTCGCTGGCGAGGCTGCGCACCGACGGTACCCGGTCCCCTGGTTGCAGCCTGCCGCTTGCTATCGCCTCCTGGTAGCGCCGGTACAACTGGAGGTAGATCGGCGCACCCTGTTCCCGGCTCGGCTTGAGGTGCAGCAGGTCCATGTTCGATGTCCCACTCATTTATTCAATTCTTGCACCTATTCCATAGGACATGATTCTCCTAAATTGGTGGCTGTACGACAAGGACATCCCCATGAGCACGTTTCGATTGAGCCTCCTGGAAAGCGACCAGGACTACCAGGCCGGTTTTCCCGTCATGCGCGAACTGCGTCCGCACCTGGCCGATGCCGCCGCCTTCGCCGCGCAGGCGCGGCGCCAGGGCGAGCAGGGATATCGCCTGCTAGCCGCGTGGCAGGGCGGCGAGGTCAAGGGGCTGGCGGGCTATCGCATGCAGGAGAACCTGATCTATGGCCGTTTCCTCTATGTCGACGACCTGGTGGTGACGGCGGATGCCCGGCGCCACGGCGTGGGAGGCCAATTGATCGAGGCCGTGCGCGACGAAGCGCGGCGACAGGCGTGCGCGCATTTCGTGCTCGACACGGGGCTGGGCAACGCGCTGGGGCAGCGGTTCTATTTCCGCCATGGGCTCCTGTCCAAGGGCATGCACTTCTGCCAGCCGCTATAGGTCGCGCCAGGGCGGACGCCGCGCCGTCCTTCTTCCTTTTTCCCTATTGGAGATCTTCCATGAGCACTCTTCGCCTGTCCTATTGGACGCTTTCTCCCGAAGCCTACCAGGGGCTGATTGCCACCAAGAAGGCGCTGGAGAAAAGCAGCCTCGGCAAACCGTTGATCGACCTGGTCTGGCTGCGCATGTCCCAGATCAACGGCTGCGCCTTCTGCCTGGAAATGCACGCGAAAGCACTGCGCGCCGGCGGCATGCCCGAGGCCAGGCTGGATGCCCTGGCCGGCTGGCGCGTGAGCGGCCATTTCACCGAGCGCGAACGCGCGGTGCTGGCCTGGACGGAGTCGCTCACGCACGTGGACCGGACACATGCCCCGGACGAAGACTACGAGCCGCTCAAGCAGCACTTCAGCGACGCCGAGATCGCCGACCTTTGCTTTGCCATCGCCCTGATGAGCGCATTCAACCGGTTGGCGATCGGCATGCGGCAATAGAGGGCGGCAGGGCGGACCATGAAAAAAATACTGCATGTCGATTGCAGCCCGAGATCCGCGTCGCACAGCCGCCGGCTCTCGGCCGCCATCGTCGCTCGCATGCGCGCCAAGCATCCCGATGCGATCGTGGTGCGCCGCGATCTGGGCATGGAGCCACTGCCGCACGCCGAGCCCGGCTACGCGACCGCGCTGTCGTCCCCCGGGGCCATGGCGGCGGGGCTGGCGAATGGCGCGATGCGCCTGTCGGAGCAACTGATCCAGGAAGTGGAGGCGGCCGACATCCTGGTCATCGGCACGCCGATGAACAACTTCACGGTGCCATCGGTGCTCAAGGCGTGGATCGACCAGATCCTGCGCATCGGCCGTACGTTTTCGTCCTCGCGCACGGGAAAGGCGGGCCTGTTGCGAGACCGGCCCGTATTCATCGGCATTGCCTCCGGGGGCGTGTTCACGGGCGAGGGCGCCAACCAGCCGGATTTTCTTACTCCCTACCTGCGGGCCGCGCTCGGTTGCATAGGCTTGACCTCTCTGCATTTCCTGCCGCTGCAGGCGACGGCATTCCTTGACGACGAACGGCTCGCGGCAGCCAGGGAGACGCTGCTGGCGGCGATCTGAAGGGGGGGGGGGCGCCGACGCCGTGTGACAACGAAGAAAAAAATAGTGTATAGTCTCGCTTCTTCGCTATGCGCGCCGGTTTTTGGGCGGCGCGAACGCGGCGAAAATGCGGGAATAGCTCAGTTGGTAGAGCGCAACCTTGCCAAGGTTGAGGTCGCGAGTTCGAGACTCGTTTCCCGCTCCAATTTATGATCTACAGACTTCCACTGACGTCTGTAAGTCATTGAAAAGAGGAGCTTCGGCTCCTTTTTTCATTCCAGCGAAAGCCACGGAAGTCCACTGACAGCCACCATTTTTGAGGCCAAAAACAAGGCCAAAGAATGCGGGTCGTGCCGGTTCCGGGTTGTTGCTGGGGTTGGATCGGGATGACAAGCAGCATCGGGCCTAAGTCCAAGACTTAGGAGCTTGATGATGACACTCTCTGATCTGACCGTGCGGCAAGCCAAGGCCGCCGAGAAAACCTACAGCATCCCCGACACCGATGGCCTCGGCCTGGTGGTCGCCCGCACCGGCGGCAAGTCGTGGCATTTGCGCTATTACTGGCTCGGCAAGCAAAAGCGCATCTCCCTGGGGAACTACCCCGAGATCGGTTTGCGCGAAGCGCGCACCTTGCGCGACGAAGCCCGGGCGCTTCTGGCAAAGGGCGTCAACCCCCATACCGATCGGAAACAGAAGCGACACGCGGTCAAGCTTGCGGCCGACTACACCTTCAAGGCCGTCTTCGATGCGTGGGTCGAGCATCGCCGCAAGGAAATCAAGGAGGGCAGGAACAGCACGCTGTCGCAAATCCTGCGGATCTTCAACAAGGACGTGCTGCCTAGCCTCAAGCAGATGTCGATCTACGACATTCGCCGGCCCCAACTCCTGGGCGTCCTGGCGAGGATCGAGGAGCGCAAGGCGTTCACCACTGCCGAGAAGGTCCGCACCTGGCTGGGGCAGTTGTTCCGCTATGCCCTCGTCATCGTGGAGGGGCTGGAAGCCAATCCGGCCTCCGACCTGGACGTGGTGGCCGAGCCCAAGCCCCCGGTGAACCACAACCCCTACCTGCATCTTCCGGAGCTTCCCGAGTTCCTGCACAAGCTCAGGCTCTACAACCCTCGTGGTTGGCAGACCCAACTCGGCATCCGGCTGCTGTTCCTGACCGGCGTGCGTACCGGCGAGCTGCGGCTGGCGACCCCGGACCAGTTCGATCTCGACCGTGGCCTGTGGATCATCCCGCCGCAGATCGTCAAGCAACTCCAAGACGAGATGCGCAAGGCCGGCAAGCGCCCGCAGGACGTTCCGCCCTACATCGTGCCGTTGTCCGTGCAGGCCATCGAGATCGTGCGCTACCTGTTGGGTGTGATGAGGCCGGCCCAGGTCCATCTGCTCACGCACCGCAGCGAACTCAAGAAGCGCATCAGCGAGAACACCCTCAACGCGGCCTTGAAACGAATGGGCTACGAGGATCAACTGACCGGTCACGGCATCCGCGGAACCATCTCGACGGCGCTCAACGAGATCGGCTATCCCAAGATTTGGGTGGACGCGCAGCTTTCGCACTCGGACCCGAACAAGGTGAGTTCGGCCTACAACCACGCCAAGTATGTTGAGCCGCGCCGCCGGATGATGCAGGACTGGGCGGATCGTCTCGATCTGCTCGAACAGGGCCAAGTGGAAGCGGCCAGCGCGCACCTCACGATCCATATCGAGGGCGTGCCGGCCATGGCAGAGGAGGACAAGCCCAACACCATCGTCGCTGCTGCTTCTGCGGCATCCGTTCCGCCTGTGGTGGCCGAACCCATCGTCGTGACGCCAAACGACGGGGGAATCACATTCCAGCGACTGTCGCAGGTACCACCGCCCCCGACGCATGCGCCAGAGCCGGAGGTGTCTGTCATCCAGCGCGAGCGCGAGGAAATGCTGGTCATCTACGAATCGCCGAGCAGTCTGCCGGTCCCGCTGTTCGGCAAGTTGGCCGGGAAGTCCAAGGACCAGATCAACCGCGAGCTGAAGGCGGGCAAGCTGCTGTCCATCAGCTTGGGCAACCGCGGGCAACGCGTGCCCGACTGGCAGCTGGTACCCCTCAAGCACAAGCTGGCACAGGTGCTCATGAACCAGTGCCCGCATGCGGATCCGTGGGACCTGTACCGGATGCTGACCCGCCCACATCCGGACCTGGGTGATCGCGCAGCCATCGACATCGTGACACCAGGAAATTTGGGCATGGTCGTGCGGGTCATCGCGGGCACCCAGCAGCAGCCAAACAGGCCCGGACCTGACTCGTCTGTGCAAGGTATTCCAGAGGAGACTCGCCAGCGCATTCAACGGTTGCTAAATGATGCGGCAATGCTCGAAAGTGCCTGACGCTGTTGGCGCGCATCCAGAACTGACCCACTTTCGGCGGTGATGCGCGGGTAAAACTGACCCACCTGAAGCCCACATCCTGAGCATCTTTTGCTCGGGGGATTTCAGGAGTGATCACCATGGTCATGTTGGCCAAGATCCGGCGGATGCATTTCCGCGATGGCCTGCCGCTGCGCGAGATCGCCAAGCGCACGGGCCTATCCCGCAATACCATCCGGCGATGGCTGCGCAGCGGCCAGTCCGAGCCGGTCTATCCCAGGCGAGCCTCGCCCTCCCGGCTCGATCCCTACCGGTCCCAGTTGGAGACGTGGCTGCGTGCCGACAGCCATCGTCCCCGGCGGGAACAACGCACCGCCAAGGTGCTGTTCTCGCAGTTGCAGGCGATCGGCTATCCGGGCACCTACACCCGGGTGACGGCCTTCATCCGCCAGTGGAAGGCGGCCGGCGGCGCCAGCCGCCGCCCGGCCTTCGTGCCGTTGCACTTTCCTCCGGGTGAAGCCTTCCAGTTCGACTGGAGCCGCGAGTACGCCTTCGTCGGCAGCCACGCCAAGATGCCGCTGGATCTCGCCCACGTGAAGCTGGCCTGCAGCCGCGCCTTCTGGTTGGTGGCCTATCCCACCCAGAGCCACGAGATGCTGTTCGATGCTCATACCCAGGCGTTTACCGCCTTCGGTGGCGTGCCGCGCCGCGGCATCTACGACAACATGAAGACGGCGGTGGACGGGATCGGCCAGCACCGGGAACGGCGGGTCAACGCCCGCTTCCACGCCATGACCAGCCACTACCTGTTCGCCGCGGAGTTCTGCAACCGCGCCGCGGGTTGGGAGAAGGGGCGGGTCGAGAAGAACGTGCAGGACCGGCGCCGACAGATCTGGATCGAGGCCGGGGCCCGCCACTGGCCAGATCTGGACACCCTCAACGCCTGGCTCGCCAGCGAGTGCCGCGCCGCTTGGCCGATGCAGGCGCATCCGGATGCCTCCGACATCACCGTGGCCGAAGCTCTGGAGGACGAACAGCCCCACCTGATGCCGATGCCCGCGCCCTTCGACGGCTACATCGAGCGGCCGGTGCGGGTCAGTTCGACCGCGCTGGTCAGCTTCCAGCGCAACCGCTACAGCGTGCCGTGCGAACACGCCCACGCCGTCGCCAGCCTGCGCGTGTATCCCTTCGAACTGGCCGTGGTGGTCGGCGAGGCCGAGGTCGCCCGCCACCGGCGCAGCTTCGAGCGTGATCGGGTCCACTACGACTGGCAGCACTACATCGCCCTGGTCCAGCGCAAGCCGGGGGCACTGCGTGACGGCGCGCCGTTCCTGTCCATGCCCGATCCGCTGCGCAAGCTGCAGCAGGTGTTGCTGCGCCAGCCTCACGGCGACCGCGCCATGGCCCAGGTGCTGGCCGCCGTACCCGTGCACGGGCTCGAAGCGGTACTGGTGGCGGTGGAACTGGCACTCGAGTCCGGCCTGGTGCGCGCCGACCACGTGCTCAACGTGCTGGGGCGATTGCAGCATCCGGACCGCACGATCGAGACGGTCGCCTCGCGAGTGACGCTGCGTCATCCGCCGGTGTCCGATCCGGCCCGCTACGACGCCCTGCGGGAGGCAGATCATGTCGACGCCTGACCTGCCGCTGCGCATGCAGCAGCTCAAGCTGCACGGCATGGCCAGCCAGTGGCCCGAACTGCTGGCCAAGATGCGCCTGCACACCATGGAGCCCGAACACTGGATGGCCGAACTGCTGCAGGCCGAGTCCGCCGAACGGCAGGTTCGTGCCCAGGCCAACCAGATGAAGGCCGCACGTTTCCCCGTCCATCGTGACCTGCTCGGGTTCGACTTCGCGGCCAGTCCCGTTGATCGCGCACTGGTCGAACGACTCCACCAGGGTGACTTCATCCACACCCCCGAGAACGTCGTCCTTGTCGGTGGACCGGGCACCGGCAAGACCCACCTGGCCACCGCCATCGGCATCCAGGCCGTGCGCCAGCATCGCCTGCGCGTGCGCTTCTTCTCCACCATCGAACTGGTCAATGCGCTGGAGAAGGAACAGGCCCAGGGCAAGGCCGGGCAGATCGCCCTGCGCCTGACCTATGCCGACCTGGTCATCCTCGATGAACTGGGCTACCTGCCGTTCACCCCCTCAGGCGGCGCGCTGCTGTTCCACCTGATCAGCAAGCTCTACGAGCGCACCAGCCTCGCCATCACCACCAACTTGGCCTTCTCCGAATGGGGTCAGGTGTTCGGCGACGCCAAGATGACCACCGCGCTGCTGGATCGCATCACCCACCACTGCCACATCCTGGAGACCGGCAACGACTCCTGGCGGCTGCGCAACAGCACCGCCGCCAACAAGACCAAAGCCAGAATCAGGGCAAAGGAGGCCACCACCCAGACCACCAACTGATACCCTCAGCCCCGTACACCGGGTGGGTCAAAGTTCAACGCGCAGCCTGGGTCAGTTTTAAGTGCGCGCCAACAGACGTTGGCAGCGGGGGAGCCGCTGAGGTGGCCGGCGCGCCATTGGGCGACGCCCCATCCAACGGCAATACCGGCAGCAACCAGCGTCAAGCCGGCAAGGATGTTTCTCGAAGAGGTATTCATGGCGAGGGTCTCCACTCAGTCCGCGATCAGGCTGTTCAGTCGGGCGACGAGGCTGTCGCGCTGCGCTCCAAGGTCGATCAGACGCATGCGCGTCTCCAGCACCTGGGCGCGTGCACTGAGCACAGCGCTCAGGTCCCCCTTGGCGGATCGGTAGTTGCTCAATGCAAGCGCCGCTCGGTTCCGTACCAGTTGCAAGCCGGCGGTCTGCAGGCGGTCGATCTGGCTGTTCAACGCTTGGAGTTCGGCGGCGCTGTCGTCCAGCTCCTGCAAATGCCGCCGCGCCACGTCTTCGCGTTCGGCGTCCAGACGTTCCAACTCGTGCCGTTTTGCCTCGATCATGGGCACTTGGCGTCGATCCTTCTGCCAAGGCAGATCGAATGTCACCTGAAATGACACCATGTCGCCCCATCGGCGATCACGCCGGCTATAGGCTATCTCCCAGGCCCAATCGCCGCGGGTCTCTGATTGGGCTTCGCGGGACTCGGCCCGGGCCATGCTTTGCATCGCCGGATAGAGTTCAAGCTCCGCGTGATTCGCCAGTTCTGTGCGCAGTTGCGCGACGGGGCGAGTGAGCGGGCCTGGATCGCCTTGCAGTGCTTCGTCGGCCCTGGAGCCCACCCAGCGCCGCAACGCGGCCCTGGCCTTGGCCCGGTCCCGCTGTAGATCGTCACGGCGGTCCGTGAGTGTCAGCGCCTCCTGTTCCGCGACCAACAGATCGCCAGCCTGGGCGGTGCCGCCGGCGACGCGAGCGGGGAGACTGTCTTGCAGGCGCTGGTTCTCCGCGAGCAGTTCCGTCAGCAGTATCTCCCGTTGCTCCACCGCCTGCGCGGCGATCCACGCCAGGCTGAGTTCCTGGCGGATCTGCAATCGCTGCAAAACCAGCGCCGCGCGTTCTCGATCCACACGCGCCTGCGCGCTGGCGACCTGGGCGTCGCGCTTGGCCCTGTTGGGCACTTCCTGCATGAGCGCCAAGCGCTGCATCGTCATGGATTCGCGCGTCATGCTCCAGCGATCCATGCCGCTGATGGGGTAGTTTTCGATGCCGAGCGAGAGCTTGGGGTCGGGCAGCGAGCCTGCTGCCTTCTGCACGGATTCGGCGACGTTAACCTGCAACTGCTGCGCGCTTATGCGTGGGCTCTGCTGCTCCGCGATAAGGCGTGCCTCAGCAAAATCGAGGGCGTAGGCTACAGGCGAGACAAGCGCACTGCCCGCCAACGCGATGCTGATAGCTTTCAGACGATGCACTCGCATCGAGGCCGGCGTTGTGCCTCGGCCGTACGCCGACGGGCGCCCCTCGGGGGCGCCAAAAAAGGGAGTAAACATGGTTGTCCTCGGAATTGGTATTCACGAAATCACGTGGTCTGCCGCATCGGTGCGCGGCGAGCACGGACACATAAATCAATTCCGCAGGACTTGGAACGTGAGGTAGATCGGCGGAAAGCCCGCGCGGGGATTGGGAGGAATGTAGGTAACGTGCCGCCTGAGAACGTGTTCAAAGTCTCGCCCTCTTGATGTGAGAAGCTCGCTGGGTGAGAAAAGGCTACCCCAGCGACATCAAGCGCGAGCAGTTCGAGGTGATCCGGCCATTGCTGGAGAGTGCGCGCAGAAAGACTGCCCCACGCAAAGTGGAGCTGTACGAGGTGTTCTGCGCCGTGCTGTACCTGCTGCGCACGGGCTGTCAGTGGCGGGCACTGCCCAGCGACTTTCCCAAATGGCGCACCGTGCACTCGTACTTTGCCATCTGGAGCGAGCCACGCGAGGGTGGCAGCCTGCTGGAGCAGGCATTAAAAAAATCAGGTTGGCGCGGCCCGCGAGAAACTGGGGCGCAACGCCTGCAGCACGCTCTTGATCGTGGACGCGCAGAGCGTGAAGAACACGGACACGGCGGGCTTGAAGGGCTATGACGCAGGCAAGAAGGTCTCGGGCATCAAGCGCCACATCGCGGTGGACACCCAGGGATTGCCGCATGCGATAGCGGTGACCACGGCCGAGGTGACGGACCGCAAAGGCGCACTGCAGGCGCTACAGCGCTGCAAGCCCCGGTTGAGCCGGCTACAAAGCCTGCTGTGCGATGCAGGCTACATCGGTCGGCCGTTCGCGCAAGGCGTGCAGCAGATTCTGGGAGGGCATGTGACGGTGCAGATCGCCAAGAGAAGCGAGCTTCACACTTTCAAAGTGATGCCCAAGCGCTGGGTCGTGGAACGCAGCTTTGCCTGGCTGGACAAGAACAGGAGGCTGTGGAAGAACTGCGAGCGATGGCTCAACACCAGCCTGCAGTTCGTCCACTTGGCATTCTTGGTGCTCTTGCTCAAAAGACTTTGAACACGCTCTGAGGGCTACCCGGTCGAGAACCAACCCGGGCAGCGAGTTGGCGAGCCACATCACGTGCGCCGCGAGAAACTGAATGTCCAGCCCCTGCCATGAAAGCGCCGACTCCCGATCGCCACTGCAATGAGCGTGGCACAACTGTGGCGCTTCGCTGTCCATGGAATCAGGCATGCCGGTGCAATCCGACATTGGCAACTTGTCAGCCTGCTGCATCGAGATCGTGGCACGCATTTGCGTGGTTTCCACAGATGCCCTCGGGTCTGGCTTGGGACAGACGTACATCGCCATCGCAACCTGCGAGAAAAGCAAGGTTACGACTAGGCCGCTGGTAATCCAGCGGCTCCATCTTGCGAGAAGGCGCCTTAAGCCGATCATGCGGACATACTATTGGAAGTTGTAGGGAGTTGAATTGATCAAGGTCAGTTTCCAGGATGAATTGATGCGTCTGGACGGCGCCTTGGCCCGAACCGGCACCCGCTGCAAATCCACCGGCAAGGGCGGGCACCGCACGTGGTTGTCATGCTTTACGCGCCTCGGCAACTCGCAAGGCTCTAAGCTCAAATCGATCAGCTACAAGATTCGTCTGTCCCGAGAGTCGCTGCAGGTGCGTAATGACCTCGTAGGGGCCATCGGCTATTGGGCGCGTGCAGATTCCGTGACCTGCCCCCTTTCTCAGGGCCACTAGCTACTTAGTAGAGTCCAGGTTGGGGAGCATACCGCTCCGGTGGGTCAGGTTTCGATCAGCGGTCGAACCAGTCAAGGCACCTTCGTTGCGCAGCGCGGCGGCGAACTCGGCAGGCGTGCATTTGGGCAGTGAGCTGTGCGGACGCACCTCGTTGTAGTCCTTGCGCCAGATGGCGATTACCGCCCGTGCGTGCTCGAGCGAGATAAACCAGTTTTCGTTCAAGCATTCGTCCCGGAACTTGCCGTTGAAGCTCTCCACATAGGCGTTCTGCGTGGGTTTCCCTGGCTGGGTCAGCACAAGCGTCACGCCGTTGGCGGTCGCCCACTGGTCCAGCGCCCGGCCGGTAAACTCGGGTCCCTGGTCGGTCCTGATCGCCGCGGGGTAGCCGCGGAAACGGCATACCGCATCCAGGATGTCGGCCACGTTCTGGCCATTTATCCTCCGGCCGACGGCGATTTCCACCGCTTCCTTGGTGCAATCGTCCACCACCGTCAGGCACTTGATCGGGCGCCCGTTGGCCAGGGCGTCGAAGACGAAGTCCATCGACCAGGTGTGGTTGGGCCCCGACGGCAGCTGCAGCGGACGGCGCTCGACGGCCACGCGATCGCGCTTGCGGCGCTTGCGCACCGCCAGGCCAGCGTTGCGGTACAGCCGGTAGATTCGCTTGTGGTTGGCGATCCAGCCCTCCCGTTCCAGCAGGATGTGCAGCCGTCGGTAGCCGAACCGGCGACGTTCGCCCGCCAACGCAACGAGCCTGGCCTGCAACGGCGCGTTCGCCATGCGCGGCTGGTAGTGCAACACGCTGCGTGACAAGCCCAGTGCCCGGCAGGCCCGCCGCTCCGACAGGCCCAGCTTCGCCCGCACGTCCGCGACGGCAGCCCGTCGCGTCGGCGGGCTCAGTATTTTCCCCGCGCCACGATCCTCAGCGCTTCGTTGTCCAACATCGACTCGGCCAACAGCTTTTTGAGCCGCGCGTTCTCCGCTTCCAGTGCCTTCAGGCGCTTGGCGTCGGGCACATCCATGCCGCCGAACTTGCGCCGCCACAGGTAGAACGACGCGTCACTGAAGCCGTGCTTGCGGCAAAGCTCCTTGACCGGCGTGCCGGCGGCCGCCTGCTTCAGGAAGCCGATGATCTGCTCTTCGGTGTATCGCTTCTTCATGTCCGTCCTCTTGTGAGACGGACTCTACTAAGATCAGGTTGGCCCGGAAAACGGGGGGCAGGTCACGACGTCGAAGCGCCGTTTGTAGAGGCCCGTAATGAGATCGCTCGCCGTAACCTCATTAAATTCCATAGAAACTTCGGGCTCCTCCGCGCGCTGCAGGGCAAGCAATGCAGCTAGGTACGAAGAGGCCACACCAGGCGCTATGGCGAGCCTGAGCTGTGGGCGTGGGCTGGTGGCGTCGTGCATGAGAGGCCCCAAGAAGCGATAAGACAAGGATGGAAAGTCTTCATGATAGCTAGTTTGAGTTAAACTTAACGTGGTTAAATTGTTTGGACTGTTCGACGCTTCCAAGGATGGAGAAGCGAACTGTCCGACGAGGCCGTCCCCCAGGAACTACCACTTTCGACGCCGAGCCAGCGTTGGCATTCGGAGCGGCCGTTCGTGTCGCCCGCCTGACGCAAGGTGTTGCTCAGGAAGAACTGGCTGCGAAAGCAGGGATCGAGCGATCGCACATGGGCAAAATAGAGCGTGGGGAGCACATGCCCACTCTCGCTCTGATCTTAAGAATCGCCGCCGGACTCAAGCTCAGTGCTGCGGAACTCGTCAGCGCAGCCGAACGCAATCTTCGTGCCGCGGCGCACGATTCAGATAGGCATTGACGCTTTAGTCACCCGGAGGTCCTCGCAGACGTTCGATGAAGCGATCCAGCGAAACCGATGAGTTGCTGCTTTCTGGCCGAAGCAGATAGGTTGTGATTACCGCCGTGTCCTGCGCCAGAGGGCGAATCACCACGTCCGGCCTCTGGCTGATGGGAATCTTGGTCGCCGTCATGAAACCAATCCCATAGCCTGCGCCGACGAGCGTTAGCATCATGTCCAGCGACGACACTTCTTCGACAACGTTGAGTCTGTGTTCCAGAACCTGTAGCAGCCGATTTAGTTCTCGGCAGTAGCCTTCGCAGGCCAGTTTGTCGCACAGAACCAGTGGGTGACCCTGAAGTTCGTTCAGCGGAACTTGCTTGTGCGCAAGAAGCGAGTGCCGCGCTGGCATGGCGATCACAATCGGGTCTCGCCAGATCGGTTCAGCCACGATGCCTTCGCCAACATCCGCCGCGTGTGCAAATCCGATCGTGAAGTCGCCAGACCGTAGGCCCCGTATCTGCTCGGTCAGCGGTACCTCGGAGAGACGTATCTCGACCTCGGGCTCTTCCGCGCGGCAACGAGCTAGGAACGCCGATAGTCGTGGGTCCATCGCACCATCGGAAATTGCAATGCGCAGGCTGCCCCTCAGGCCCGCGGCAATGGCTCTGGCATTTTCACGCGCTTGCTCCAGGACAGTGAAGAGTCGGCGGGTGTCCTGCAAGAATGCCGCCCCCGCCACGGTCAGCCGTGTGCCCCTGCGGTCGCGGTCAAACAGCGTGACCCCAAGCTCATCTTCCAATTCCTTGATCGCGCGAGACAAGGGGGGTTGCTCTATATGCAGCCTCTCGGCCGCCCGCGTGAAATGCAACTCCTCTGCCAAGACGACAAAGCATCGTAGATGACGCAACTCCATAAATCGGGCTCCTCGCAAGTCCTCATTCGCGCCAGATGTCCCGTGGACGAATCACGGTGGACGGGGAGGCTGGATCCATTTCAGGGAAGTTGATGCGCTTGACATCGCAAAAACTGGCACCTTGAGCGCTCGTGGTTGCTCGTGACGCGTCCCAAGCGCGCGCGCCCAATCGGGGCGCGCGTCTCTGTCACACTGTGCAGAAGCTTTGAAAAGCACCGCACACCCGCGGCGTCATCCGCCGTGCTCTTTTTGTAGCAGCGACCCGAGGCGAGCGACTTCATTGCTGGTGATCGCGATGTTGCGCCCATCCTTCGTCGACACCGAAGCTCCGACATTGAGATAGACGGCGCGCCCGAAGCGGCTTTCCTGTGCCATCTTTCCGTCCTTGAAGATGTACAGCGTTCCCCCGTCAGCCAAGGGAACCATTTCCTTGGCTGCTTGGGCTGCTGCATGACCGGCGAAGGCTGGCACGGAGAGAGCGCTCAACAGGGCGGCAATGACAATTTGCGATTTCATGATCGACTCCTTTGTAAAAACGACGACAACTTGCGCCGCGTCGTTAAATGTAGAAGCAGGCGGTCTACAGAGCGCTTACCCGTGCATTACATTCAATTCATGTGCTGTCATCTGCCGCCCATGAAGGACTAGGTTCCAGTGGGAGACAAGATGCCAAGCCATGCAACGCTCGCCAGAACCAAAACGGCCAAGGTCGCCTCCGTGAACAGACTCTGTCTAAGCTTGATGACTGCCTGTGCGCGATTGCCTGCCTTCAAAGCAGCCTCCAGGCTCGGGCTCAACCGATACCGATTGGCAGCAGCCAACGCCAGCATGCCTGCGAAAAGCAAGAGCTTTACCATCAGCAGCCGGCCATACAGCGTCGAGATGAGCGGATCAAACGATGGTCCGGCGATCAACAGGTAATTGAGAATTCCACTCACGACGAGTGCAGCCACGATCGCTGTACCTATGCGAGTAAAGCCATTCGACGTCCGACTGAGGACCGCTACCGGGTCTTGCGCGACATCCTGCTTGTGGGATGCCAGCATCAAGAACGCCACCAATGCGCCCACCCAAGCGCCCGCTGCCCAGAGGTGCGTGATATCCGACGCAAGATGGATGTAGCCGCGAACGCCGTCGTCCATCGCGCCGTGGCCTGCCCACGCAAGGGTCGCCAGCGCCACGCCGGTGGAGAGCGCCATCACTGCAAATCGCAAGGTAGCGTTCAATTTCAACATTGCGACGAGCACACACACCAACAGCGCGAGGATGCGAATGCACCAGGCGATGCCCATGTGCGTGCCCGTAATGAGCATGTCGAAGACGTGCGTTGACAGCTCCGCGTAGCTCTGGGCACCGGACATGGCCTTGGCCATGACCGTCATGCCCCACATCGACAGGGCAATGCCGATGGCAGCGGATGCGCCAATGAGGACGCGATAGCGGCGCGAGATCGTCGAGGATCGCTCGTCGTTGCCCAAAGCATAGAGACCGAACATGGCGACGCCAAACGCCGCCGCCAGGTCCAGATACAGCGCCAGGCGCAGGACGATGGTCAACCAATCCCCGGCCATGGGCTTACTTCACCTTGAAGGTGACGTTACCCGTGATCGGATGCGTGTCCGAGGAGACGGCACGCCATTCGACGCGATAGTCACCGGGCTGGAGCGCCTGTGCCGGCGTGATGACCATGGTCTTGCCGTCGCCGGCAGCCGCGACGCTGGCGTTGATCTTCATCGGGCCATGGCTCGCCATTCCCGGCATGCCAGTCATGACAAGGCTCGCGGCGGAGAACTGCGGCACCAGCGTCTCGGAGAACTTCAGTTCGATGGTGGCTGGCGCAGAAACCTGCGACTTGTCGGCCGGCGTTGAAGACACCAGCGAAGGATGCGCGAATGCGGCGGTGGCGAACAGACCAGCAGCGATCGGCGCGACGAGCTTGGCGATGAAATGTGAACGGGTCATAGAAGTTTCTACCTGGATGTGTGAGGTGTGGTTTAAGAACGAAATGCCGAGATAAGGCTTGCACCTTTGCAACGGCGTGGAACGAAAGAAACGGTTTGCTGGGCGATAGCAGGCTCCTGTAGTTTCAGAAAGAAAATCCGGTCACAGTCGGCTCGCTCTCAGGCGCAAGGCGTTGCCAACGACCGACGCCGAACTCAGGCTCATCGCCAATGCTGCGATCAGCGGCGACAGCAGCCAGCCCGTGAGGGGATAGAGAACCCCGGCGGCGATGGGGATGCCCAGCGCGTTGTAGAGGAAGGCGAACATGAGGTTCTGCTTCATGTTGCGCACGGTACTCACCGAGAGCGTGCGAGCGACAGCGATGCCACGCAGGTCACCCTTGACCAGCGTGACCTGGGCGCTGTTCATCGCCACGTCGGTTCCCGTTCCCATGGCGATGCCCACGTCTGCCTTCGCCAAGGCCGGCGCGTCGTTGATGCCGTCTCCGGCCATGGCGACGATGCGTCCTTCTTTCTGCAGTCGCTCGATCAACATGAGCTTGTCCGCCGGCTTGACCTCACCATGCACCTCGTCGATGCCTAGGCGTGCACCGACGGCTTTGGCGGTGGTCTGCCCGTCCCCGGTGGCCATGATGACCCGCAGGCCCGCAGCCTTCAACGCGGCCAGGGCCTCGGGGGTGCTGCCCTTGACCGGATCGGACACGGCGAGCAAGCCCGCGAGCTGCCCGTCCACCGCCAGGTACATGACGCTGGCCCCTTCGCCGCGCAGAGCTTCGGCCTGGGGTACGAGCGGTTCCACCGATACGCCAGACTGTTCCATCAGCACTGTGTTGCCCAACGCCAGTTGCCGGTGCTCAACCTTTCCGCGCACGCCGATGCCGGTTCCCGATTCAAAGCTCTGAGGCTTCACGAGTTGGAGGCCCTGGGCACGCGCGGCCTGCACGATGGCGTCGGCCAGGGGGTGTTCACTGCCCTGGTCCAGGCTGGCCGCAAGACGCAGCACCTCATCGTTCGTAAAGCCGGGGGCTGCGACGACCTGATCGAAAGCAGGTCGGCCTTCGGTCAGGGTTCCTGTCTTGTCGATGACGAGGGTATCGACCTTGCGAAGATTCTCGATCGCCGCGGCATCGCGGAACAGCACGCCCTGCGTGGCGCCACGGCCCGTTGCGACCATGATCGACATCGGCGTGGCCAGACCCAGCGCGCACGGGCAGGCGATGATCAGGACGGCCACCGCATTGATCAGTCCATAGACCCAGGTGGGCTGTGGCCCGAAGAATCCCCATACAAGGAGCGTCGTTACCGCAATGGCGACGACGGCCATCACGAAGTAGCCGGCAACGACATCGGCCATGCGTTGCATCGGTGCCTTGGAACGCTGCGCCTGGGCGACCATCTGGACGATCTGCGATAGAACGGTGTCCGAGCCGATCCGCTCCGAACGCATGACCAGCGCGCCGCTGGTGTTGAGTGTGGCCCCGATGACCTTGTCGCCCACGCGCTTGCTGACGGGCAGCGGTTCGCCGGTCAGCATGGATTCGTCAATCGAGCTGCTGCCCTCGTGCACGATGCCATCCACCGGCACCTTCTCGCCGGGTCGGATGCGCAGCAGGTCGCCGACGTGCACATGGCTGAGTGGCACGTCTTCCTCGCTGCCGTCCGCATTGATGCGCCGCGCCGTCTTGGGTGCCAGCCCCAGCAGCGACTTGATGGCTGCCGAAGTCTGGGAGCGGGCCTTGAGTTCCAGCACCTGGCCGAGCAGTGTCAGCGAGATGATGACGGCGGCGGCCTCGAAATACACGCCGACCCGTCCCATGGACATGAAGGAAGCTGGAAACACTTCCGGCGCAACGGTTGCCACAACGCTGTAGATGAATGCCGCACCCGTTCCCAGGCCGATCAGTGTCCACATGTTCGGGCTGCGGTTGACCACGGACAGCCAGCCGCGGGAGAAGAAGGGCCAGCCGGCCCACAGCACGATCGGCAACGACAGCACCAACTCGACCCAGCTCTGTGTAGCCATGTCCATCAGGTGCAGCCGCTCGCCCAGCATCGCCAGCGCCAAGACCACGAGCGTCAGCGGCAAGGTCCACCAGAAGCGACGCGAGAAGTCACGCAACTCCGGGTTGTCGTCATCGAGGTCGGGCAGCAGAGGCTCCAGCGTCATCCCGCACTTGGGGCAGGTTCCCGGATGATCCTGGCGGATCTCCGGGTGCATCGGGCAGGTGTAGATGGTTCCGGGCGCGGTTGGCGATGCCGCCGGGGCCGGTGAAACTGCGGTGCTGGCATGGTGATGCGGTGCATGGCCGCTGCCTGTGCCTATGCCCGCGTCACCGCTGGCATATCGCGCCGGATCGGCGTCGAATTTGGCCTTGCATCCGGTGCTGCAAAACAAGTACGTGTTCCCCAAGTGCGTGGAACGGTGCTCCGACGCCGCCGTGACCGCCATGCCACACACCGGATCTCGCGTCGCGGCATCGGGCTGCGTGTGGCTTGAGGACCCGCCCGCGTCGTCACTTCCAGCATGGCTGGCGTGATGGTGGTGCGTATGCGGGCCGGACGTTGTGGCACCCGCCGCCATGCCTGCGTGCTCATGTCCTGAAGACTTGCTGGGTGAATTCATAGTGACAAGTGCCCTCCGCCGTTAACCTTTGGTGTCTGGTGATCGCAGCAGGCCGCAGGCGCGCAAGGAGACAAGCGCGGCGTCGCGTGCTCGCACGGTGCGAGTGCCTCGACTCATTGCTTCTGCTCCTTGGAGGCTGCGGCACCTTCCTTACCCTGACGCGCGGCATGATCGTGTCCGCCGTGGCCGTGACCACGGTGCATGAACAGGTGCATCAGCGGACAAGCCGCCAGCAGCAGGAAGGGGAGATAGCCGGCAACATGTGCCGTATGCTCCTTGAGCAGGAAATACGCGGCGACAGCGGCGATGATGAGGAACGCCACGCCGTAGCGCGATCGCCAGAACCGGGGGCGATCGCTGGGGGTCTGTGTGTGCTGATGCTGCATGGCATATCTCCACGGAGAAGGGTTGATGGATGGTCAGCGATGCGACTGATAGACCGTGCTGCTACCGTTTTTCCCAATCAGCAGCACGTCGTAGGCGTCCTTGCGTCCACCATAGGCCGGACCATCCATGCCGGGCGAACCGACCGGCATGCCGGGCGCCGCGAGGCCGATGGCCTGCGGGGCTTCGCGCAGCAAGCGTTGAATGTCCGAGGCAGGCACATGACCCTCGATGGCATAGCCGCCGATCTGCGCCGTGTGGCAAGAACCGTACTTCTGCGGGATGCCCAGCCGCGTGCGCGCTGCGGTGTTCCCGGTGTCGAGAACCTGCACATCGAAGCCTGCGCCTTGCAGGTGTGAGACCCAGTCCTTGCAGCATCCGCAGCTCGGGTCCTTCCAGACCTTGGCAATCGGTCGGCTCTGCGCCAGGCTCGGTCCTGCGAGTGCCATCACCAACAAGCCAGCGATCAATGCCTGGCGTCTCGGCACTTTGCCCTGGCTTCTGTCGTAGTGCATGTTCATGGATCGCCTCTCATCAGATGATCAAACCCGCTAGGTTCTAGAACCAGAATCGCACGCCAGCCACCCAGCGCGTCTGCTGCGCACGGCCGCCTTCGGCACGCACATAGTCCGCGGTGCGTCCGAAGCTGCCCGCCCGTTCCACGCCGATATAGGGGGCGAACTGGCGACTGAATTCATAGCGCAGGCGCAAGCCAGCAGACGCTTCGGCCAGGCCCTTGCCGATACCGCGTTCCGGGTCGTCCTTGCCATAAAACTGCAACTCGGCGCGAGGCTCCAGAATCAGTCGCTGGGTCAGCAGCAGCTCGTAGCTGCCTTCGACACGCAGCGCCGTACGTCCACCACTTCCCACGTAGCCCGTCGCCTCCAGCTCGAACCAGTAGGGGGCGAGGCCCTGGATGCCGAAAGCCAACCATTGACGGCTCGGGCCTTCCCCGTTATCCACCCGAACGCCGAGCTGGGTGTCCCAGTACGGTGCGACGGCGTGCCCCCAGAGAAGCTCGGTACGCGATTCTTCGAGCTTTCCTTTGGCGATATCGCCTTCGGCCTTCACGACGGCCTTGTTGTAGGTCGTCCCATACCACGCCTGGAGGTCGTAGGCCGTGGAGTCGTCTCCTTTGCGCGTGAAGCGGCGTTCCAGAGTTTCGCCGCGCAACGAAAAGAACCTGTGTTCGTCGGCCAGCATCAGCCGCGGCACACCGGGTACGGCGTAGTCGCCCGATCCCAATGTCAGGCCATTGGAGTAGCCATGCGGATCGCGGGCGTCAGGAGGCGCCGACCCGCCCTGCATCTGCATGTTGCCGTGATCCATGGCCGGGGCCGCGGTCGAGCCGCTCGCCGACGTCGCGTGACCCGCGTGCGGGTCGGCGGCAGGAGCCACGGTCTGAGTGGATGGCGCGGCCGTTTGAGCGTCGGCCTGGCCGTGCGCTGCATGGTCGTTCTGTGCTTGTGCCTGGGCGGCGACGCTTACCAGGGCCAGAAGCGTCGTGGCCAGTGCGCGAGTGGGGAGTGCTTTGGACATTCTTGGTCTTCCTTGTGCGCTGGGTTCAAGACACCACGACTTCGCGGAACATGCCGGCATCCATGTGGAACATCAGGTGGCAGTGCCACGCCCAGCGGCCGAGCGCGTCGGCTGTCACCAGGAAGCTGATGCGTTGTGCCGGCTGCACCGGCAGGGTGTGGCGGCGCGCAAGGAAGCGACCGTCGGGGCTTTCCAGCTCGCTCCACATGCCGTGCAGGTGCATGGGATGGGTCATCATGGTGTCGTTGTGCAGAATGACCCGCAGCCGCTCGCCGTGTTTGAAGTGCACCGGCGTGGACTTTCCGAACTCCAGCCCGTCCAGGGACCATGCGTAGCGTTCCATGTTGCCCGTGAGGTGCAGTTCGACCTCCCGGCCGGGGCCTCTCTTGTCCAGCGGCCCCGACGGGGTATGCAGATCCGCGAGGGTCAACACGCGCCGACCGTTGTTGCGCAGTCCGATGCCGGGGTCATCGAGGTTGGTGCGCGCCATGTCAACGCGCATGTCCGTGCTGGCACCATACTCGGTGCGAGCGTGGCGAGCAGTAGTGCTGGGCACGGCCAGTCCCCCCGCCGCCGCGGCGTGTTGGCTGTGATCCATCGCCATGCCACCGTGGTTCATGGCGCCGTGATTCATGCCTGCCATCGCCCCATGATCCATCCCGGACATCGAACCCGAGCCCATCCCGGTCATCCCGGTCATGCCCGTCATGCCCGTCATCCCGGTCATCTCCATGGCCTGGCCGGACCCGCCATGGTCCATGCCCCCCATCATGCCGCCCATCATGTCGTTCATGGTCAGCCATTCGACCGGATCGAGGGCAGGCACGGGAGCTTGAAGACCTTCACGCACGGCCAGCGTGGCACGCGCGTAGCCTGTCCGGTCCATCGCCTGGGCGAAGATCGTGTAAGCGTCATCCCGTGGCTGGACGATCACGTCGACGGTTTCGCCAGGACCGAATCGGAACTCATCGACGGTCACCGGCTCCACGTCAACACCATCGACGTGCACCACCGTGAGTTTCAGTCCTGGAATGCGTACGTCGTAGAAGGTGTTGCCCGCACCGTTGACCATGCGCAGCCGCACGCGCTCACCCGGTCGGAACAGCGCCGTCCAATTGCCGGCGGGGGTGACGCCGTTGGCCAGATAGGTCAGCGTGGCGGCAGACAGATCTGCGAGATCCGTCGGATTCATCCGCATCTCGTTCCACATCTTGCGCTTAGAGGTGGCGGCGGAAATTCAGACAGTCCGATAAGTGGAGAGCTCTGGGCCTGATCCGGCGATAATGCCGGTAAAGGAACCAGAGAGATGACCAAG
>NZ_BAAAEN010000037.1:0-37265 GCF_039523035.1 Pigmentiphaga daeguensis | reverse complement strand
TACCGGGCAGCGTCCCCACGCGCACCATGTCAACCAGGGTGTCGCGCAGTACGCCGGGGTGCTCATCGCCAAACAGGCGTTCGATGGCAGCGATGTCCAGATCACGCATGGCTCGTCTCCCCAGCGGGGGTGGGCTCGGGGGTGGGAGCAGCGGACTGGCGCAGGTACGCCCAATCTACGTCGGGGCGGAGGTCCTCGCAGCGAACGGCGCCGTCTGTCGCCCTTTCAATGGTCGGACATCGCTCGGCCGGCACGCGCCGTTGCTCGAGCGCCCATTGGCTGATGAGGATCTGCGGTACGCCAAGGCTGGTAGCCAGCTTGGTTCGCATGCCTCGGCCCTGATTCACGTAGTCGATTAGCTTCATGAGCGACAGTTTAAGCCCATCGCTTAATTATTCGCAAGCGATTCGCTCATGGCGGAAGTTAAGCGGGTTGCTTTCCAATGACCAAATGAGACCTGTAGAAGAAATTCGCCTTGAAAATTTGGAAACGCTCGTGACCGAGGCCGGAACCGCCGAAGCGCTGGCAGATCGCTGCGGACTATCTGCGGTGTACCTTAGTCAGATCAGAAGCCGCGCGGTTGACCAGAAAACGGGGCGCCCTCGAAATTTGGGCGCAAGAGCTGCCAGGAAACTTGAGGACGGGACAGGGAAATCTCCTGGTTGGATGGACCGCGACCATATAAACGAGACGCCTGCCGAGGTGGCGCCCCGCACGGATCTCGCCGATGACGTCTTCCTCCCAATCACCAATGCCGCCGCCAGCATGGGGTATGGGCGCCAGCAGCCTGAATATGATCTAGTCGTCGACTCAATGCGTGTGACTCGTACTTGGGTGCATGCCACACTCCCCAGCATTACCTCAATGGAGAACCTCGCAGTTCTGACTGCTTACGGCGATTCAATGGAGCCGACGTTTTCCGATGGAGATCTAATTCTCGTGGATCGAGGCGTGCATGAAGTACGACTCGATGCTGTGTATGTGCTAGCTCGAGGAGACGACCTATTCATCAAGCGCGTGCGGCGCCAAATGCAGGACGGCGCGCTAATGATCCAATCGGACAATCAACTTTTTGGGCCGCCGGAACGCATTGAGAACGGCGCGCGCGCGAGCATTCATGTGCTTGGGCGTGTCGTATGGGCTTGGCGGGGGAAGAAGCTATAGTGCGCCAGGAGACGCAGAAAATATGGTGATAAATGAGGGAGCAAGGCGCATCGTCCGCGCGATTTCGGTTATTGCATGGATCGCATTGGTGGGCACACTTTGTCTGAGTGTGGCCGTAGTCTTCGGGAGGGAACCAAGCTTCGCCATTGTTGTGATGGTTGCGGGGATGATTGCATTCGCTGTTATACAGGGGATTGCTTGGATTATTGCTGGATTCTCAGGTAACCCCCGCGATTCGGACGGTCTTGTCCGCATCGGCAATCTGAATCTGCACAACGCTGGTCGCGCGGCATCGCCAAAAAAGCAGAGAGATCCCGGGCCGACAGGGGTTGGCGGATGGTTGTTACTTCTGTCGATTGGACTTCTTGCGTTTGGCCCCATCCAGACTATCGCGAAAACATTGGAAGCCATTCAAACGACAGAGAGTTCCTATCCAAATTTGGTCGGAATGGCTGCTTGGCAGACCTATAAAATTGCTAGCTGGGCACTCTTGGCGGTAGTGTGCGCTGTGTCGTTCGCGGCGGGTTGGGCACTCCTTAAGAGGCATCAACCTTCATCGGTGCAACTCGCATTAACCGCTCTTTGGGTACGCGGCCCATTCGCGACGCTATTTGATGCTGCGTCAGCAAACGCTTATTTGGGAGTGTCGTTTGAGGGTTACTTCTCTGATCCGTCATTCGTTGGTGAATGCTTGGGAAGTGTCATGATTGCAGGCATTTGGACAGCATATTTAATGCTGTCGAGACGCGTCCGAAACACTTATTACAACAAGCTCTACCCGACGCCCTCCTGATCGAAGGCGTAGCCCCCGCGCGTGCGCCCTCTTCGGAGGGCATTTTTATTCCCCAAGGGTTTATCCTAAGCCCGTCGCTCGACTCACAATAAGCGAATCGCTTGACTAACAATAAGCGACGGGCTTAATATTTACCCCATCAACCCGCCACGCCGCATCAGCGAGCCGAACGGGACCACCGCCCACCAGGGCAAGGAGGATGGGGAAATGGAAGCGAAGCACACACCGGGACCGTGGGAACTCCGCGACGAGTTCGGCATGCAGGGCCTGGTCTACGCCCAGGGACTTGAGTATCCCGTGGCGTCCACCACCGGCTACTACAACCGGGCCGGGCAGACGGAGCACAACGCCCGCCTCATCGCCGCCGCTCCCGAGCTGCTGGAGGCGCTGCGCGATGTAGTCAGGGCGGAAATGTTCCTTCCGGATCATCCGCAGCGCCAAGCGGCATACGCCACAGCCCGCGCCGCCATCGCCAAAGCCACCGCCTGAGGCCCGCCATGCTGACCACCACCAATCCATCCGGCCTGGACCCCGAAGTCCTGGCCGACCTGTGCGACGAAGCGCGGCTCGAGGCCTCGGACCAGATCCAGGCCGTGCTCGAGGGCCGGCGCGAGTTTTTCGACTTCTACGACGTCGCCGGCCAGGTCGCACGCCTGAACCGGGCGGACCTCGCGTCGCGCCTGACGCAGATCCTGACGTCCGACCAACGCGGCGCCGTGTTCGCTGCGGCGCTGTCGCAATCGCCGGCCGTGCTCGCCCGGGCCGCGATGCTGATGTCGCAGGCCGTGTATGGCCTGGCCGTGCAGCACGCGGAGAGGGTGGTGCGGAATGCGGGGGTGCGCCATGGCTGACCCGACCGTCGAAATCGCCCGCCTGCGCGCGCTCCTGCTGCGCGCCCGCGACACGCTCAACCTCGCAATCATCGGTGACTGGCTCCGGACGGAGCCCGAGGAACTGGTGTGCGACATCGAAGACGCCCTCGGCCTGGAGCGCAGCGAATGAAAGCCATTGCCATCTTGCTGCTGGCGGCCGCGGTGCCGTCGGCCACCTTCATCTACGGCATGCAGGTCGGCCGCAACGACGTCGTCGCGCTGCATGCCGATGACTCGCGCGCCGACAAGGTCGCCGTAGCCATGTGCGGCCGGCAGGCCTGGATTGCCAAGCGTGGCGGTGAGCGCCGCTGCGTCTACATCAACTCGGACCAGTCCGCTATCACGCGTGCCGTGTTCGACAACCCGATAGGTGCAATGTGAACGCTCCCATCAACGCCAACATGGATCGCACCAAGTACCTGGGCGGGAAACAAAGCAAGCGCGTCCCTTTACTGAATGAGGGCCTAGTCAGGCATTTGTATGGATCGGGCATGACGATAGCGGAGTTGGCCGTCGAAATTGGATGCACGGATAGAGCCTTGCGCCTCTTCATGATCAGGTGTGGCATTGAGCGCCGCGTGGCGGCAAAGAGAGACCAGCGGGGACCCAACAACTGTCTATGGAAGGCGGACCGGGTTACCTACAAAGCGGCCCACAACCGCGTTTATGCCACCAGGGGGCGGCCTCAGAAATGCGAACACTGCGGTTCGCAATCCACAGATCGCAAGTATGAGTGGGCGAATGTGAGCGGCAAATATCACGATCCCAGTGACTACATACGACTGTGCCGCTCATGCCATTGCAAGTACGACGGACTGCTCAAGAATCTCGGAGACTATGCCAATGTCCCTCCTAAAAATCGCCCCTGAAAATCACGACCGGACAAAGCTAATAGGCGGCTCCGACGTGGCAGGCATCCTGGGTATCTCTCCTTGGCGCACGCCCCTGGACGTGTATCTCGACAAGGTACAGCCGCGCGCCGATCAGCCCGACCAGAACAAGGCCCGTCTCTTTGCCCGTGGCAAGCGGATGGAGCCGTATGTCATCGACCTGCTGGCCGAGGAAGCGGGCCTGCAGATCGTTGGCCGGGGCAATCGCTACATCGACCCCGAGCACGGCTTCCTTGCCGCTGAGATCGATGCCGAGACCTCGGCCGGCGACAACGTCGAGATCAAGACAGTCTCGCCTTTCAAGGCCAAGGAATGGGGCGAGCAGCAATCGGACGAAGTGCCGCTGCACTACGCCGCTCAGGCCATGCACGGACTGATGGTCACCGGGCGCGGGCGGTGCATCTTCGGCGTGCTGATCGGCGCCGACGATTTCCGCATCTACGAGGTACGCCGGGACGAGCCGACCATCGCCGGCATCCGCGCCAAGGAGGTCGAGTTCTGGGAGCGTGTCCAGCGTCTGGATCCGCCCGAACCCACCACGGCGACCGACGTGATGCGGCTGTACGGCCAGGGTGATGATGCGGTGGCGATCGAGGCGGATGATCAGGCCGAGACCGAATGGCTGCGCCTGAAATCCATCACCGAGGACCTGAAGCGCCTGGGCGACCAGGCCGACCAGCTCAAAGAGAGCCTGCAGGTGCGCATGGGCAACGCCACGCACTTGACGTTGCGCGGCGCCGTCATCGCCACCTGGAAGGGCCAGCAGGCCCGGCGCTTCGACTCCACCGCCTTCAAGGCCGCCCATCCTGACCTGCATGAGCAATTCGTGAAGGTTTCTCAATCCCGCGTTTTCCGCCTCAAGTAAGGACCGCACACCATGAGCGCAACCAATGCCCTGCGCAGCGTCGCCACCGACGACAAGCAACAAAATCCCGTCACCGCGTTTCGCGGGTTCCTGGAAAAGCAGAAGCACCAGATCGCGGCCGCGCTGCCCAAGCACGTCAACCCGGACCGCATGATCCGGCTGGCCTGCACCGAATTTGCCAAGAACCCAACGCTGCAGAAGTGCGACCCGATCAGCGTCTTCGGCGCGATCATCCAGGCCTCGCAACTGGGCCTCGAAATTGGCGTCATGGGGCAGGCGTACCTCGTGCCATTCAAGAACAACAAGAGCAACCGCCTGGAAGCTCAGTTCATCCCCGGCTACAAGGGTCTGATATCGCTGGCCCGCCGTTCTGGCGAAGTGACCAGCATCGAAACCAACATCGTCTACGAGAAGGACGAATTCGATCTGGTGTTGGGCATCGACTCGAACCTCAAGCACAAGCCCTACCTGGAAGGTGATCGTGGCAAGCCGCGCCTGGTCTACGGCGTAGCCAAGTTCAAGGATGGCGGCCATCACCTGGAGTGGATGTCCATCACCGAGGTCAACAAGGTCCGCGCGCGCTCGAAGGCCAGCGGCAGCGGCCCGTGGGTGACGGACTATGACCAGATGGTGCGCAAGACCCTCATTCGGCGCATGGCCAACTACCTGCCCATGAGCATCGAGCTGCAGAACGCGCTGCAGGTTGACCAGGCCATCGACGACGGCAAGACCGTGACCATCGACGGCGATTTCGTGCAGGTGCATGGCGATGACGAAGAGGGCGCCCAGGGCAATGCACCGGCGCAGATCACCTTCGACCCCGCGCCCGTGCTCGACAAGATCAAGGAGCACAGCAACGCCGAAGCCCTGAACCTCTACCTCGACGAGTTGCGCGACACCGTCCCGCCCGAGCATCAGGAAGCCATCGCAGCGGCCGGGCGCGCACGCCTCGAAGAACTCGAGGGCTGACCCTTTCACGGCGCGCGGCCTCGCTCTTTAACTTCCCCCCTCCCATCCTTTGCCGCGCGTTCTTTTATTCACCACAGGAGCAATGAGCATGTACGACAGCAACCAAGCACAGATGCAAGCCATCGGACAGGCGATCGTTCCGCCACCTCGTCCTGCCGTGACCATCATGGGCCTGCTGCCCGAATTGGGCCAGGAAATCGAAGCCCTTGACAGCGCCATCGACCGCCTGCGCAGCGCGGTATCGCCAGCCCTGCGCTCTGTGCCCCCGGTGCCGTGCACGGTCGGTGGCATGCAGGAGGTTTCCGGCGAGCCGCCCATTGTGGAAGGCCTGCAAGAGTTCATCCGCCGCGCCCGCGATCTGCGCCGGCAGGTCGATGACATCGGCCAGCGCCTGGCGCTCTGATTTCCCCCAGGGCAGCCGCACAACCAACGGAGGCATTCCCGCGGCTGTCCACCCGTATTCCCGTGAGAGAGGCAGTGATCCGCGCGGCATGTCGGCCAGCAGCGCGGGGAGCCTGAGACCGACTTAACCGGGGAGCTTTGCAGGGCTGGAGAGCCGGGGATGGAGATAGCAAAACCCTGACACCCGCCGCCATCGCGCGGCCCCGGACGAGGGTAACCGGGACCATCACAGCAGCGGAAGCGCGAGAGGTAATCACACGGCGCGCAAGGCTGGGAATAAGCCGGGGTTCGACTCCTCGGGGGAGAAGGGTGTCATCCGCTGCCAGGCTCGTGCGGGTGATCTGCGGGGCACGTCAGACAGTGCCATGCCGGGTTGGCGTCCGGCCCGCTGCTGTGATGGTGCGCCATCGAAGAGGAGAGCCCCGGTACGCAAGCCGGCAAGCGGGTGCAGAGCCCGCCCCAGCGTAAGCCCATGGGTGAACGGGTGGAGCGGATGCAACGCCGCTGGCAGCCGGGAAAGACCGGCACCTGTTAACCACCACGGAGCCACTATGTTCTCCATCCAGCAGCAGACCGCGACATTGGCCCATCTGAACGTCCGCGCCGAGAAGCACGGCGATGAAGATCACGGCGCGGCCGATCTCAAGATCCAGTTCACCGCCGGCAACGGCATCTTGTCCGAGTTCCACCCGGCGCTGCGCTCGTCCATGTACAAGCCGGCCGACACGCCAGCCGACCAGGAAGAGATCTTCAAGCCCGACCCCGACGCTATGACCGTGCGCCGCTTCGGCAACCTGATCGAGACGCTGCGCCTGAAGCACACCATCACCGGCGCCACCGTCGTGATCGGCTTCGGCACGGGGGGGGTCTCCGATATCGAGCTGGAGACCGTCGATGTGGATCACTTCGCTGCCGAGCTGCTGGAGGGCGGCAGCGTCAACATCACGTTCCGGGTCAAGTGCGCGCCGACGGCGGACCAGATCGCGCGGCTGTATGAGGTACTAGGCGGCGAGATCGACATCACAGTCACGCCGCCGGTGGATCCGCAGGGCTCGATGTTCGATGAGGACGAGGAATAGGCCATGCCCCGCCCACCCTACATCCCTCACCGCACCAAGCCCATCGGCAAGCTGCCCGTGATGGCCAAGCTGCGCGATGAGTTCGGCATGGTCGCCCATCTGGCCCTGCGCGGTCTGGAGACGGCGCCCAGCATTGAGGCGTTCGACGCTCTGGCCGGGGTGTTCAACCTGCTGCAGGTGGACCTGCGCAACGATGCGCGGCGGTCGGATGTAGCAGCGGTTATCTCGGATGGTGCGGGCGCGCTGATCGCGGCTCAGGATGCTGTGGCGGCCGGCCAGGTGCCTGCACCCGAGCTGCTGGAGAGGATCCGCGCGGGCGTGAATGCCATTGACGGCTTGATCGGCAAGCTCGATGTCACGCGGCTGTATGCGTCGATGCAGGTACTCAAGGCGATGAAGAGGGCAGAAGCGCGTGCCTGACATCTACATCCCCACCGCCTGCCTGGCCGACGCCCGTACGGTGCTGTCCGCGCAGGATCCCGAAATCAGCAGGCTGGCCAGCAAGTGGCCGGCTGCCCAATGGCGCGCCGCGGTGAAAGCGGCGGCGCAGGAGATAGAGCAATGTGCTGGCTAACCCTCGCGCTCGGCTTCCTGCTGGGCGTCTCCTGCATCTTCATCTGCCTGTCCGGCAATTCCGACGTGGAGTACGACGATGAGTAGTACCGCTTGTGACGATCAATTCAACGATCCGCCCATCGAGACCAGCAATACCGAGGCGCGGCCGTATGTTGGCGGCACGCCCGAGAACATCCGCGCCGGCGATCCCTACGACGACCCGGCGTTCGAGCGCCTGGCGCGCGAGCATGATGTATGGGGCCGGGCTGAAAGCGCGCTGTGTGCGGTGTTCTGGCTCGCGGGGAAGGTGCAACCGCCCAGCGGGCAGAGTGCTACCCCAGTGGGCGCCCCCGATCGCATCTTCCTAGTGATCGACGACGACGTGCCCGCGAACACCCCATTCAGCCAGTTGGCGGAGGTGACGTGGTGCGCAGAGCGGGTGAACGACACCGACATCGAATACGTGCGCGCCCAGCCTGCCGCTGCAACGGTACCGTCGAACGCCCGTGCGCGACGGCTGACTGAAGCCAAGGAAATCTTGCGCGCCGCCCTGGCAGCCCCTGCCTCACTGGCGGAGGGCAATATTCAAGCCCTCGCCGACAAGGTGACGATCTTCAATGCCACGGGCGACGAGTCGCTGTTCCGCGCGGCCGTCCGGGAGTTGCTGGCCGGGGTGCGCGCGCTCAATGCCGCCCCTGCCGTACAGGCAGCGCCGCAGCCTCCGGGCGAAGCGCTGGCCGAGGAAAATAGCCGGCTCCGCACGGCGCTTCAGTTCTACGCGGATGGCGATCACTTCATCCGACACGATTCGGCGGCATGGGACACCGTGAGCGGCGAACCGCCCAACCTCTACGAAGACGAGGCGAATACAGCCACCGTCGAAGATGGCACGTTCGCCCGGATCGCCCTGGGTATTCCGGCCATGCCGCAGGCAACTGTTAAGGAATCCTTACAGGTTGCCGCGCCGCAGGCCGGAGAGGATGCCACCAGTCAGGTCGAGCACCTGGACGTGGAGAACCACCGCCTCCGCCGCGCCATGCAGAAAATCATGGCGCGCCTTGCTGACCTGCTGGACGAGGATCAGTTCGGCAACATCGAGAGCATCGTGACGGAGGCAGGCGTCGAGCCGCCTGAGCATGCAGCCCAGGCTGCGCCAGCCGTGCCGCAGATAAGCGACGCCATCTTTCTCGGATGCGCACGCTTGGGAATGGCTGGGGCTTCTGATGAGGAGGTAATGCGCTTCGTCCGCGTCGCTATAGGCCGCACCACCCAAGGAGAGAGCCGGACATGAGAAAAATTTGGATGTCGCCATTTCGCAAGGGCATTCAGGCCGGATTTCATGGGCACAGTCAACCGCCTGTTTACTACAAGGAGCGAGCGGTGAAAATTTTCTTGGATGGCGTTAGAGAAGGCCGATGGAGAAAGTCAGCCGGCTACCTGACATGGGATGACCTACCGCTTTCTATAGAGTCGGGAGAGAGCCATGTGGATTGATGGACGCGAATGGAAGTTGGTGCCGGTGGAGCCGACGCCGGAGATGCTCGAAGCTGGCGCTAAGCAAGTGGATTGGTACGCGCACAACGCCCTCGAATGCTATCACGCCATGCTCGCCGCCGCCCCTACACCTCCAGCGCAGGCAGCGCCGAGCGATGAGCATGTCAGCGTCGTCGGCATGCCAGAGTTCGACGCCCTGCTCGACCACATCTATGAGCATGGCACGACCAGCGAGGGAGTGCTCATCCGCGCCGACGCCTTCGCCCGCGCCCTGCTATCCCGCTACGGGCAGGCACCGGCCGCATCACCCGATTTCCCGCACTACGAGATGGCATTCATCTGCCGGGTGCTGGAAGGCGACCACCCGGAAAAAGCGGACCTCGATACCGCGCTCGGAATGGCGCGGAGCGTGCGGGTGGCGCTGCTGAAAGAACGCGCCGCACAGGCACCGGCCGCGAGCGTGGAGCCGGTGGCGTGGCTTGTTGACTGGCCCGACGAACCAGAGCTCGGCCACTACCTGACCGAATCCCCCGGAGATATCGATAGCGGGCGACGCCGGGCACTGGTGTTCCGCGATGCCGCCCCCGTTGCTGCGAGCGCGGAACCGCGAAGCATCGGGTACATCGACTACAAGGGCAATCACGGACACGCCCGCGCCGTCCTGACGCGTGGCATGGACGAACAGGGGAACGACTGGGCGGACGGCACTAAGATTTATGCCGCCCCCGTTGCCGCCCAGGCACCGCATCCCGACGACGTGGCCGTGGATCGCTTCGCCGCTGCGATGAAAGCCAAGCTCGCGAAGAAGCGTGCCGAGGGCCGGGCTGGCTGGGACAACAAGGAAGATTGCAGCCAGGACCGGCTGTCGCTCATGCTGCGCGCTCACGTCGCCAAGGGCGATCCGGTAGACGTGGGGAACTTCGCTATGATGCTGCACCAGCGTGGCGAGCGAATCAGTGGCCGGGATGAGGCGCTGCCGGCCGCCGATGGGGATGCGCTGGATGCGTCGCGGTATCGGTGGCTGCGCGGCCATTTTCGTTTCGCCGCCGACTCCGATAGCGAGATCTGGTTCGACAGTGGCCTTGAACACTCGCCGGCCGAACAGCTGGACGCCGCCATCGACGCCGCCATGCAGCGCGCCATAAGGGGCGAGGAATGAACGAAGTCAGCCTGGTTGTTATGGCGATTCTGGGATTCTATGGCGGCTACGTCTACGGAGTCCTGCGGACTCGACGAAAGCAGACACCTACGGCACGCGAGCTAAACATGGCGGTGCTGGTGAAGCGTTTGGCTCGCGCTGTCCGCGTGTCTGATCCGGTAATGTACGGCATTGCGCTGGACGCACTGAAGCGGTGGGGCCTGGCGGGCTCGCCCCTGCGGGAAGGGGGTGAGTGATGTCTCCTTTCATGCTCAAGATCGCCGCGAAGCTGCTGCGCAGGCAGGTTGTCGCAATCCGACACTTCGATGGCGTGGTGACATATCACATTGCTCGCACCACCCCGTTCGGCATGCAGTGCGCCGTACTTGGACAGAAATGCCTACTGCTCCCCGATGGCTCCGTGATAGGGGCAAGCTGGGTTGATGAATGGAGGGCCGCCCAATGAGCAACGACGATATCAAACTGCCAGAGCCGGCGCTGTACGTCGGCACGCGGCTGTTCCCATACGAACAGCGTATGTTCAGCACCCCAGGGCTGCGCGAGCGCCTTGGCTACGACAGCGCGACGGCCGATTACTACACCGCCGAGCAGCTCCGCGCCGCCGTCCTGGCTGACCGCGCGAGCCGCGCCCCTTCCCCGCAGGGCGATGCGGGATGGATGCTGATCGAAGAGGACGCCCCTATCGACGTGCCGTTGGATACGGCCGTGCTGCTGGCGTGGTGGGACGACTGGTCGGAGGAATGGAAGATCGAGGCCAACTACGCCGGCAGTGAGCGGGGCGGATGGCGCCACGGGCGGGCGACGCACTGGATGCCATTGCCGGCTCCGCCTGCCGCCCGCAGCACCCCTGCAAAGGGAGGTGAGCAGAAATGACGCATAGCGATTATCAGGCCGCCGAGGTCGCCTGGTATCGCCAGAACGGCCGATACCGAGACAGGATAGCGACCGATGGCACCGGGGCGCACTATGTCATCGGCGACGACGGGTGGAATCGTCGCCACCCGAAGCGACAGGAATGGGTTGACCTTGCTATGAAGGGCTGGATCATTCGCTCAACGTACAGCACCCCTGCAACCGAGAAGGGGGCGCCATGCTGATTCATGGCGATTGCCGCGCAGTCCTTCCGACGCTGGAACCCGCAAGCTTTGACGCGTGCATTACCGACCCGCCTTACGGCGACACCAGCCTGACCTGGGATCGTCAGGTAACAGGCTGGATCAAGGGGGTATCCCATGCACTCAAGCCGAACGCGTGCATCTGGGTGTTTGGCAGCATGCGGTCTCTGGTGGGCGTGTTCGCTGAGATGGAAGCTGCCGGCTTCAAGTATGCCCAGGACATCGTTTGGGAGAAACAAAACGGCAGCGGTTTCCACAATGATCGCTTCCGGCGCGTTCACGAGCACGTGGTCCAGTTCTATCGCGGGCGGTGGCGGGAGCTGTTCCGCGCGCCGCAGATGACCAATGACGCCCGTGCGAAGACGGTGCGCCGCAAGAAGCGCCCAGCCCACACAGGAAACATCGAGGCCATGGCCTACACGTCTGTGGACGGCGGACCGAGGCTGCAGCGGAGCGTCATTCGGGTCGCCAATATGCACGGGCGGGCGATCCACCCGACGGAGAAGCCTGTCGAGCTGCTGGTGCCGCTGGTGCGCTACTCAGTGCCCCCTGGCGGCCGAGTGATCGACCCGTTCGCGGGGAGCGCCAGCACCTTGGTGGCGTGTGACATGGCCGGCGTGACCGGAGTCGGAATCGAACGGAAGGCCGAATACTACGTGCGGGCCAACGAACGGCTCGAGCGCGGGTGGCCATTGCTTTCTGTCGGCCCCACCCCTGCAAGCAAGACGGAGGGAGGAAGCGAAGTATGATTTCCGCCGATGCCGCCGCCAAGATCCTGGGCGTCAGCGCCCGGAAAGTGTACGAGCTGGCTGCGCCCGCCGGGCCGATACCGTGCGTGCGCATCGGTCGGCGGGTGTCCTTCGAAGAATCCGATGTCCTGGAATACAAGCAATCATGCCGATCTACCGAGATAAAACGCGCGGTTGTTTCGTGTTTGAGTTCGACCGCGTTGTCGGTGGGCGGCGAGTCCGAACTCGAAAAGTTCTTCCGAAGGCGTGGACGCGAGCGCAAGCGGACGCCTACGACCGAACCCGGTCGGCCGAACTCTACGCCATCACGCAGGGCGTCTCCCGCACTGAGCGTCGTATCGAGGACGCCGTCCTCGTCTACCTGAAGGAGAGGGCTCCGCAGCTCAAGACCGGCGAGAACGTCGAGCGGGAACTCGAGTTGATGCAGTGGGTGTACCAGGGCCAGCCACTATCGTCGCTGGCCGACGTCTGCCGGCGTTACGCAGCCGAGGCCACTCGGGCGACAGATGATCCTCGGCCGCTGTCGGCTGCCTCAATCCGCAATCGAATCCGGTACCTGACGGCCGCGTGTCGGTACGGTTGGAAGCATCACGGGATGGGGGAGGCTGACCCCGCCGCCCGGGTGACGATACCTACGGTTAGGAACGAGCGGCAAACCTACATCGACCGCGGGCAGATGCTGCGCCTGGCCAGGGCCTGCACGAACAGGGCAGGGCGGTGCGCCATCCGGATCGCCTTTTACAGCGGCATGCGGCTATCCGAGATCCTGAACGCGGATCCCACGCCGGCCGGGTTTCGGCTGCTGGACACCAAGAACGGCACGCCGCGTATTGTGCCTATCCACCCCAAGGCCGCAAGCGCCGCCAGGGCTCTCGACCGGTCAACTCCCAAGATCACCATCCAGCGCGCATTCCAGCGCGCCAGAGCGGCCGTAGACATGCCGAAGGTGCATTTCCACGACATCCGGCACTCTGCCGCCTCGGCCATGATTAACGCCGGCGTGGACCTGTACACGGTGGGGGCGGTGCTCGGTCACGCTGACCCACGCAGCACGAAGCGGTATGCTCATCTGGCGACCGATACCCTGGCCGCCGCGGTGGGCAGAATCGGGGCCAAAGTCGCCGCCTAACCGGTGGGGGAAATATTGGCACACTGGGTGCATTTCAGGCGGTTGGCGCAGTTGGCGCACGCCAGAAGGGCCAGCATCTACGCCGTTTCGCGGTTCTGCGTATTCCGCGTGTTCGACTCGAAATCAGGCGTACGGTAACCCCGTACCGTGGGTTCGAATCCCACCCTCTCCGCCAGTCATTGCAAGAACCCCTTGATTTCATTGATCAAGGGGTTTTTTGTTGCCACGATCAAAATAATCGCGGCATCACGCGACCCGCTATCAACCAAACCGATAGCGCCCCTGATCATCACGCACAATCGCGCGTTGGGCGGTGACATCTTCCAGCCCCCGGACAAGCTCCCGTCCATCGCGCGTCCCAACCGCCGCCATAAGCTCCGCAAAAAACTTGGGCCCGCTCTCCAGCGCAGCCTCCAGGGATGCATGGCTGGACGCCCCGAACCTCGGGGGATGCGGAACTTCATGCTCGATGGGACGCCTGGCTCCCGGCGCCAGCCATGGCAGCGTCAAGTCGAATCCCGTCTTGTCGGTCGTTCGCGAACCTTCCAGCGAAGGATCCAAAGGAACGGTCCTCAAGCCGCTCTGGACGACCAGATCCCTGCTCGCCTGAAAACGCGTCGCCAGCGCCCATTCCATCTGGGCGTCGGAATAGATATCGATGTCTGGGTCGACGACGAACACATTCTTGACATTGCCCAGGCAGCCGAATGCGGCCGCGATGGCATTGCGCGCTTCGCCCGGGACGCGCTGCTGCAACGCGATACGGACGTTGAACGATCCCCCCGCCGCGGGAGGCGCGTAGACCGCCCGCACTTCGCGCACGGCAGATTCGAGCGCTTTCCAGACCAGGACCTCCGTTCGCAGGGAGCAAAGCTGCGCCGTATCCGTGCAGTGCATGCTCGGCCCGCCGATGGAGGCGGTTTGGAAGATGGCGTCCCGGCGGTGGGTGATCGCGGTCAAGTGGAAGAGCGGATTGCGTTTTACCGCTCCGTAGTAGCCGAGGAACTCGCCGAAAGGACCTTCGGGTTCCACATGGCCGCGCTCGTCGAAATAGCCTTCGAGGATGAACTGGGCATCGGCGGGCACCATCAGATCGTTGGTCACGCACTTGACGACGCCCAAAGGCTGGGCGCGCAAGGCCGCGATAAGCGCCAGTTCGTCGCCGGGAAAGCGGAGCGTGGCGGCGAGTTGATCGATGGGGTGGCTGCCGATGGCGAACGCCACCGGCGTGCGCTCGCCGCGTTCCGCGCGCGCCATGTAGATGGCGCGCAAATCGGAAGGCGCGACCAGATCCACGCCCGCCGACCGGCGGCCGCGCAGCATGAGGCGGCGCATGCCCACGTTCGTATGCCCGGCGAAGGGATCGTGGACGAAGTCGACCGACGCCGATATGTAGGGCGCGCCGTCGAATTCGTGCTGCAGGTGCACCGGCAGGGCGGTCAAGTCGCATTCGTCGCCGGTCAGCACGACCTCCTGGACCGGGGCGTGCGCGCGCGGCACTTCCACCAGCTCGCCCGGTTTGCGCAGCCGCGCGAGCACTTCGGACAGCACCTTGTCCGCCGTGGTTCCGAAGGCGGCGGCCAGGCGGGCCCGGCTGCCCGCGACGTTGCCGCACAAGGCGAAGCGGCTCCCTTCGATGTTTTCGAACCATGCCGCGCGCGGATTGCCCTCCAGGCGGGTGGCGATATCGGCAAGCGCGACGGGCGCGGCATGTCGTTCCAGGTCGTCGGCGGGCAGGGACGCAAGAAAGGTACGCAGGCCGAATCGTTGTAGATCGGGGCGGCTTTCTGATCGGGGAAGGGGCGCGTTCATGTTTCTCCTCCTTGTGGCGACGAAGTATTTGTAAAGATTGTTTATATAAAATATTCTTATATTAGTCTCGGCAACAGAGAAACGCCACGACCATCCGCAGATGGCGGTGTAACCACGACGCGCATGAAGCGCCCGCTTTGCCCCTAGGAGGAGACGACATGAAGACACGCTTAGGAACAAGAGCCAGGACCTGGCTGGCCCTGGCAGTCGCGGTGCTGGCGCCGGTTGCCGCGCCCGCCCAGGACCAGGCCGGCCGGTACCCGGACCGCATGATCAAGCTCATCGTGCCCTATACGCCCGGCGGCCTGGTGGACACGTTCAGCCGCGCCCTGGCCGAAGACATGGCCAGCCGGCTGGGGCAACCCGTGGTCGTGGAGAACCGCCCCGGCGCCAACCAGGCCATCGGGGCCAATGCCGCCGCCCGTGCCGCGCCCGACGGCTACACCCTGTTCGTCAGTTCGCAAACCGGCATGATCCTGAACCCGCTGACGACCAAGGGGCTGCTCGTCGATCCGGCGAAGGATTTCACGCCTATCGCCACGATGTTCTCCACCCCGTTCTATCTCGTGGTCAACAGTTCCGTTCCGGTGAAATCCGTCCAGGAACTGGTCGCGCTGGCGAAATCCAAACCCGGCAAACTCACCTACGGTTCGTTGGGCCGCGGCGGCACCCACCATCTGGCGGGCGAAATGTTCACGCGCCGTACCGGTACGAATATCCTGCACGTGCCGTACAAGGGCAGTGCCCCGGCCATGAACGATTTGCTGGGCGGCCAGATCGACATGATGTTCGAGGGCGGAACCTCGACGCTTCCCTATGTCCAGTCCGGGCGGCTGCGGGCCCTGGCCTCCACCGGCCAGACGCGCAGCGAAGCCATGCCCGATCTGCCGGCGCTGAACGAAATCATTCCCGGGTTCTCGATGACGGTATGGATCGGCCTGGTCGCGCCGAGCGGCATTCCCCAGCCGATCGCGGACAAGCTGAACGCCGCCGTGCAGGCCATGCTGAAACTGCCTTCCACGCACGAGAAATTCGCGCCTGTCGGCATAGAAATGATGCCCGGCTCGCAAGCGGATTTCGCCAGGTTGATTCAATCCGATCTTCCGACCTGGGCCAAGATCGTCCAGGACGCGGGCATAGAACCGCAGTAGGACTCTTCCTGACCCGCCATTCGGCCGCCGCATCGGGCCTGCTTCCGGTTCCGATGCGGTAAAGTCCATCGACACTTCGGATGGAGCGTTTGATGAACCCGAGAATGCCCCGCTACGCGTCCGCCTGCGCCGCCTTGCTTGCCTGCGCAAGCATGCTGGCTGTTTCGGCGGCGCAAGCCTGCACCCGCTTTGTCTATCTCGGCGCCGGCGGACAGGTCGTCACGGCGCGCTCGATGGACTGGAAGGTCGACGTCGGCACCAACCTGTGGGTGTTTCCGCGCGGCATGAGGCGATCCGGCGAAGCCGGCCCGAACTCCATCCAATGGACCTCGAAATACGGAAGCGTCATCGCCTCGGGCTATGACATCTCGACAACGGACGGCATGAACGAAGCGGGGCTGGTGGCCAACGTCCTGTGGCTGGTCGAATCCTCCTACCCGGCCTACGACGGCAAGACGCCCGGCCTGACGCTCGCGGCCTGGGCGCAATACGCGCTCGACAACTTCGCCACCGTCCAGGAGGCGGTCGACACCTTGGCGAAAGAGCCTTTCACCGTCGTCACCGACAACGTTCCCGGCGAAGCCCGCCTGGCGACCCTGCACCTCTCGCTCTCGGATGCCAGCGGCGACAGCGCCATCATCGAATACATCGACGGCAGGCAAGTCATCCACCACAGCCGCGACTACCAGGTCATGACCAACTCGCCGACCTTCGACAAACAACTGGCGATGGAGGAATACTGGAAGCAGATCGGCGGGACGGTCATGCTGCCCGGCACGAACCGGGCATCCGACCGGTTTGCCCGGGCGGCTTTCTACGTCAACGCGATCCCCAAGACGGAAGATCCGCTGGAGACGATCGCCAGCGTCTTCAGCGTCATCCGCAACGTCTCGGTGCCCCTGGGCATCACCACGCCGGACCAGCCCAATATTTCGTCGACCCGCTGGCGCACCGTCGCCGACCACAAGCGCAGGCGCTATTTCTTCGAATCGGCGCTGACGCCCAACATCTTCTGGGTCGACCTGGCGAAGCTGGATTTCTCGCGCGAGACCGGACAGGTGATGAAACTCGACCTCGGCCCGAACCAGGCGAACATCTACTCGGGCATGGCCAACGGGGGGTTCAAGCCGGCGGCGCCGTTCAAATTCCTTGGGATCTGAATCGATCGGCCTCATTTCGACCGCCCATAACAAACAAGCCCTCTTGCGAGGGCTTGTCGTTTTTGAACCTACGCCGTTACCAACCGGCGTATGTCAAGCGTTACAGCGGCGTGATCTTGGTCGCCTGGGGACCCTTGGGGCCCTGGCCGGCGATGAAGCTGACGCGTTGGTTTTCCTGCAGCGACTTGTAGCCGTTGCCCTGGATTTCGGAGAAGTGCGCGAACAGGTCCTTGCCGCCGTTGTCCGGCATGATGAAGCCGAAGCCTTTTTCAGCGTTGAACCACTTGACGATACCGGTTTCCATAATTGTTTCCTTGATGAGAGATGGGCACACGCCCGGGAACAGACGATCAAGGAGGGACTAGAACAATTTATGGCGCACTATCGGATCGCACACAACCGCAGGAATCGCAACACTTGAAGATCTGCATACACTATCAGGCATGCGGCCTCCACCGTCAAGGCGTATTGTGTGACAGGACTCGGCGGCTCCGGTGGCGGATATGCAATGATTCTTCCGAAACCGCCACTCCCCACCGTCCCCATGCTCCAGCCACAGGCTCTTCGCTACTTCGCCGAAGTCGTCCGCACAGGCTCCCTGCGCCGGGCGTCCGAGCTCTTTTTCGTTGCCCCCAGCGCCATCAGCCGCCAGATCGTGAACCTGGAGCAGGAACTGGGCGCGCCGCTGTTCGAGCGCTCGCCGCGCGGCATGCTGCCTACCGAGGCGGGGCGGATGCTGTTCGAGTTCGTCCGCGACAGCGACCATCGCATCGAACGCATTCGCTCGGATCTGCACGACCTGACCGATTTGCGGCGCGGCACGGTCCGGCTGGCGGTGATCGAGGCGGTGACCGGGGATTTCCTGCCGGCGCTGATGACGCGCTTCAGCGCCGCGTACCCGGGCATCGATTTCCACGTGGAGGTGTGCGGCACGCATCAGATCGCCGACCGGGTGGTGGGGGAATCGGCCGAGATCGGGCTGGCGTTCGACGTGCTGAGCCGCGAGGACCTGGTGCTGCAAGGGCGGCTGGCGCAGCCGTTGCAGGTGATTTGCCGCCCTTCGCATCCGCTGGCGCGCCGCAAGTCGTTGCGCATGGCGGATCTTGCCGGCGAACGGATGGTGTTGCCGGATGAGACCTTCGGCACCCGCTATCTGATCGACCACGCCGCCATGCGCGCCGGCGTTACGTTGTCCGTCCATTGCGTGGCCAATTCGCTGCAATTGCTCAAGACGCTGGTGGCGGGCTCGGATGTGATCTCGTGCATGCCGCCCCTGACGTTCGCACACGAAGAGGCCGCTGGGCTGCTGGCCGGGGTGCCGGTTTCGGACAAGTCGTGCCGGCAGGCCAGCCTGGACATCATCACGGCTCGTCACCACAAGCTATCGGCCGCGGCCAGGGCTTTTCTCGAGCCGTTGCTGGCGAAGTGCAAGGGGCGGTGATTCCGCCCAGGTGTTCTATTTTTCAGAACGCTGCCATCACTTGTTCCCCGCTTCCGTGGCACAGGCCTGACGCGTTTAATGAAAGTACTTTCATGGAACGCCTGGAGCCCGCGGCATGACTTTAGAGAAAATCCTGTCTCCCTATGACGGCAGTGTGGTGGGCGAAATGCCGGTTGCCGGTCCCGCCGACGTGGAGCAGGCCATCGTCCGGGCGCAGCGCGCCTTCGAGGTCATGCGCAAGCTGCCGCGCTTCGCGCGCGCCGACATCCTGTCGCGAGCGGCGGAATTGCTGAAGGTGCGCCGCGACGAGTTCGTGCGCACCATCGCCGCGGAGGCGGGCAAGCCATTGTTCGATGCGCGCGGCGAGGTGTCGCGGGCGATCTTCAACCTGACCAACGCGGCGGCGGAGGCCCGGCTCCAGCATGGCGACGAGGTGCCGCTGGACGCGGATGCCGGGGTGTTCGAGTACCAGACCACGGACGCCGATGGCCGCCCAGCTTCGCTGGCGGACCTGGACCACGCGGCGCTGGCGTCGATGCGCCGCCGTGTGGGAATCGCGCGCCGCTTCCCGATCGGCACCATCCTGGCCATCGCGCCCTTCAATTTCCCGCTGAATCTGGTGATGCACAAGGTCGCCCCGGCGATCGCGGTCGGCAACAGCGTGGTGCTCAAGCCGGCGCCGCAGACGCCGCTGACCGCGCTGCTGCTGCAAGAGCTGTTGGCCGACGCGGGGCTGCCCGCGGGCGCGCTGGAGGTCGTCCATTGTCCGGTGGACCTGGCCGAGGCCATGGTGCGCGACGAGCGCTTCGCGATGGTGACCTTCACCGGGAGCGCCAAGGTGGGCTGGCACATCAAGGCCATCGCCGGCCGCAAGAAGGTGGCGCTGGAGTTGGGCGGCAATGGCGCGGTGATCGTGGCCGAGGATGCCGACCTGGACCTGGCCGCCGCGCGTTGCGTGCGGGGTGGGGTGGTGTACGGCGGCCAGTACTGCATAGGGGTGCAACGCATCCTGGTGCAGGAGTCGGTGGCCGATGCCTTCATCGAGAAGCTGGTCGCGAAGGTCGAGGCCTGCCGCGTGGGCAATCCGATGGAAGAGGGCGTCGATGTCGGCCCGGTGATCGACGAGAACTCGGCCCGGCGCATCCAGTCGTGGGTAGACGAGGCGGTGGCGCAGGGCGCGCGGGTGCTGGCGGGAGGTTCGCGCGAGCGCGCGGTGGTGACGCCGACGGTGCTGACCGACACGCGGCCCGGCATGAAGGTGGAGGACGAGGAAATCTTCGGGCCCGTCGTCACCGTGAATCGCTACCAGGATTTCGACCAGGCGGTGCGGCGTGCCGCCGATTCGAAGTACGGATTGCAGGGCGGCATCTTCACGCAGGACCTGCGCCGTGCCTTCCGCGCGATCGAGGACTGGGAGGTCGGCGGCCTGATGATCAACGACGTGCCCATCTACCGCATCGACAACATGCCCTTCGGCGGGTGGAAGGAGTCGGGCACCGGCCGAGAAGGCACGCGCTATGCCATGGACGAAATGTCCGAGATCCGCCTGATGGTCATCAACTACGCCTGACTTTTTCCCTTGCCGCACTGACGCCAGGAGCCTGTCCATGAAACGTCTTGCCGTATTCTGCTGGATCGCCGCCTTCGCTCTGCTGTCGGGCGCCGCCCGCGCCGACACCTATCCCTCCAAGCCCATCAAGATGCTGGTGCCGTTTCCCGCGGGCGGCACGGTGGATTTCTTCGCCCGCACGGTGGGCCCGCGGCTGGCCGAGGCGCTGGGCCAGCCGGTGCTGATCGAGAACCGCTCGGGCGCGGGCGGCAACATCGCGGCCGAGGCGGTGGCCAAGTCGTCGGCGGACGGCTACACGCTGCTGATGGGGTCCGAGATCGTTTCGATCAACATCACGCTGTACGAGAAGCTGGGCTACGACCCGGTGAAGGACCTGGCGCCGGTGGTGCTGGTCGGCACCGTGCCCAACATCCTGCTGGTCAGCCCTTCGCTGCCGGTCAAGACCACGCAGGAATTGATCGCGTATGCCAAGTCGGGCAAGAAGATGTCGTACGCGTCCACGGGCCTGGGCACTTCCAGCCAGTTGTCGTCGGAGCTGTTCAAGTCGGTGGCCGGCATCGACGTGCTGCACGTGCCGTACAAGGGCGGGGCGCCGGCCATCGTTGACCTGGCCGGCGGCCAGGTCGAGATGATGTTCGTCAACATGCCCACCGGGCTGCCCATGGTCAAGGGCGGCAAGGTGCGCATCCTGGCGGTGACCAGCGCACAGCGCGCGCCGCAGGTACCGGACGTGCCCACCATAGCCGAGACCCTGCCGGGCTTCGAGACCGCGGCATGGTCCGCCATCTACGCGCCCGCCGGCACGCCCAAGGCGGTGATCGACAAGCTCAACGCGGCCGTGGTGAGGATCCTGCAGATGCCCGACGTGAAGGCGGCGCTGGCCGAGCAGGGCGCCGTGCCGGCGGGCGGCACACCGCAGGCCCTGGGCGAGTTCACGAAGTCGGAGATCGTCAAATGGGAAAAGATCATCAAGGCGTCCGGCGCCAAGATATAGTCCGTCGATCCATTCCCGCCACGAGGTCCCGCATGTCCCAACCCTCCATTCGCATCGCCGTCGGCGACTACGACCGCACTCGTGCCCTGGTCGACGGCAGCGTCGGTGTCGAGGGCTTCGAGACCCGGTTCGCGACCGGCGACCTCGAGGCCATCTTCTCGCAGGCTTTCCAGACCGCCGAGTACGAGGTCACCGAGCTGTCGTTCAGCAACTTCCTGATCGCCAGCGTGCGAGGCGGCTGCCCCTATGTGGCCTTGCCCATTTTCCCGTCGCGCTCGTTCCGCCACTCGGCCATCTACGTGCGGGCCGGCAGCGGTATCGCCACGCCGGCCGGCCTGGCGGGCAAGAGGATCGGCCTGCGCGAGTATTCCAACACGGTGGCGCTGGTCGCCCGCGGCATGCTGTCGGACGAATACGGCTTCGATCCGGGCAGTTGCGCGTGGTTTGCCGGCGACGTGGACCACGTGGAGCGGGACACGATCGACCCGCGCAACTGGCCCAAGGGGGTGAATATCCAGGCCGTGCGGGGTCGCACGCTGTCGTCGATGATGGAGGCCGGCCAGCTCGATGCGCTGATCGCCTACACGCCGCCGGCGGTTTTCGGCCGCGCCGGCGTGGGCCGGCTGTTTCCCGACTGGCGCGACGTCGAAAAGGACTACTACGCGCGCACGCGGCGCTTTCCGATCATGCATGTGATCGCGCTGCGGCGCGACGTGGCCGAGGCGAACCCCGGCCTGCCCAAGGCGCTGCTGGCCGCATTCAACCAGGCCAAGCAGGTGGCGCAGGACCGCCTGGCCATCCACCAGGCGCTGCCCGTCATGCTGCCATGGATGCAGGCCGAGGCCGAGAGCACGCAGGCGCTGATGGGGCAGGACTTCTGGCCCTACGGTTTCGAGGCCAACCGCGACATGATCGAGACGCAGATCCGCTGGTCGCACGAGCAAGGGCTGATTCCGCGCCGGCCGGCCGCCGAGGAGCTGTTCCCGGGCTGGTAAGCCTGCGCCGGCTCGCATCCCCGCCCACCACTATTCGTTCCCCGCATACAGGGAATGACCGCCTTCTATTGGACGCCGGCCAATAGGAGCGCCTATCTTTCGTCTCCAACAGGCGGCGCATGCCGCCCCCAAAAGAATCCACCGAAGTGGAACAGGAGACGACATGAGCCGGAACCGGCGGCCGATACGCAGCGGCATGGGCCGCAGCACCCCCGAACGCATCTTCGTCCAGGGCCTGGACCTGGCCCGGGACATCATCGGTACCCTCAATTTCGGCGACATGGCGTATCTGGAGCTGACCGGACGCCTGCCCGACGCTCGGCAATCCCGGGTATTCAACGCCATTCTCGTCACCCTGGTCGAGCACGGCATGACGCCCATGGCCATCGTCGCGCGGCTGACCTACCTGGGGGCGCCGGAGTCCCTGCAGTCCGCGGTGGCCGCGGGGCTGTGCGGGATGGGAACCACTTTCGCCGGTACAGCCGAAGGCGCGGCACGGATGCTGGAATCCGCCTGGGCCGCTACGCCGGAGGGCTCGCCAGAAGAGCTTGCGCGCGGCGTGGTCGCGGATTTCCGGAACCGCAGGCAGTCCGTCCCGGGTATCGGCCACAACCTGCACAAACCCGTTGATCCGCGCACGGGCCGCCTGTTCCAGGTCGCGGCAGAAGAAGGTTATTCCGGACGGTATGTCGACCTGATGCGCGCCATCGGCCAGGAAGCCGAGGCGGTTTACGGCAAGAGCCTGCCCGTCAATGCCACCGGCGCCATCGGCGCGCTGTGCTGCGAGCTTGGGATCTCCTGGCGCGCGGCGCGGGGGATCGCGGTCATGGGCCGGGCAGTGGGGCTGGTCGGCCATCTGGTCGAGGAGCAGGCGCATCCGGTGGCCGCCGAGATCTGGCTGCGTACCGAGGAAGAGGCTGGCGAACATGACACGCCGCCCGCGGGCGGACGACAAGGAGGGTGACATGCGGCGACTATCGATGCGAGGGCTGGCGGTTGCGGTGGCGGGCCTGGCCTGGTGGGGGCCGTCCACCGCGCATGCGGAGTGGCCCGACAAGCCCATCCGCTTCATCGTGCCTTATCCGGCGGGAGGCGGCACCGACATCGTGGCGCGCGCCGTCGGCAAGAGGATGGCGGAGAACCTGGGCCAGCCCGTCATCGTGGAGAACCGGCCCGGGGCCAGCACCATCATCGGGACCGAGGCGGTGGCCCGGGCCGAGGGGGACGGCTACACGATCGGCCTGGTGACGGATTCCCACGCGTTGAACCCGATCTTCTTCGGCCAGAAGCTGTCCTACGACTCGGTCAAGGATTTCGCGCCGGTCAGCCAATTGGTCTTCGTGCCTTTCATTCTGGTGGCCAATCCCAAGGCGCAGGTCTCCACCGTGCATGAACTGATCGCCGCCGCCAAGGCCCGGCCCGGGAAGATTACCTATGCCTCCATCGGGAACGGTACCCCGCACTATCTGGCCATGGAGTGGGTGAAGGCGCTGGCCGACATCGATCTGACCCATGTTCCCTACAAGGGGGTCGCTCCGGCGCTGGCCGATGTGGTGGGCGGGCAGGTGGACGTGATGTTCACCGGCATGTCCTCGGGCGTGCCGCACGTGCGTTCGGGCCGGCTCAAGGGGCTGGCCGTCTCGGGCAAGGAGCGGTCGGCGATCGCGCCGGACATTCCCACGGTGGCCGAGTCGGGCCTGAAGGAGTTCTCTTTCATGACCTGGTACGGGGTGGTCGCGCCGGCGTCCACGCCGCCAGCGATCGTGGGGCGCCTGAGCAGGGAGATCCGCAAGGCGCTCGAGAGTCCGGAGGTCAAGGAACAGTTCGTGAAGCTGGGCGTGGAGGGGGCTCCGTCCACGCCGGAGGAGTTCGGCGCTTTCCTGCAACGGGAATCGGCGCACTACCAGCACATCATCAAGTTGACCGGCGCAAAGGGCGAATAGTGGAATTGACTCAGGAACAACGGCTGATCCGGGACACGGTCCATGCGCTGGCGAGCGAACGGTTCGCGCCGGGCGCGGCGGCGGCCGACCGGCAGTATCGGCCTCCGCTCGACAACCTGAAGGTGCTGGCCGGGCATGGCTATACCGGCATTTTCCTGCCCGAGAGCTACGGCGGGACAGGCCTGGGGCTGCTGGAGACGGTGCTGGTGGTGGAGCAACTGGCGCGGTCCTGCGCCAATACGGCCATGCTGTATTCCTGCACTGACGGCGCGACGCCGCGCGCCATCCTGCACATCGGATCCGAACCGCTCAGGCAGCGCTATCTGCCTGCCTTCGCCAAGGCGGAGCGGTATGCGGCCTGGAGCATGTCGGAGGCGAATGCGGGCTCCGACGTGGGCAATGTGCAGACCCGCGCCGTCAGCGATGGCCGGCATTACGTGATCAATGGCAGCAAGCTCTGGTGCACCGCCGCCCAGGTGGCGGACGTGTTCCTGGTGCTGGTGCGGCTGACCGACGAGCCCGGCATGAAGGGCGTGGGGGCGGTGCTGGTCGAGCGCGGCACGCCCGGGTTTTCGGTGGGCAAGCATCTGGATCTGCTGGGGCTGCGCGGGACGGGCATGGCCGAACTGGTCTTCCAGGACTGCCGCGTGCCGGTTGAGAACCTGCTCTTGCCGGCGGGGCGGATGAAGGACCTGCTGCAGGTGCTGGACGCCGATCGCATCACCGGCAACCCCCCCATCTGCCTGGGGCTGGCCCAGGCGGCGCTGGGCCATGCCGTCCAGCATCTGAAGGACCGTGCCCAGTTCGGCCGCCCGCTTGCGGAGAACCAGGGATTGCAGTGGAAGCTGGCCGACATGGCGATGGACATCGAAGCGGCGCGCGCGCTGGTGTACGGGGCCGCGCAGGCCATCGACCAGGGGCGGCAGTCGGTGGCGCAGGTTTCCATCGCCAAGACCTATGCCAACGAGATGGCGGTGCGCGTGACCAACCAGGCCATGCAGCTTGCCGGCGCATATGGGTTGTCGGAGGAGTATCCCTTCGAGCGCTACTTCCGCGACGCACGCGGCATGTCCATTGGCTACGGAACGACCGAGATCCATAGAAATTCCATCGCGCGGGAACTGCTCAAGGGCAGCTACCTCGTCTGACGCCTGATGCGCGGGAGGACCATGATGTCAGAAGCAAAGACCACCATCGACGCCGGCGACGGGCGCGGTTTCGCCGCCTATGTCGGTCGGCCGGAGAAACCGAACGGCCACGCCGTGATCGTGCTGCAGGAGATATTCGGCGTGACCGATGCGATACGCGGCGTGGCCGATCGCTATGCGGCCGAAGGCTATCTCGCGCTGGCGCCCGATCTCTATTGGCGCATCGAGCCGGGCGTCGAGCTGAGCCATTCCAAGGCCGACATCGAGCGCGCGTTCCAGTATCTGGAGCGGTTCGACGAAGAGGCGGGTCTGGCCGACATCGGCAGGGTCGCCGCGCACATCCGCGCCATGCCGGGATTCCGGGGCCGCGTGGCGGTGGTGGGCCTGTGCCTGGGAGGAAAGCTGGCATTCCGCTGCGCCGCCAGACTGGAGGTCGATGCGGCGGCCGTGTTCTATGGCGTGGGGGTGGAGGACCATCTGGACGAGGCGGCCGCCTTGCGCTGCCCGGTGGTGCTGCACTACGGCGACCAGGACCGCTACGCGTCCGCCGAGGCCCAGGCCAGGATAGAAGCAGCGCTGCCGCTCACGGCAGGCGGAGGCTTTTACCGATACCCCGGGGTCGGCCACGGTTTCTATACGCGCGGCGAGCTGGCGGCGGCCGAGCTGGCCCACGAGCGGACCACGGCGTTCCTGCGGACCGCGTTGGGGGCAGGCAATCGATGAAAGTCCTTCAAGGGATCCGGGTGCTCGACCTGGGGAATTTCATTACCGCGCCGCTGGCCGGCATGTCGCTGGCCGAACTGGGGGCGGATGTCGTGAAGATCGAGCGGCCGGGCAGCGGCGACCCGTTCCGCGCATTCAAGGGGGGGCTCTACAGCCCTCAGTTCCAGGCGCACAACAGGAACAAGCGCAGCCTGGCGCTGGACTACACCCGACCCGAGGGGCGGGCCGTGCTGGACAAGCTGGTGGAAGACGCCGACGTGCTGCTCCTGAACATGCGTCCGGGCGTGGAGGAGCGGCTGGGCCTGGGCGCCGAGCGTCTGCGTCGGCTCAATCCCCGCCTTGTTTATTGCGCCATCACGGGCTTCGGCGCCAGCGGCCCCTATGCCGGCCGGCCGGCCTACGACAACGTGGGGCAGGCGGTCTCGGGATGGCTGTCCATGTTCCACCGCGGCGAGGACCCGCGGGTGGCCGGCCCCGCGGTATCCGATGCGGTGACGGGCATCTACGCCTGCCTCGGGATCCTGGGCGCCCTGGTGGAGCGGGCATCGACCGGCCTGGGGCGCAAGGTCGAGGTCAACATGCTCGAAGCGATGATCGCCATGGCGTGCGAGCCGCTGGGTTCGATGCTGGCAACCGGCCAGACGCCCACGCTGTATGGGCGGGCAGCCATGTCGCAGTCGTACATCCTGACCTGCCAGGACGGGCGCCGCATCGCCCTGCATCTTTCGTCGCCCGACAAGTTCTGGCGCGGCCTGGTCCAGGCGATCGACCGCCCGGATCTGCTCGCGGCCTATCCGGCGCGTCACGACCGCGTGGAACGCTACGACGAACTGGCGCGCACGCTGGCCGAGGTGTTCGCCCAGCGGGAGCGGGAGTACTGGCTACCCCGGCTCGAGGCCCATGACGTTCCGTTCACCCCGGAGCGGACCTTGGATGAACTGGACGAGGATCCACAGGTGCGGCACCTGGGCGTCTTCTACACGCAGCAGCATCCGCGCCACGGCACGTTGCGCGCCGCGCATCGCGCGATCCGCTACGACGGCGACCACGACAGCAATTTCCTGCCTCCGCCCGACCTGGGCGAGCACACGGAAGAAGTCTTGCGGGAGGCAGGGTTTTCCGAAGCCGCCATGAGCGAGCTCAGGCAGGCCCGAATCATCTGACGCGGATCTTTCCGCATGAAGGGGATGGCGATGAAGTTGGCACGCTTCACGGGAACGCTGTGCGCGCTGGGCCTGGCGGTTGCCGCCGGCCAGGCGGGCGCGGCCGGGTGGCCGGATCGGCCGGTACGCATCGTCGTCTCGTCGGGGGCGGGCGGAACCGCCGACATCGTCGCCCGCCTGCTCGCGCAGAAACTGGAGGCGGCCTTGGGCCAGCCGTTCGTCGTCGAGAACAAGCCGGGGGCGGGCGGACATGTTGGTGCCGCCCAGGTGGCCCGCTCACCCGCGGACGGCTATGTATGGCTGATGAGCGGCAGCCCGACGCACTCGGTCGGGCCGCACCTGTACAAGAACCTTCCGTATGACCCGATGCGCGACGTGCCGCCCGCCGCCATGGTCGCCATTGCGCCGAACCTGCTGGTCGTCAATCGCGAGCTACCCGTGCGATCGGTGGCGGAACTCGTCGCGCTGGCGCGCGAGAAGCCCGGCGAGCTGACCTACTCGTCGGCCGGCAACGGCACGTCGGGACATCTGGCGGGGGCCTTGTTGCAGAGCATGGCCGGGATTCGCCTCAAACACGTTCCGTACAAGACCGGTCCGGACGCGGTGACGAGTGTCATCGCCGGCGATGTCTCCATGACCTTCTTTACCGTGCCCGCGGTGATGAAGCAGGTGCAGGCGGGCCGGTTGCGGGCGTTGGCCGTGACATCGAGCGCGCGCACCCCGCTCGCTCCCGATTTGCCCACGGTGGCCGAGGCAGGCTATCCGGGATTCGATGTGCTGGGCTGGTACGCCTTGTTCGCGCCCAAGGATACGCCCGCGCAGATCGTCGACCGCTTGAGCGCGCAGGTCGAGCGTATCCTGGCCCAGGCCGACGTGCGCGAAAGACTCCAACAACTCGGCGCGGAACCGCACTACCTCGATGCCAAAGACCTGACCGCTTACATCGCGGTCGAATCACCGAAGTGGAAGACGCTGATCGAAGCATCGGGCGCACGGGTGGACTGATGGCCGAAAACAGTCAGATCGAGCGCATCGTGCGCTGGGACGTGTTCGTCCGCAGCCTTGCCTACGCTCGCGAGGTCCATTGGAGCGACATGACCGAGGCGGCCGCGCAGTTCGTGATCCTGCGCATCGAGACCGAGTCCGGCGCGGCGGGGGCGGCCGAGGTCGTGGTCAAGCCGACGTGGGTCGGCGCCACCGCAGCCAGTCTCGTCGCCACGCTGCGCGAGGTGTTCGAGCCCTTGGCCCGGCAAACGGGGTTGTCGGGGCCGGGGCAACTACGCGGGGCGCTCGAATCCATCCCGGGCAACACCGTCGCCAAGGCCTTGATCGACAACGCATGCTGGGACTGGGAAGCAGCCCGCCAGGGGCAGCCGTTGTGGCGGCTGTGGAAGGGGCGGTCCGAGGTCGAACTGTCCTGGGCCATTACCCGGCAGGCGCCCGACGCCATGGCGCGCGAGGCCGCCGCGATGGTGCAAGCCCATGGCTTTCGGACCCTGAAGATCAAGGGCGGGCAGGGGCTGCATCTGGACCGGGCCAGCCTGGCGGCGGTACGCCGGGCACTGGGCGATGCCACGCGCCTGTATGTGGATGCCAATGGCGCCTATCCGTTCGAAGAAGCCGCGGACTACGTGCGAGCCATGGCGCAGGAAGGCGTGGAGGTCGTGGAAGATCCTTCGCCTTTGTCCCCGGATGGCGCGTTCCAGGCCCTGCAACGGGATGCGGGCCTGCCGCTGCTGGTCGATTTCGGGATGACCTCGACGCGAGACGCCCGGCTTTTCCTGGAGCGCGGCGCCGGCATCCTGAGCGCGAAGCCGGGGCGCTTCGGCCTTTCCGATGCGCAGGCCATGCGCGATCTTGCCGCCCGGGCACGGGCCGGCACGGTAGCAGGCCTCATGGGCGAGAGCGCCATGGGCACGTGGAGCGGCCTGCAATTCGCCGCGACGCTGCCGGCTGGCTCGCTACCCGCCGAACTGAGCTGGTTCCTGGCCATGCGGGAGCAGTACGTCGGGCACGTGCCGGCGATCGTCGACGGCATGGTGGCCCTGCCCGATACCCCCTCCGTTGCCGAACTCGTGGACTGGGAAAGCATGAAAGATTTCAAGGTGCCGTCATGAGCAATGTGCGGATGGGCAGGCACGCCATCGCCTATGACGAACTGGTCGTGGGCGAGCGTTACGAGGGAAGCGCCCGCACGTTGACGCAGACCGATCTTTCCCTGGCCTGCATGTTGAGCGGAGACTGGCACCCCATTCACGCCGATGTCGAGTTCTGCCGTGCGACAGGCATGCCGGGGCCGATGTTCCAGGGCCCCTACGGCATCCTGCTGGCCATGGGCATGGCGACGCAACTGCCTGTATTCGCGGATCCTGTCGTCGGCGCGACCGGCCTGGCGCAGTGGCGATACCGGCGGCCGTTGCGGGTGGGGGACACGGTGCATGTCAGGGCGACGATCAATGGCAAGCGGGTGACATCCGACGGACAGCGAGCCATCGTCGACAGACGCTTCGAACTGCTCGGCCCGGACGGGGAGTCGTTCCAGGAAGGGTATGGAGGAACCATGCTGCGGCTCTCATCCAGGGGGGAACAATCATGATTCTCGGCGACATCGTCGACCACAACGCGCGCTGCCTGCGCGATCATCCGGCCTTTCTTTTCGAAGGCCGCGTCATCACGCACGGAGAGTTCGGGCAAAGGGTGAGACGGCTTGGCAATGCGTTGGTCGCCCAGGGCCTGGCGCGCGGCGACCGCATTGCGATCCTGGCCCAGAATTGTCCCGAGTACATGGAGATGTACTGTGTGGCGGGCATGTGCGGGTTCATCGCGGTCGGGATGAATTACCGGCTGTCGGCGGCGGACCAGGTTGCCATCCTGCGTGATTGCGCTCCCGCCCTGCTGGTCTATGACCCCGAGTACGAGGACCGGGTGCGGGAGTTGTGCACCGCCTTGCCTGCGCAGGTCCGGACCATGAAGCTGGGAGGCGATGCGGGCGAGGCGGGCTACGAGGCGGCCATCGCCCGCGCGGACGCCGTGCCGCCGCCGATGCGTGCCCGGGACGACGACACCGTTTTCCTGATCTATACCAGCGGCACCACTGGAACCGCCAAGGGTGTCATGCTGGGCAACGCCGGCCAGGTGGAGCAGGCCCGCATGCTGGCGCTGTCGCACGGCGCGCAGCCCACTGACCGCATGCTCATCGTCATGCCCGCCTATCACATAGGGGGTACCACCGAGCTGCTCAGCTACCTGATCTGCGGTGCGACGATCGTACTGCACCGCCGGTTCGACGCGCGGGAGATCCTGGACAGCATGGCGCGCCATCGCGTGACGGCCGCCCACTTCGCGCCGATCATGATCCAGGCCCTGCTGGACGAGCAGGAAAGGCAGGCCGTGGACCTGTCCAGCCTGAAGACGATCTGCTATGCCTCCGCGCCGATGTCGGTGGCGCTGTCCCGGCGGGCGCATCGCGCGCTTGGCCGGATTTTCATGCAGGTCTATGGGATGACCGAGCACGGGCCCGGCACCGCTCTCCTGAAGCACCAGCACGAACCGGAGGGGGACTCGGCCCAGGCCGCCCGCATGGCGTCGGCAGGCCAGCCGATCCCCGGCGTGGAAATCAGGATCCTGGACGAGCAGGGCCGGGAACTGGAACAGGGGCGAATCGGCGAAATCGCCATGCGCTCGGCCGCCATCATGCAGGGCTATTGGGGCAAGCCGGCGGAGACCGCGGCGGCGCTGGACGGCGGGTGGATGAAGACGGGCGATCTGGGCTATTTCGACGAGGACCACTACCTGTTCATCGTCGATCGCAAGAAAGACATGATCATCTCCGGGGGCGAGAACATCTATTCGCGGGAAGTGGAGGAGGCGTTGCTGCTTCATCCCGCGGTCCTGGAAGCAGCGGTGATCGGCGTGCCCGATGAGAAGTGGGGGGAGTCGGTGAAGGCATTCGTCGCCCTGAAGGCGGGCGGGCAGGCCGACGAGCGCACGCTGATCGAACACTGCCGCCAGAGGCTGGCCAGCTACAAGAAGCCGCGCAGCATCGAATTCATGGCTGCGCTGCCGCGCCTGCCCAGCACGAACAAGATAGACAAGAAGGCATTGCGCGCGCCGTACTGGGCAAACAAGGCCAGGCAAGTCGCCTGAGCAGACAGACCAAAAGGAGACGAGCATGAACCTACGCAGGATTCTCGCCGGCGTTGCCGCGCTGGCATGGTTGGCGGCAGCCGGAGCGGCGCATGGCGAGGCGTTTCCCGCCAGGATGGTGCGCATCGTCGTACCCTTCACCGCCGGCGGCCTGGCGGATGTCGTGGCGCGTGGAATCGCCCAGGAGTTGACGAGCCGCTGGTCGCAGCCCGTCATCGTCGAGAACAAGCCCGGGGCCAATACCATCATCGCCGCCGAACACGTGGCCCGTGCGGCGCCGGATGGCTACACGCTGCTGATGGCCAACGACCCGACGCTCTCCTCCAATCAATATCTCTATCGCAAGCTTTCCTACGATCCGGTCAAGGATTTCGTGCCGGTGGTCAATCTCGTACAGACGCGGGAGATTCTGCTGGCGAGCAGGAAGTCAGGTCTGGCGAGCGTGGAGGCGCTCGTGGCGCGCGCGAAGGCGCGTCCCGGAGAGGTGACCTACGGCTCGTATGGCGTGGGAAGCAAGGCTCAACTCGATGCCGAGGCCTTTTCGTCGCTGGCGGGCATCCGGATGAATCACGTTCCCTACAAGGGCGTCGCCGACGTCATGGCCGCCCTGGTGGGCGGCCAGATCGACGTGGCGTGGGTAGGCGTGCCGCCATCCATTCCCATGGTCCAGGGGGACAAGGTCAGGCTGCTGGCGGTTGCGGCGCCGCGGCGGATCACCGCCTTTCCTGCTGCGCCGACGTTCGCGGAGCTGGGGTTTCCGGAGATGGTCTCGCAAGCCTGGTTCGGCCTGGTCGCGCCCAGGGACACGCCGGACGCCATCGTGGGCAGGATCGCCGCCGACGTGTCGGCCGTCGTCTCGCAGCCGGCTTTCCTGGACAAGTACGTGACGGGCGTCGGGCTCGAGCCGTTGAACCAGGGGCCCGAGGAGTTCGGGCGTTTCCTGGTCCGGGACCGGGCGGAGTACGAGGCCAGCATCCGCAATGCCAAGGTGAAGCTGGACTAGCCGGAGAAGAACGATGGATTTCGAGCTGGAACCGGAATTGCGCATGCTGCGCGACGCCGTGCGCCGTTTCGTGGAAAACGAGTTGTTGCCGCTGGAAGGTCGTTACGCCAATGAGCATGACATTCCCGACGATGTCCGGCTGCGGTTGCAGGACAAGGCGAAGGAATTGGGCTTCTGGGCTTTCGATCTGCCGGAGGAGGCGGGCGGAGGGGGCGTCGGCGTTGTCGGCATGTGTGTCGTGTTCGAGGAACTGGCCCGGTGCAACGTCCCCTCGTTCCGTGCCCCCACGGTTCTGACGCCCTATCTGGGGCCGGTATTGTTCCGTGGCAGCCAGAAGCAGAAGGAAACGTACCTGCTGCCCGTCGCCCGGGGCGAGAAGCGCACCTGTTTTGCGCTGACCGAAGCGGGGGCCGGGTCCGATCCGGCCGGCATGCGGACGACCGCGATCGCCGACGGCGATCACTTCGTCATCAACGGCGCCAAGGTCTTCATCACCGGCGCCGACAAGGCGGATTTCGCGCAGGTGTTCGCGCGCACCATCAAGGATGGACAGGAGCTGGGTGTCAGCTGTTTTCTGGTCGACCGGGGCACGCCGGGGATGCGCTTGGGCCAGAGCTTCGAGCTGATGTCGCCGGACCGGCCATGGGAACTGCTGTTCGACAATGTTCGGGTTCCGGCGGACAGCATGGTGGGCGTGGCCGGGCAGGGCTGGGAGCTGGCGCGGGAATTTCTCGACATGGGCCGCCTCATCCACGGCCCGAAGGCGCTGGGGCGCGCGCAGCGTGCCCTGGACATGGCGATCGCCTACGCCAACGAGCGCTGTACGTTCGGACAGCCCCTGGCCCGGCGCCAGGCCATCCAGTGGATGATCGCCGATTCCACGGTGGAGCTCCATGCGGCCAGATCCATGGTGCTGCACGCCGCGTGGAAGGCGGACCGCGGACTGGACTATCATCTCGAGGCGTCCGCGGTGAAGCTCTACGCGGACGAAATGTTGATACGCGTCGTCGACCGGGCCATCCAGATCCACGGCGGCGTGGGGTTGTCTCGCGAATTGCCGCTGGAACTCATGTATCGAGATGCGCGCAGCCGCACCATTACCGAAGGTTCTTCCGAAATGCAGCGGATGATCATTGCGTCGGGGGCGCTGTCCGGCCGGTACGGAACCAATCGCTTCGAAACTTGAACAGGCAGTAGGCATTGCCGCCGGCGACCGATCGCATTCCACGGAGGGCGGCAATGAACATCGAGAGCATCGATCTGAACCTGTTGGTGGCTTTCGACGCAATGATGCAGGAGCGCAACGTCACGCGGGCCGGGTTGCGCGTAGGCCTGTCCCAGCCTTCGATGAGCCATGCCCTGACCCGCTTGCGCCATCTGTGCGGCGATCCGCTGTTCGTTCGGGTGAAGACGGGAATGGAGCCCACGCCGTTCGCGCAGCGTATCGCTCCCAGCGTGCGGGCCGGGCTGGCCATCATGCGCGCGGGACTGGAGGAAGCCGTGGCGTTCGATCCGGCGCGGTCGGAGCGGATTTTCCAGATACTGCTGAGCGACATCGGCGAAGTGGTCTACCTGCCTCGCCTGATGCAGCACCTGAAGAGCGTGGCGCCGGGCGTCGGGCTGCGCATACTGCAATTGCCGCGCGAAAGCTACCGCGAAGCGCTCGAATGCGGGGACGCCGACCTCGCGGTGGGTTTCCTGCCCGGATTGAGTGCGGGGTTCTACCAGCAGCGTCTGTTCAGCGACCGCCATGTCTGCCTGCTGAGGTCGGATCACCCGCGCATCGGCGCATCGCTCGGCCTCCAGAGTTTCAGCGAGGAATTTCATATCATGATCGAGCCGGCGGGGACGCGGTATAGCCGCGCCTCCCTGCATTCCTCGACCACGACGCTGATCGAGCAGTACCTGGAGAAGAACGGGTTGCGCCGCCACATCGCGTTGCGTGTGCCGCATTTCACCATCGTGCCCGAGATCCTGGCCGCTACCGAACTGCTGGTGGTCATCCCCGGTACCGTGGCGCGTCTCATGATGCCCTGGCGTCACGTCAAGATGCTGCCGTTGCCTTTCGAGGTGCCGGAATTCGAGGTCAAGCAGTTCTGGCATGAACGCAGCCACCAGGATGCCGGCACTCGCTGGCTGCGCGGCGTCTTCGCGGACTTGTTCCTGGAGCAGGGCGCGCAATTGCGGACGGCAGGCTAGCTCGGCGCTGCCTCACCTGAGATTCCGGAGCTTTCCCAGCGCGGAAGCCGGGGCGGCGATCGATGCCGCCACCATGGTGGTCATCATGATCGAGTCGGCCGTGGCGCTGGAGGCGGTGGATGCCATCGCCGCCGTCGACGGGGTGGACATGCTGTTCATCGGCACCAACGATCTCTGCGCGGAACTGGGTATCCCCGGGCAACTGGACCATCCGCTGATTCGCCAGGCCTATGCCGCATGCATGCGTGCCTGCGAGGTGAATGGCAAGCACCTGGGCATAGGCGGACTGAACGCGCACCCCGCGCTCGCGGCCGAGTTCGTCGAGCTGGGTGCCCGCTACGTATCGACGGGTACGGACCTGTCGTTCCTGGCCACAGGGGCGGCGTCCAGGGCCAGGCAGATGCGCGAGCGTTTTTCCGCGCCTCCTCACACTTGAAGACGGCCCATGGCCCCGGCCTGGCCGCCGTCGCTGGCGCTTCTAGAACCCCAGCGCCACCGCCAACCCCCCGCCCACCACGCCGATCCCGACCACGCCCGCCACCAGCACGGTCAGTTCCACCGGCCTGAACGATTTCGCCACCATCGCCAGCGAGGGCAGGCTGATGGGCGGCAGGGTCATGATCAGCGCGGCGGCGGGGCCTGCGGCCATGCCCAGCGACAGCATCGCCTGCACGATGGGAACTTCGCCGGCGGTGGGGATGACGAACAGCATGCCGGCCACGGCCAGGCCGACGATCCAGAGCACGCTGTTGTCCACGCCGGCGCCGACTTCCGGGAACAGCCAGGCGCGCGCGGCGCCCAGCAGCAGGACCAGCACGATGTATTCGGGCAGCAGGCGCAGCGTCATGCGGGCCAGGATGCGCATCCAGCGCCGGAATACGTTCGGGTCTTCCGGGCCCGTCTCGCCCGCGGCCTGCATGGCTTGCATCTGCGCGACGTCGAAGGTGCCGGTGCGGCCCTGGCTCATGCGGTTGAGCAGCCAGCCCAGGCCCAGCACCATCACGAGGCCCAGTCCCAGGCGCAGCCCCATCCAGTGCCAGCCCAGCACGAAGCCCATGAAGATCAGCGTGGCGGGGTTGAGCACCGTGTTGCCCAGCCAGAACGCGGCGGCGCTGCCGGGCGCCGCCTGGCATTTGCGCAGGCCGGCCACGACCGGCGCGGCGCAGCAGGTGCACATCATGCCGGGCAGGGAAAGCAGGCCGCCCGCCACGACGCTGCCCAGGCCGGTGCCGCCCAGCAGGCGCAATATCCATGCGCGCGGCAGCAGGGCCTGCACGCCCGATCCCAGCAACAGGCCCAGCACCATGGCCTTCCAGATGGCCAGGCCGTAGGCCACTGCATAGTCCAGCGCCGCCTGCATCGATGGCGCGGGCGGGGCGGACTGCCCGCCCATCAGGATGGACTGGCCGATGGAGTGCGTGTCGGCCGCGACGAAGGCGCGGTCGTAATAGGGCGACCATTTCACGTAGAACAGGCCGGCGATCGCGATCAGCGCGAACACCGCGATGGCCCAGGCGGGGTGGGGGGCGGAGCGTGGGGAGGCGTGGGTACTCATGAAGGGCTGCGCAAGGTGCCGTCGTTGGCGAGGAGGCACCATTTTAGTGGCTGCGCAGGCCTTTTCTTTCGCGGTGCCACGATTCCCGGCCGAGCTGGCGGCCTACCGTTTTTACAAATAGTCATCTGAACTGCAACTATTGACATTTGGCGCGAACCGATGCAGTCCGGCAGACAAAATCACTTACAATCGCCGGTCATGCGAGCCCGGTGGCGTTTCCGCCATGCCCGGCCCGCAAGCCGTTCCAGCCCGTGATCGCATGGGCTTTTTTATTTCACGATGACTCCAGCCTGGCACTTCGCTGGACTGCGCTGAAGCTGGATACAGCAGGTTTATCAATAACTTACGCGCGTCCATCATATGCCGGTGCTTTCTGAAACCTGACCCGGCTTCCACTCTCATGGCTCCCATGTGGCTCTTGGAAACGGGTCTTTCCGAGGAGTCATCATGGCCAAGATCAAACTCACCAAGACCGCTGTGGAGTCGGCGCAGCCCCAGGCGCAGGCGGTCGAACTGCGGGATACCGTGGTGCCGGGCTTCCTGTGCAAGATCACCCCGGCGGGTCGCCGGGTGTTCATGCTCCAGTACCGCACGAATGCCGGGGAGCGCCGCAAACCCGCCTTGGGCCTGTTTGGGGAGCTGACCGTCGAGCAAGCCCGCGTTATGGCCCAGGACTGGCTGGCCGAGGTTCGCCGGGGTGGCGATCCCGGCGGTGCCAAGACCGAGGCGCGCAAGGCCCCCACTATCGCGGAGTTGTGCAAGAAGTTCATGGAGGACTACTCCAAGAAGCGCAACAAGCCCAGCACGCAGGAAGGCTATCAGGGCGTCATCGACCGCTGCATCATCCCATTGCTGGGCCGCAAGAAAGTGCTTGATGTGAAGCGCCCCGACATTGCCGGGCTGATGGAAAAGCTCTCGTACAAGCCGACCTGACCTGCTCCCCAATTTAGTACGAAACCAAATTAGAGTCTGCGGTTAAAAAACTGTCTGCAAACTGCTTGGGCGTCAGATACCCGAGCGAACTGTG
>NZ_BAAAEN010000036.1:0-45534 GCF_039523035.1 Pigmentiphaga daeguensis | reverse complement strand
TGGCTTGCTCATGTTCCTCAATCAGGGCTTGCAAAACGGCACGAGCCATGAACAGGGGGTAGCGGCGGGAGTCTATATAATCGTCAGGGATGCGACAACTAGAGAACGCGCTAGCCCGTCGCATGACGATGGAGCTTTCGATGACTATCGCCATCGTCGCCGCAGCCGCGATCGGTGAGTTCTTCACTGCACTGGTGATCACGCTGTTCGTGCTGATTGCGGAGGTGCTGGAAGGCTTGACGGTCGGCCGTGGGCGCAAGGCGATCAGGGACCTGCTGGAGTTCTTGCCGCGCGAGGTGTCGGTGCGCAGGACGGGCGCCATCAAGACTGTCGCGGCCGAGGAACTGTCGGTGGGCGACGTGATTTTGGTTTCTCCCGGCGGCCGCCTTCCCGTCGATGGCGTCGTCGTCTCCGGCCACTCGTTCACCGACGAATCGCGCATTACCGGCGAATCGATGCCGGTTGAGAAGACCGAAGGCTCGCGCGTCTATGCCGGCGCGATCAACCAGTCGGGGGCACTGGAGATTCGCGCCGAACGCATCGGCCGAGATACGAGCTACGGCCGCATCATCGAGGCCGTGGAGCGCGCCGAGCGCTCGCGGGCGCCCGTGCAGCGGATGGCGGACCGGCTCGCCGGCTATCTGGTGTATTTCGCGCTGGGCGCTGCCGTGCTGACCTGGCTCATCACGCGCGACATGCGCGCGACCATCTCGGTGATCATTGTTGCCGGCGCGTGCGGCATCGCTGCCGGAACGCCGTTGGCGATCCTGGGCGGCATCGGCCGTTCAGCGCGACTGGGGGCCATCATCAAAGGCGGCGTCCATCTCGAAACACTGGGCAAGGTCGATACCGTTGTGCTCGACAAGACCGGCACGCTGACATACGGCCGGCCTGAGATCCAGTCCGTTTCGCCCGTGGAGGGCGTGTCGGCCGAGGAGCTACTCGATGCTGCGGCTACCGCCGAGATCCGCTCGGAGCATCCGCTTGGCAAGGCCATCCTGAGCCGCGTGAAAGCCGAAGGGCGTGAAGTTCGGGAGCCGGAGCACTTCGGCTATACGCCAGGTCGGGGCATCTCGGCGCGGCTGGGCGATGCCACGATCCTCGTCGGCAACCGCGCCTGGATGGCCGACAACGGTATCCACATGCCGCCGACTCGTGATCTCGGGGCGTGCACCGAGGTCGTGGTCGCGAGGGACGGACAACTTCTTGGCACCATCGACATCGCCGACACGATCAGGCCCGAGGCGAAGCGGGCCATCTCTGCGCTGGAGGCCATGGGCGTGCGGACGGTTCTGCTGACAGGCGACAACCATCAGGTCGCAACCGCCGTGGCCACCGAACTCGGCTTGAAGAACGTCGAAGCCGAATTGCTGCCCGAGGACAAGCTAGCCCGACTGGCCGACATGGTGAAAAAAGGGTGGACGGTGGCAATGGTCGGCGACGGCGTGAACGATGCGCCTGCGCTCGCTGAGGCGAGCGTTGGCGTTGCGATGGGGTCAGGCACCGATGTGGCACAGGAGAGTTCCGACATCGTGCTGCTGGGCAATGACCTGGCGTGCTTTGTGGACACGATGAAGGTGGCGCGCCGCACGCGCTCCATCATCTGGCAGAACTTTGTGGGCACGATCGGCATCGATCTGTTGGGCATTGCGCTGGCCGCGTTCGGATTGCTGGGCCCCCTGTTGGCCGCCTTCATTCACGTAGCCTCGGAGCTGACGTTCATCCTGAACTCGGCACGTCTGTTGCCGCAGGCACGGCGCAAGTCGCTCCCCTCGGCGGGCGGTGTTTCAGCGGAAGGGCCTGCCGACGTTGCCGCTGCTGGCCGCCACTGAGGCAATACGATGACAACTGCCTCCGCATCGGTCACCTGGGTTGGCGTCAGGGTGGCCTTGGGACGGGTGCGGTGTGCTCAGCACCGGGCTGGTGTCATTGCATTGGCTTCTGCGAGGCAGCAGTTCTAGCGCTGCCTCGTCGTAGTCCCCGATCTCCCGCCATGAACGCCTCCAGCATTGCGGGAGCGTAATCAGCTTGAACTCGATCAGCGTGAAAGCTGGATCTCCAGCACGAAGAAGCACGACACCACGACCAGCCACGCAAGGAGCAAATAAAAGGGGGGCAAAGCCCCCCTGGCAAAGTCAGATCACGTTCGGCGAAAGACATAACGCTATGCGCGTGGCCAGCCTTGATGCAGATCGTCCACGATCAGAGGATGGTGGTGCCGATTGGAGCCTGAATGTTCGCGCAGATGCGGATGATCCGGCGGTAGATCCGGGTGGTCGTGGGCGATATCGGACGGATCGCCCGCAGGCCATAGTCTTAGCGCAAGCACTACGCCGGCAAAGCCAATCAATGACATGACGATGAAGGTTGACTGTAGCCCGAAGGTAGCGCCGAAGCGCCCCGCCAACGGGTAGCAGATCAGCCAGCAGGCATGTGACAGCGCAAACTGCGCAGCAAATAGTGCAGGCCGATCCTCGGCATGGGCGGAACGGCGCAAAAGCCGACCGGAAGGCGTTTGCGCCACGCTGTAGCCGAAACCGATCACCAGCCAAAGCGGCAACAGCAGCACATAAGACGGAATCAGCGCTCCGACGGCCGTACCGATAACCAGCACCGCCGCTCCCGTGACCATGACAGGCCGATCCGCCAATTTGTTGAGCAGACCAGGCAGTGCAAATGCGGCGATCATCGAACCGCCCCCGAACGCTGCCAGCGCCCAAGCCACTTCCGCTTCACCAAGGCCGAAGCGCGCCTTCACGATGACCACCGTATTCACGATCACCATAGCGCCCGCTGCTGACACGGCGAGGTTGACTGCCAGTAGTCCCCGCAGCCGCGGCGTTGCAAGATAGAGGCGAGTGCCCCGCGTGGTGCGCTCCCAGATGCCGCGACGTGGGCCAGGTGTGGACGCGGGCAACACCACACTGACCACCAGCGCGGCCGAGACAAGAAAGCCAAACACCGTCCCGGCAAACAGGTTATGAAAACTGATGACGGTCAGCAGCGCAGCCGCCAGCATCGGGGAAACCAGGCTTTCAAGGTCGTATGCCAGCCGCGAGAGCGACAGCGCCTTCGTGTACTCCTCTTCGTCAGGCAGGATGTCTGGGATCGTCGCCTGAAAGGTCGGTGTGAATCCAGCGGAGGCTGCCTGCAACACGAAGATCAGCAGATAGATTTGCCAGACCTCGGTGACGAAAGGCAGACAGAGAGCCACGGCGGCTCGAACCAGGTCGAGGGCGACCAGCAGCGATCTACGCGGCAGGCGGTCAGCGAACGCCTGAGCGATCGGTGCGATGCCGACGTAAGCAAGCATCTTGATAGCCAGCGCCGTACCTAGCACGGCTCCGGCGTCCGCGCCCGCCAGGTCATAGGCGAGCAGGCCCAGCGCCACAGTCATGAGGCCGGTGCCGACGAGCGCGATCACCTGCGCGGCGAACAGGTGGCGATAGGTGCGGTTCTTAAGGACAGCGAGCATCAGTCGGCCTCAAAGGAGTTTGGCGAGTGCCTTCATTTCAGGCAGGGCGGAAGCTGCATCATGGTCAAGGCAATGATCGATGTGGTCGTGGATCAGCGCACGCTTTGCTGCCGTCACCGCGCTTTCTACCGCCGAGAGCTGGCGGGCAACATCGAGGCAAGGTTCCTCCGCCTCGATCATGCCGATGACATGCCGAAGGTGGCCTTCGGCACGCTTGAGCCGCTTCACCAGGTCGGGATGGCTGGTGTGTTTGTGTGATTCCATCATGTGAGAATTATATCCCCCCTGGGGGGATGCGTCTAACGACAACCGTGCCCTGTCACAGACGGAGCCAAGCGACAGCGCAGCAAAAAAAGCGCGCCGCCCTTGACGGGACGACGCACCAAGGTCAGCGCAGCGCGACTACCTCACCGCCGGCGCCGTCGTCGACTGCAATTGGTCGATCACACCTGGTTCTACGAACGCGCACAGTGGCTCGTCCTGCTGACCTGTCTCAGTCATGCTTGCGAAAGATATGGATTGTTCGGAGGCACCTCGGTGAACAACAGTGTGGGTTCTTTCAATAGATACCCGTGAAGGCGGCGAGACTTCCGTGGCCCAATAACTTCGCACGTCCAAATGTTCAGCCCGCTGGCCTGCTTCTTGTGCAGTCCCAGCTTCTCAAAACGCTTCTGCACCCATTGCCAATCTGACTGGTTTTCCTGCTTGGCCAGCGCACTCACCTGCGGGTGCTCCTGCGCATACCGCTGGAACACTCCGGGGCTGACCAGGTACGCGGTATCGCTCACGGTATGCACGAGCGCCTTTGCGTCGTTGATGATGAGCCGGCGGGAGGCGATGCCTTGTTGCAGCCATGCCATGAAATGCTCGGCGGACGGCTGCTCCGCCGAAGGCGTTGGCGTAGGTACAGGTGACGAACGCAGCGCAGCCGCCAAGGTTGGCGCGGGCGCTTCGAGGCATGCGGAAGGTTTCTCGCCCAAGGCGGCTTCCACATCCTGCCGCGGGGCCGGCGACTCGCCCATCCCCACCATCGTCAGCATGTCTTCCATCACATCGGGCACGAGCTGGGGCGAAGCAACCGGCGCTGTGCTAGCAGCTTCTTCCCGTGGCAGTGCCTCTTGGCTTGCCGGGGCGGCCTTCGCGTCAGCCGTGGCAAGGTGGGGCGGCGCATCGGCCTCCTTGTCCGCGGGGGCCGTGTCAGTCGCCACCGTCCCGGCGAACGGCGCCGGCCGCTCGCCAGGCTCCCAAATCAGCGCAGGCGCCAGTCGCAACAGGGTGAACGAGTGGGACCAGCCGGTCGCACTGATCACGGTCGCGCGCCAGATCGCCTTGCCATCGGACGTCGGCTGCAACATGCCGTGGTCCTGGAGCACGTTGAACACCGCGGTGTTGTTCGCGGGGATGCCATCGACCCCCTGGGACAGCAGGTGCGCGCGCAGCTTGTCCGATACCGTCTTGCTCACCAGCCACAGCGCGTCCTCGGTGAGCCAGCCATCGGAGGCTTCGGGCTGGTTCAGTTTCAGCTCTTCCTTGAGCAGGTAGCGCAGCCCGTTGACCAGCTTGCGTTGTAGCGAGTGCTTGGGCGCGGCCATGGCGCGCGCGGGGTCGCCGCCCAGCTCCTGGGCGACGGAGGCGCGGTCGGCCTGCACGACCAACTCGCCCAGCACCCCGGCGTGCTCGTACTGTCCGGCCAGGACGTAGAGCAGCGGCGCCCACAGGGACGGATAGCCGCTGAGCCAGTCCAGCAGATCGCGATCGAGCAATTGCCGGTAGAGCAAGCCTGTCGCGGCGCTATGGAGCCGGTACTCGCGGTCGTCGCGGTAGCGGAAGCGGTACGGTTGGCGCAGCGGGCCGTGCCACGGGTGCCAGGTGCTGCCATCGGCCAGTTCGACGTGCAGATCGACCGCCACCTTGCCGATGTCATGGAGCAATGCGGCATAGGCGACGGCCGCAGTCCATGCTTCGGCCTGCGCCGCCTGGTCTTCGGGACTGGCGCCGATGGGCAGCAGATGGGACTGCCGCAGCTTCAGGCTGTAGGCGACGATTTCGAGGCCATGGTCGAGCATGCCGCCCGGGTAGGCGTGGTGGTGCGCTTCGGAGGCCGGGAAAGCCTGGACCAGCTCGGCGTAGCGCTCCAGTGGAGTGCGGTACAGGCTGGCGAACTGCCTGCGCGAGAGCGACGTGCGCTGCCAGATGTGTTCCAGCAGCTTCTGCCGGCGCGGGGTGGCCAGCAGCGATGCGGCCGACTCCGGCCGCATCAACCCTTTCGGGAGGTCGGTGGCGGGGGCTGGCGACGGCGCGGCAGCGACCGGGGGCCGTTTTCGCTGGAACAGGGAGAGCATGTCGGTGTCCTGATGGCGGGCCGGGCGGGAGGCCTTTTGGCCTTTTCGGGGTAGGGCCTTTCCCCTTGCACCCCATTCCCTTGCCGTTTCGACCCTTTGGCCTTTAACCGTTTCGGTATAGCGGGGCTTGGGCTGCGGCTCCAGCGTCAATGGGGAACCCGCATTAATGGATTGGACGGCGACCCGGCACTGGCCGCGGCCTATGCTCCCAAGACGCTACCCCGCCAGGTAGGCTTTCACTCAGGCGACAAAGTTGACAAAAGCGACAAGGGCGACTAGAGTGAATCCTGTCTCAAACCTACCTGGGAGCTGACCATGCCCACTGCGATCGAATTCATTGCCGACCGGCTGCCGCGCGTCACGGTGGACGATGTGCGACGCTTCGCCGATACCGTCGAAATCCGGGATGCCCCGGCTTTCGCGGCCGAGTTGCAGGCGTTCATCCACGAGCGCGTCGAGGCGGTGACGCTGCCTGCCAACCTGGAAGGTGAAACGGTGGCGCAGGCCTTGCAGCGCAAGGCGGCCGCGCTGCGCGCCGACACGCGCTGGGCACCGGCTGAAACCGACGTCCAGAGAGGCCGCGCCGTGCTGCTGGAAGCCTTCAACCAGCCGGACAACCTGCCGCCTGCCGAGTTCGCCAAGCTGGCGGACAAGTCGCGCCAGCAAATCTACAAGGACATCCTCGCCCGTCGGCTGCTGGCGCTGAACGTGGGGCCGCGCGGCCAGAAGCTGCCCGACTGGCAGCTCGACCCGGTGAAGCAGCAGTTGACCCAAACCGTGCTCCAGGAGGTCGAGGGCATCGACCACTGGACGATCTACCGCGCGCTGTCTGAACCGCTCGAAGGCTTGGGCGGTCGCTCGCCGGTGGATGCGGTGACGCATGGCACGATCGATGACGTGGCCGAGGCCGTGTTCAACGTGCTGGGCGTGCAGGTGCATTGAAGCGAGATCGCCATGAGCCACGAGCTGCCTTCGTTCCTGATCGATGCCGGTGAACTGCTCCAGCATGTGAGCCGCGTCGTCTATCGGGGCAGCCCGCTGTACTATGGCCGCAGCAGCACGAATCGCTACGATGACCCGGCAGGGGCCTATGGCGTGCTCTACCTGGGGCGCGACCTGCCCACGGCGCTGATGGAGTCGGTGTTTCACAAGCACCAGTGGCTTGAAGACACGAAGCGCTCCATTGCCATGAAGGAAATCCAGGCCCGGATGGTGCGCGCAGTAGGCGTGCTGGACGACGTGCTTCTGGCCGATCTCACGGCGCCGGGCGTCATGGCGGGCTACTTCGGCCTGAACCTGGAGCAGTTGGCCAGCCGCGACTACACGCACACGCAGCAGGTGTCCGCCCAGGTGCATGCGATGCGCGGAAACGACGGCCAGCCCCTGTTTGACGGGGTGCTCTACCCGTCGCGCAACAACTACCCCGCCAAGAGCATCGCCTTGTTCGAGCGTGCGGGAGCCAAGGTCAGCGTTGTCGAGGACATCGACCTGGTTGACCATGTGGACTGGCCGCAGTTCGTTGCCACCTACCGCATCGGCGTGGAACCCGATCCCGGCCCGGTGGAGCCGGAGGACGAAGCGTCCTGAAGCAGCAAGAAAGCGCATTGAAGCCTCAAACCGAATGAATTGGAGCAAACTGGAATAGGCATTCCTCAACAGCAGGAGACGACCATGAACACGACGACCCGCACCAGCACCGCAGAACGCCTCGGCCGCGCCTTTGGCCGTGGATGGCGTGCCTATGCGCGCGGCGAACGGCGGGCGTCGAACTGGTTGGTATCCAAGGGTGTGCCGCGAGCAGGCGCTGTCGCGCTCGTGTGGGTGGTCAAGCTGGTCGCGCTCGGGGCGTTGCTGTACAGCACCTTCTGGCTGGCTCTGCTGCTGGTATGCGTCATGGTTGTTGCCTGGATGGCCCGTAACGCTGACCTGGGCGAGGAGTTGCCCGAGCCAGAATGGCGAAATGGACAGGCCGGGTTCGGCCTGTACACCTACGACGGTTTTCGCATTGATCCTCATGTCGAGGACGATTAGCAGTGATCACTTCTTCGACACTGCATTGATCGCGATACTTCCTCCCTTCCCACCGGCAGCCTTGGCATCTCCGGTGGCACCAGCGAGGCCTTGCAGCACGTTACCGGCGCGAACGCCCGCCCAAGCCAAAGCCATGATCCAGAAGGTAGGTAGCACGATGAACATCGTCCCCGTGATGAACATCAGTAGCATGTCGCCGAAGGCGTTGTTCAGCCCCACCAGCGGGTCGAAGTTGGTGTGCGGCCGGTTCCAGCCGAAGCCCCAGCCATAAAGCGCGTCCAGAATCGTCGAATCGATCCAGCGTGCGAGCTGGAACCAGAAATCCGTAAAAAACAATGCGAATTGCACGACGCTGACGGTGACGACCGTCTTCAGGTCGTAGGTGCCCACGACCAGCACCAGCGGGATGCAGATGACCAGTGCCATCTTCAGCAAGGCGAGCACCATGGGCAGGGATTGGCGCACGACATCCATGGCGGGAAACGCGGCAATCGCGCCGACTGCCATCCCGACGTCGCCCGTGGCGCGCGTCACGATGTTCGGCAGGGTCTTGTCGATCTGGCCGCCGTAGTCCGTATAGACGCTGCCCTGGTTCAGTTTCTGCTGCCGGGGTGACGCGATGGCGCGGATCACCGAATCGTCCACCTCGGCACGGCTCAGGAACCCAGCCCAGCCCGCCAGGCGGTTGAGCAGGCTCGGGTCCACCTGACCCAGCAGGCGTGCCCGCAGGCCGTTGCTGCCCTCTGACCACCACTGCCTGCAGGTCGGGTAGCCGCCACCATTGGCAACCTGCGCGAGGCCTGCATCGCGGGTGTCGTCGTAGGGCCATGCCTCGCGCGCCGTGCTGGAGCGGTAGCTGTCGTAGTAGCCACCCGTGTCCGTGAAAAAGCGCGAGCCGATCCAGGTCACGTCGTGCATCTGCTGCTCATCGAGATCCGGGCGCTGCATGAACAATTTGGCCCGCGCAGGCCCATAGCAATCCCGCGAGAAGTCCGCGACCTCCTGAGCGAGTACCGGGTCGTCAATGCGGGTCGCGTCGATCTCCATCCTCATCTGCCGCAGGTCCGTACCGCACGGGATCGCAGCCACCGAGGCGCTCGTGACCGCGCGCGAGAGCGCGTGCATGAAGGCCCACCAGACCGGCACCTTCGCCGACTGGTTGTTGATGGTGCTGAAGGACTGCGACCAGCCGGTTTCCGCGGGCTGCGGCACGCTGACCTGGCACTGGGCCGAGCGCGAACTGTCGTACTGGATGGTGCTGAGGTCCACGTCGATGAACGGAATGCCCGCGAACATCACCACCACGATCGCAACGAAGACCCGGTTCTCGATGCGCGCGGCAGAGAGCACCCCCTTGTTGCCCTCGTCAGCACCTTCCGCACGGGCCTTCAGCCACTCCTGCACGACGATGGCAACGAAAGGCAGCGCGAACACCCCGCTGGACACCAGCACGGCCCAGATGCCGTTGTTGACGATCCAGGACACGAGGGTGAGGTAGTACTCCAGATAGTCGGTCGTGAAGAGCGTCATAGCCCCGATCTCCCCTCAAGCGGCCTGCATCAACAGGCTGGCTTCCAGCGCGACGATGGCGACGACGCCGGCGACCTCGGTGCGGATCAGCCGGCGCCGCGCCTGCCCATCCGTCCCGCTTTGGTCTTCGCGGGCCAGCACCCGGCGGCGCATCCAGAACCATCCATAGGCCGTTGCCGCGTACACGCACAGCCGCCAGATGAAGAAATACCCTGCGGAGGCCGCCAGCCACCGTTCCCAGCCTGCAACGCTGCCGACCAGGTAGATGCCCGCGACGTTGGCCCCCACGGCAGCGGCAACGATCAGCACCAGCCACAGCAGCGTCTTCGCCGTGTGCCGACTGAACAACCAGCGCAGCGGCCGCCAGGCCATGCGCGCCGGGCTCATGGCCGACTCCCCGGATTGCCCTTCTGGAGCTGGTCGAGACGGTCCGGCACAGGATCGCCCTCGTAGATGCCGCGCGAGCCGGCCGCGCGCGTGCCGTGGCGCTGGATGATCGCCATGGGTGAGTTGTTCGCCAGCTCGCGCCGCAGTTCCAGTTCGGTCTTGAGGTTACGAATCTCACGGTCGAGCGTGTCGCTCTCGTGGTTCACGGCCGCCACGGCAAGCTCGTTCGCCGCGACGTTGGGCTCCTTCTTCCCCGTGAGCAGCGTGCGCTGCAGCAACAGCGCCTTCTCCAGCACGGATGCCAGCGCGACCTCGGACGCCAGGCGCTGCGACAGCAGGTGCTGGTCGGGCTCGTCGCGAAGCGCCTCGATCACGCCGCGCGTAATGGGCAGTGACGCGCTGCCGGCTTCGCGCAGGTTCTCGGGCGTCGTGTTCTTCGCCTTGGAGACGAGATCCTGGAGCGCCTGCAGCTTGGTGTCGTATTCCTCCTGGATCAGCGGCGTGAGCCCGACGCCGGGCGTCGTCTCGGTCTTGGTGCAGGCATCGCACGTGCGCTGCTCCTTCTCGCCAAGCACGCGCGTGGCCCACTCGACTGCGGCCTGCGGCGAGGTCCAGGTCTGGCATGAGAGGCTGCTGCAACTGGACGACGCGATGGACGAGGTGTCGGTCACGCCGCGGCCGTTGACCAGGTTGTAGCCGGCGCGGGTGACATCGCCGACGACCTTGATCGCGGGCTGGCCGGAGCCGCCCGCGTTGCTGCCCCCGACCCACGGCACGCCGTCATTGCCGCGGCGCGTCTCGGCCTGCTCGATGGCCGAGACCGCATCCGTGCTCGACACGGCATCGCGCAGCGCCAGGCCTTCGGCCATCTGGCTCCAGCCGAGCTGGCCGCCCGCCGTTTCGGCCATCTTCTCGGCCATGGCACGACACGTCAGCTTGGAGCGGTCGAAATCGAGTCGCGCCTGCAGCACGCCATTGGTGAGCAGGTTGTACAGACCGGGATCGGCCCGCTGGATGATCAGCGCGGGCAACGATGCCACCGCACTGGTGGCACTCTGGATCACCGACGACATGATTTGCTGGAAGCCGTTGGTGATGCCGTTGAGTTGATTCCTCAAGGTGGTCTGGATGCTCATGTCACCGCAGATCAAGTTGCTGTTCCAGCCCACGCCGACGCCGAGGGAGCGCATGCCGGCCGCACGTCCCATCGACACGGCGTTGCCGCCGCCGATCGAGTACATGACGTCATCGCCGATGACGCTGCCGCTGGTCTGGTATCCCAGTTGACCCCAGGCCACGCCGCTGCCCAGCGCGAGCGCGCCGGCCAGCGCCAGGACGATCTTCGTGCGGGGTGCCCGGCGGGAGAACGGATTGAATGCAGGACGGAAGTTCATGGCACCACCTCAGAGGAAATCGACGCTGCCCAGGAACACCTGGCCCCGGCGCTCGCAGCAGGCATACGGCCGCCACAGCGCCCATGCGTAGTCGCCTTGCTGCGCCTGGGTAAGGAAGCCGCTGCGCGGGAAGACCGTGCAGGACGAGGACAGGACGGGCGTGAGTTCTTGCCACTTGCCGGTGGAGGCATCGCCTTCCATCAGCGCGCCGGCCGGCCAGTAGCCGTCGCGGGAGTTGGCAAGCAACGGCTGATAGACGTGAATCTGCCTGCGGCGAGTGACCACATCGCCCGCACGTTGGGCCACCACTGCGCCGGCCTTGAAGTCGTCGGTCTGGTGCAGGAACCCGCCACGGGGATACACGTTGCCCCACAGGTTCATCGTGGTGCGTGCGCCGACCTCGCGCCGGCCCGGAATCAGCGCTTCCGGGTAGGCCATCTCGGGCACGTTGTAGCGCCAGGCCAGCGTATCCAGGGTACTGAGCAAGTACGGCATGAACGCCGTGCCCGCGCCTTCACAGAAGTAGCCCGACGACGAGACGAACTGGTTGAATACCTCGGCGCCGGGGTGGCCGATGACGTCCGCGTTCTTGAATTTGGCGAGGTTGTTTTCGTGGTCCTCGTTCGTCGTCCCGTCGCCACCTGCCTGGGCGGACGGATTGGACGTGCTCATCGCACGGACTTCGACCCAAGGGTTCTCGCCGGTGTTGCTGTAGCTAGAGACGACCGCATCGGGGATGTAGTGGCGCACCTTGACGGACGTGCGCACCGTGCAGCCCGTCCAGGTGCAGTAGAGCCAATAACAGATTCCGACGACCCGGTATTCGAGGCAGTCTGGCGATGCCACCGAGCCGACGATGGTGGCGGTGTTGACGGCGTAGCTGCCTGTGGCACAGAGCAGCAGCAACGAAGCGACGCCTACACGCATGCGGCGCAGCAGGTCGAGCGGGTGGCTCATGGTTGTGCCCTCCGGTACTGCTCGATGCGGGCCACGGCACGCACCACGTCCGGCTCGCCATAGACCACGTACCGCTGATCCACCACGACGGCCGGGAGGCTGGTAATGCCGAAGCTCCATGCGTCTGTGACGCCCTGGTATGCGATGGCGATGCGGCGTTGGAGGTCGGCGCCGCCGTAGCTCAGGCGGTCCCGCGCCAAGCTCTCCGCGCGCACTGGGTCGGCCGGTAGGCCTGACGCCAGTTCGGCCTCGATGCGCGCGGGCGCGTCCAGCAGGATCAGCCGATCGGCACGGCCGGTGACTGGATGCGCCTGATCGGTGATGACCCAGGTTTCAGCATGGAGCGTGCCGACGACGAGCAGCGTACCCAAGCCGGTGGCCGTCAGCCACGTCCGCTTGACGGAAAGGAGCGAAGGAAAATGGCGCATGGCATGCCACCCCGGAGTTCATGATTCCGGTAGTGCAGCGCAATGCCAGTGCCGAGGCGACAGGAAATAGGAACTGAGCCCTACCCGGTTTTCTCATTCGGTTCCGCTGACGTGTGGACAGAACATGGCTCCCCCGGACCGGGGAAGGCAGGTTGAAAAACCTCCCGACTCTCAGAGGCTCGGTCCGAGCTAGTACGCCGGCAGAATGCCTACGGTCATGGCTCGTATTGACCGCGCCGTCGCCGCTAGAGTCTGACGTATCCGACACAGCTCCCGGCAGGCCGAAAGCATGTTCGTGCGAAGTCCGGTCGTGGCGCCCAAAGTGGCTGACCGGCTCATCAACGCTTTAGCCCGCCACTACTGCCCAGGTTGCTCGGGTAGGCAGAAGTATGAGCAACAAGGCGGCAAGCCAGCGGCAAATGAAAATGGGTTAGCAGTAGTAGGGTGCACCTAAGGGAGCGGCAGGCTGAGAAATCGGCCTCTCTCGTTCGTCGGCTTGCGAACAGCGCCCGAGTGGAGGCTCGGGTGCCGCGAGACGCTCAGGCGCTTATATCAACCGCCGGAGAACAATTCGAGCCGAGCACGGCGAGCTTCCGGTGTCTCGTTGCGCATCTCGTCCAGTACCTGCTGACGGGTTTTCCGAGGCTCCGTGCTCTTGATGGGCAACGGCACGCCGCGTTGCAGCAGCGCAAGAGATCCATCCTTGCGCGCAGCTTCGACCTCGGCCAGCACTTGGGCGCGAGTTTTGGTGCTCTTGAAATGATCGGGGTGGTAGGTGAACCCTTCTTCCGTGGGTGCGGGATGCCATATCGAATTGGCCTGTGCTGCCATGGGCAGGGCCGTTGCGAAGACGACAGCCTGCAATGCGACGAGATGGGTGAGTTTCATTGCATGATCCTTTGCTGTGTGTGATATGAAAAAATCCACATGCCCGCAGGCATGCGCACAATGTAGGAAACTGCACCGAACGGAAGCACAACGTGAAGATGACAATCTGGACAGGTGGCGAAACGCCCGGGAAGAACCGGCAGGCCGTATGAAACTGCTTGTCGTGGAAGACGAAGCCAAGCTTGCGGACTACCTTCGCAAAGGGTTGGCGGAAGAAGGCTACGCAGTCGATGTGGCCACCAACGGAATTGATGGGCTTCACATGGCGTCGCTTGGAAACTACGACCTCATCATTCTCGACGCCATGTTGCCCGGAATCGATGGTTTCGGTCTGTTGGCCGCACTAAGGCAGAGCAAGCAGACGCCGGTGATCATGTTGACGGCACGCCAACGCATCGAGGATCGAGTGCGTGGACTGAAGACTGGGGCGGACGACTACCTTGTCAAACCCTTCGCCTTCTCTGAACTGGTCGCTCGTATCGAGGTTCTCTTGCGTCGCGCAGCCGGTACGAGCCCGGCGCCTGATGCCCTCGTTCTGGTTCTTGCGGACTTGCAAGTTGACTTGGCAAGGCGACGTGCGACCCGAGCCGGACAACGCATCGACTTGTCAGCAAAGGAATTCCAGCTCCTGACACTTCTTATACGCCGCAAGGGCCAGGTGTTATCGCGTACCGAAATCGCCGAGCAGGTGTGGGACGTGAACTTTGATTACGGTACGAATGTGATCGACGTTGCCGTTCGTCGGCTACGCAACAAGCTCGATCTGCCATTTGAGCGTCCGCTGTTGCATACGGTCCGAGGAATGGGCTACGTACTTGAAGAGCGGCAATCGTGAGGCTGCAGCGTACTGGTTCGTTGGGCGGCCGCCTCGCCCGCTGGCTTGCACTTCTGGCGCTGGTGGGGCTTACGCTGACCTGTTTTGGGGTCTACACCGTCACTGCGCTGAGTTTCCAAGAGCGTCAGACGGACACGCTTCGCCAGAAGCAGCTTCAGGTGAGCCACTTTGTTGAAGAGGTGGGCGGCGCGGACAACTCCGTGCTGACGCACAAGCTCGACGACGCCATGGTCGGCCAACCGAACATTGGCGTCACTCTCATTGATGCTGATGGTCGCGTGCTTTATGTCAATTCTGCCGGTCGCTTGCTCCACTCTGCCTCTGATGGCCGTGTTCCCAACACTGGCTCCAGTGTGGCAACGAATCAACGCACGATTGAGCAGAAATTCGAGATCACAACGGCCGCCATTCCCATTCAAGTGGTACTGAGCCTGGATGCCAGCGAAGACGACCTGGTACTCAAGCGCTTGGCACGAACACTGATCGCGGCTGCGCTCGCTGGAGCCTTGGTGATTGCAGCCGGTGGTTTCTTGCTGGTGCAGATTGGGCTCCGTCCGGTACGCAATCTTTCCGTCCGGATTCAGGCGCTGGAGGCTGATACCCTCCATCAGAAACTGGACGGCGCTGACCAGCCCGATGAATTGGTCCCGCTCGTGGGTCATGTCAACGGACTGCTGATGCGTTTGCGCAAAGCCTATGAGCAATTGGAGGCGTTCAACGCAGATGTTGCGCATGAATTGTTTACGCCTCTATCGACGCTAATGGGGAGCACCGAGGTCGCTCTACGCAAGGTGAGAGATGTCAACACGCTTAGGGATGTGCTGGGTGCGCACTTGGAAGATTTGCAGCGTATGTCGATGATCGTACAAGACATGCTTTTTCTGTCGCAGGCGGATCGAGGAGCGGAGGCCCGCCGAGTGAGGGTCGACAGCATGGCAGATGTTGCACGTGCGGTCATGGACTTGCACGATGCAGCCATTGAGGAAGCGGGCCTGCGGTTGCAAGTTGACGGCGACGCGACTTTGGCGGCGGATATTCGCCTGCTGCAACGCGCCATCTCGAACCTCATTAGCAATGCGACCCGGCATGCTCGCCCAAAGAGTACGGTGGTCATCAAGATTCTCAGGCAAGGCGACCAAGTGACTCTGTGCGTGGTGAACCAAGGTCACACGATCCCGATCCAGCACATACCCCATTTATTCAATCGCTTCTACCGAGTGGACGTCGCGCGGGCAGAAGCTGTTCGCAACCACGGGCTGGGCTTAGCCATCGTGGCCGCCATCGCCCGCATGCACGGTGGATGGACGGTGGCCGAGTCGAGCGACGAAACTACGTCTATCGGACTGGTTGTGCCTGACAAGGCTAATTCGTCTACTTCGTGCTTAGCGGCCGAAGACTGTTGAGCACGACAGGCGGGGTGGCCAAGGATCTTGGGCTACCTGGGCACTTCTCCAAAATCGTCGGTGGATGCTTCCGAGGAGTATGCGGGCGAAGTGACGTCAGCAGACAGCATGTCCATGGCCGAGAGCAAGGCATCTCCTTCGATCGGCCCCTGCAGCAGGATGGCCTGGCCCGTCTGGCGATCGAGCAGCCGCAGCGACGGCGTGGCGGTCACGCCGCTCTTGGTGGCTTCTGCGGCCTGGGAACGGATGGCCGCGTCTGGCCGCTCGCTTGCCATGCACTGCTCGACGGCCGGCGTCGATTCGGGATAGCGCAGGCCATCGGGCAGACCCTGGCCGTCGCTGCGCGTGTGGGCATAGACCCACTCGACGGCTTGCCAGAACGCGGCATGCCCGCCAGCTTCAGCGGCGCACTCTGCCAGACGTGCCTCGGCCGACGCGGCGGGCTCGTGTGCGGCCAGCGGCTGGTGATGCCATTGCAGCGCCACGTCGGCGCTACTGCCAACCCAGCGCTTGAGCTGCGGGAAGTACTCCCGGCAGAACGGGCATTCCAGGTCGGCATAGAGCGTCAGCGTGAAGCGGCCCTCCGGGTTGCCCATCTGCCAGGGCGGCCCGGAGGGCTGCGTCATGCTGACCGGCGCGGGCGACTGCGGCGGGGATTCGCCGGGCGACCGGGACACAAGCCAGATCAGCAGCAGCGCGACCAGCACCGCAGCCAATACCCAAGGCCAGCGGAGCCGCCGATTGCGGCGGGGGAACGCCTGGACCTGCATCGGGATGGAAGGACGTTTCGGTTCCATGGCGTTCTCCGGCTTACGACAGTTCCAGGGCCGGCGACTCGATGCCGCGCGCCTGGTCGATCTTCTCGGCGACCCGGAAGGCCGCCACCAGTTCGGTGCAGCCGTATTGCTGCATGAGCTGGTAGCGTTCGGCCTTCTCCTCGGGTTCTGTCTGTGCGAGGGCGAGGTACAGGCTCGGCGGCACGGCGCGGAACAGCACTTCCATGCTCTTGGAGAGGATGACGCCCTCGGTGAATTTCCCCGCCTCTTTGCGCGCTGAAAGCATCAGCGCCTTCTGCGCGGGCGAGAGTTCGCGGAACCGCGCGATCTTCTCGACTTCATCGGGCGGCATGCTGAGACAGATCCACCACTCGATCATGTTGAGCATGGGCTCTGCAGCGCGCGGCAAGTCGTCGATGTTCTGCGTTGCGAGCCAGAACCAGGCCCCCAACTTTCTCCACATTTTTGTAATTTTCACGACATAGGGCGCGAGCAGCGGGTTCTTCGTGATGATGTGCCCTTCGTCGGTGACGTTGATGATCGGGCGGCCCAGGTACTGGTCGCGCTCGGCGATGTTGTTCACCGTGCTGATCAGGCTGAAGTAGGCGATGGAGAGCTGGGCGTTGTAGCCCTCGCGGGCGTAGGTCGCCAGATCGACCAGGGTGATGTCGGCTTCGGGCCACGGCGTGCCGTCGCGGTCGAACATCTCGCCGTCCGTGCCTTGGCAGAACATATCCATCGCGTCCGCCATCTCCAACAGCCGCACGCGCCGCATCTCGGGCAGCGTCGGGTCCTGGCCACGGGTGCGCAGCGCGTTGCGCACGTCGCGCGTGAGAACGGTGCGCTTCTCGATACCACCTCCACCGTGGCAGTGCTCGGCGGCGTCGAGGATGCACTGCCGAATCAGCGAGCGGTCGGCCCGCGTCATCCGAGCTTCCTCCTTATCCTCGCCGCCCGTGATCATCAGCCGCGCCGTGATCTCCAGTTCGCCCAGCACGTCGCGCTGCTCGTCCGCCTCCATGGCCGAGGCGTCCGGGGGCAGGTCCTCGTCCAGCGCGTCGGCATCGAGGGTCTGTACGTCGCTCGGCGTTTCAATCAGCCGGCGCGCATCGGCGAACGGCGCGAGGCTGATGCCCGAGCCAGGGGCCAGCTTGACCCGGTTCACGGTCAGGCCCAGACGCTTGGCGAAATCGCTGAACAGGCCGAAGCTGTTGCCGGCCTCCACGATGAACAGCCGCGGCCGGTAGATGGCCGTGACCTGGTTCAAGAGGTTGTTGAGCGTCGCGGACTTCCCCGAGCCGGTGGGACCGAACAGGAACAGATGGGCGTTCATCTGCCGGTCCAGGCGGTTGAGTGGGTCGAACGTGATCGGTCCGCCGCCGCGGTTGAACATCGTGATGCCGGGGTGTCCCGTACCCTGGGCGCGGCCCCATACCGGCGACAGGTTCGCCGCGTGCTGGGCGAACATCAGTTGGGTGTACCACTGGCGCCGATCCGTGTCGGGGTTGTAGCAACACGGCAGCCATCGCAGATAGCTGTTGAGCGGCGCAACTTCATCGTCTTCGCGAACGGGCTGCAACCCTGCGTTGAGCATCACGTTGGCGAGGTCGAGCCCGCGCCGATCAAGCTCGGCGTCATCGCGTCCGCGCAAATAGAAGGCCAAGGTGCAGCGATACAGCTTGTGCGCGCTGCCGATCAGGGAGCGCGCCTCATGCACGTCCTTGAGGGTCTGCTCGGACGCCAAGGTCTCACCGACCGCCTTCTTTGCCAAGTGATTCAGGTGAGATTCGAGAACATCTTGGGGCGTCGCTACCATGGTCAAACACATGGTCGTGTCTTCGGGCATCTGGTCGAACAGCGTGTTGATTGCATCGCCCTTGCGGGTTTCACCTGTCAGGTGCCCAGTCCCGGGCGGCATGCGCAGCCGGTCGGTGATTAGCACACGGTGGGGCATGCTGTCGAAGTACCAGGTGCCGTGCGCCACGTCGGAGCGTGGCTGGCCGAAGAACAGCCGCTGGCTGAAATCCCGTCCGCTCGCCAGCTCGATTTCGCCGGCTTCGGTCTCGTCGGGGTAGCGCGCCAGTGCATAGAAGCGCTCCCGATCCTCGGCCCCAGGCCCGAGCAATGCGGGGCACGGATTGAACCACCGCAGCAGCCAGTCGTGGACGTCGGCCGCGGCCATGCGCCGTGCCTGGATACCGGCATTCGCGAGTCCGCCGCACAGGCGGTCGCAGACGATGTTCAGCATCTGCTCGGGCGTCTGACCGCGGCGGCTTGCTTGCCCGGTGGCACGGCGATAGACCACCATCCGCACGCGCCGCGTCTGGCCGCGCCAGCGCAGCCGCGTGACCACCGTGTCCTCAAAAAGCCCGCCCGGTTTGGCGACCGCGCGCAGGTGATGGCTGAAGAAGCGGAGATAGAACTCGGTGAAGGCCGTATCGCGGGCTCGCGGCTGCACGTAGTCGCGCAGGGTTTGCATGTACTGGTCGAAGCTGGGTTCATCCTGGGCGTAGAGCTGGAGCACCCAGGGGTTCTCGTCAAGTTCATCGAAGCTGTCTTGCAAGGCGTTTTCGAGCGCGTCGCGGGCGTGCGCCAGCCATCCGGGTTCCCGGCCCTCGGTGCCCAGAGGCACCAACTCGTAGAAGGCCGCCACCGACTGCCCGTCCTCCAGCAGCATGGATTTCGACTGCGGCAGGAACTCCACCCATGGCAGCAGTTCCGCGAACGACGGCGCGACGTCGTACAGTGCTTGCTCGTCGGCCACGGTCGCCGGCCTGCGGTCCTGGACCGCCGCTCCGGGTTCGGGGACGCCGGCCTGGCGCAAGGCCTCGACGTGGCGCTGCCAGCCGTCCGGCTGTTCGTCACCGCCAGCGCCGGGTGCGGTTAGCTTTGGCCAAGGGAGCTTCCAGCGCATCAGTAGTCCTCCGTCCTTTCACCTGGCATGGCGTACTGGACGCGCTGGTACAACGGAAAAACCGTCGTGTAGCCGGGCACGGGCACGGGGTCCGTGCCCGCCAAGTGCGGGTACACGTACATGACGAGATCGGGATTGGGCAAGCGCTGGAACTGGCGATAGACCTCGTTGCGCGCCGTGCGCGTGTAGCGCATCTGCTCGGCGGGCGCAGCCTGCACGTCAGCGTCGGTCAGCGGCCGGCGCAGGCTCTGGCGCGCGTCGAGCAGTTGCCTGCGCGCCAACTGGCCGGCATTGCCGCCGCCGCCGGCGTTCTGCTGCCAGATGTCCATCATCGTGCTGTCGCCGCGGGGCAATAGCTTTTCCTTATTGGTGGCGCAGCCGCCGAGCACCACGACGGCGAGGGCCAGCGCCAGGCCCTTAGTCAAGTTCGAGAGCATGGCTTTCTCCTGCGCGGTGATCGACCTTGCGGCCTTCGGGATCGAAGTCGATGGCGAGTGGCTTTTCGAGGTGAACGGCGACCTTGGCGCCGGGCTGGACATAGACGGCCGCGAATGCCTGGCCGTACAACTTGTTCACCCAGTCCGCCATGTCGCGCACGCCCCCGGCCATGATGCGGCCCACGGCCTCGTTGCCCGAGATGCCGACGCTGCCGATGGAGCCATCGGCACCCACGTAGGACATCTGGCCGCTGTTGCTCTTGATGAGCGAGGCCACGCCAGCGCCGGCAGCGGTGATCAGGGCTTGCGAGCCGAGATATTGCTGGGCGTTGCTGCGCCGATCTCCGCTGACACAAGGAATACCGTACGGATCGCTGATCCAGCCTAATCCGTTGCGCTGCTGGTTGTTCTGCTGGTTGCCTTCGCGGTCTTCGGGGATCGTGCGAATCGTGCCGTCGTTGAAGACGAACGTGATGCTGCGCACCTGGCCGCGCACGCACGAGAGCGTCCAGTCCCCAGAGGCCGTGCCGGAGAACACCGCGCCGGCCACGTCGGGAATGTCGATGCCATTGGCGGTGAGGTTGTCTGGGCCGACCAACACCTTGAACGGATACGGATCGTTGACGGTTCCGTCGATCGGCACCCGTCCGATCAGCGCCGTCATGGCGACCGACCCCATGAGCGTGGAGTTCGTCGGCACGGTGTAGACGGCTTTCGCGGTCTTGACTCCGGCAGCGCGAGCACCCGCGTTCTCCACGGTTTGCGCCGTGGTTTCCAACGTGCTCGGCGCGGGGCCGAAACTCGTCGGGAAGCTCATGCCGCTACCCGTGCCACGACTGCCGCTACGGCCCTCGGCCTTCTTAGCGTCGTCCGGTTCAACCCACCGCATGCCGCCCTCCATGCCTGCCTGGTCGCCATCGCGCAGCCCCAAGCCCACGGGCAGATCGGCATCGCCGCCGCCGCGCCCGCCGATGCTGTCCAGGCGCCGCTGCAGGTCGGCGAGCAGCCCTTCGGTCTGCTGGCGAGCGCTGGCTGCGTGCTCCTGGTCGCGGCGCAGATTGGAGCGCTCGGATTCGAGGGCCGAATTGATGCGCTGATCGATTGAGTTCTCGCGCTGGCGCAGCCGCTGGTTTTCTTCGCGCTGTGACCTGTTGTCGGACAGCGCGGACTGAAGTTCGGTGCGCAACTGCTTCACCTGCGCCACCAGGGTTGCCACGGTGTCGCGGGGGGTGTCGCCCTCGATGCCCAGTGCCTTCATTTCATCCCGCGTGAGCTTGGTGCCGGCATCCGCTGCTTGCGGTGCCGACGAGCCTCCACTGGAGAACAGCCGGATGGCAACGAACAGCACCAACAAGGCGACCGGGATCATCAGCCACTTGAGCAAGCCGTTACTGCGCATGGCGGGCCTCCTTGCCATCGTCGGCTTCCGCTTCCGGCTGCGGCAGGTGCGCAGCCGGGTCGAAGCGGTGGATCGCCGGCAGCAGCGATTGCGCGAGGCCGTGCCCGCGCGTCACCAGGTACAGGACGGTCGTGTCCTCGGGCGTCCCGCGGGGGCCGAGCGCTTCGTGCTGGAAGGTGGCGGTGAGGAAATCGCCTTGCAGCACGCGCGGGTCGAGCGTGACCCAGCCGCTGCTGCTGTTGGTCAGGCGCACGGCAGTGACCCACTGGTCTTCCAGCCGCCACGACGCGAGAGTGACCGCGCGCACGGGCAGCGTCGGCATCAGCGTGCCGAGGTCGAGGTCACGGCGCAGGTTCACCCGCATGACGCCCGGCAGTGGCTCCACGGTGCGCAGGGGCGCGTAGAGGTTCTGCGCGGCGAATCGTGTCAGGACGACCGAAACCGGGGTTTCGCGCCGCGCCGCATGAGTGCCTGTCTGATCCTGGGCGCGCGCCGGGGCCTCATCGGCACCGCCTGCCTGATCGCCATAGCGCGCCGGGGTGCTGCTGCCCTCGACAATGCGCACCGGCTCCAACTCGGCTTCGCCGTCCTTGGGCGGTTCGGCCGCGATGTCCAGCAGGATCAGCGCGCCCGTGTCGGCGTCCTGCAGTTGCAACCGCGTGGGCTCGATCGGCTCGCTGGCGCGCAGGTACACCGCGCCACCCGCGCTCTGCACGCGCAGGCGTTCGCCCACGCCTGCGGGCACGCCCACGCGGACGTTCCGGTCGATGAACACGATGCGCTCCTGGCCCACCTTCAGCGGCACCGCCAGCGGCATGCGTTCCCAGCGCAGAATCTCCACAGCATGGGAGACGGGTGCCGCGGCCGCGGCCAGCAGCCCCAGCAGCACGAGTGCAGGTTGCTTCATGGGGTGTTTCCTCCTTGGGGCGCTTGCGGAGACAGGCCGCCAGGCGCCGGGCGCGTCGGCTCCGGGGCGCTGATGCGCTGGGGCGCGCCGTCGTAGCAATCCAGTGCCAGGCCGAACGGGTTGCGGGCGGGATCAACGTCCACCCGCGTGACTTTCACCGGGTAGCGCACGAGCGCGCGCTTAACCTGCTCGGCGCCGTAGTACTCGTCGGCGGTGATGTCCAGCGTCACCACCCAGTCGCGGTCGGAGACCACGCGCACGCGCGCCGTGGGGTCGTCGCCGTAGCCGCGGCCGGGGATTTCATAAATCCCGCGCACGCGCTGGCGCAGTTCGCCCGTGCTGCGGCGGTAGTCGTAGTCCGCGCGCAGGAAGGCCTGGCAGGACGGGGTGAGGTACGGCGAGAGCGTATGGAGGTTGCGCGGGTAGTCCTCTTCGCCGTTCGTCGGCCAGCGGTTGAGGGTCTGGAACACGTAGAACGTGAACGCATAGACCGATTCGGGCGGCACTTCCCACCACTTGCGGGTACTGCCGGAGCGCAGGTCGGGCGGAACGTGGATGGTCAGGTCGCGCGGCGCGCTCCACCAGCCACCGCCCATGACCAGGGCGACGATGACCAGCGCGCCAGCACCCAGGCGAAGCGTCTTGATGTGCGCCTGCAGATGGGTGATCTCGTTCTTGAAGCGGCTCATCGTGCCCCCCTTGCAACAGACCTTCGGGTGGTCCAGAAGCCGGAGCGCGAGATCAGCACGTGGCCGCCTACCCAGCCCGCCATCAGCGGATGGCGCGTGGCGATGCGCCATTGCAGTTGCCGGTACAGCCAGGTATCGGGACGCCCGCGCTTGAGCCGGCGCAGGATGCCGCCGCCGATGAAGACGCCCAGGGCCACGCCCAGGACGACGAACGTCGGCGCGATGGCGATCGTGCGGAACACCCAGGACAGCGGCGCGCCGACCAGCAGGCCGGCGGCACCGGACAGGCCGCAGCAGATCCACAGCTCGTCGGCGGTGAGGCCGCGCACGACAACGGGGTGGCGGTTGAGCCGGTGCGGAAGGAACGTGACCGTCCCGTCCGCACGGACGTGCTGCTGCTCGGACATACCGGCCTCGCCTTACAGGATGCCGGTGGCTTCAGTGAGCAGCCAGATGCCGATCACGAGCAGCACGGCGCCGATCGCGACGGTGAGGCCGAACTGGCCCCAGGTCTTGCGGCCGGTGTGGATTTCCGCGTAGGTCCCGTAGGCGTGGTAGCAGACGCCGATAAACATCGACGCCACGACCAGGAGAGCCACGAGCATGATGATGTCGTAGCCATAGTTCCTGATCGTTTCCATGATGCCGTTGCCGGTGCCGCGGGTCGGGTTTTCCAACTGCGGCAAGCCCTGCGCGAACGACAGCGCGGGCAGCGCGGCGGCGCCCAGTGCCACGGCGGCGCGCTGGGCAAGACGGGAATGGAGGATGCGGTTTTGCATGGTCATGCCTTTCAGGTCAGGAGAGGAGGAAGAAGCTCAGGACGAGGTACATCGCGACGAAGCGGATGCAGACGCCGAGGAACTGGCGCTGGTTGAGGCGGCTCTCGGACCACCCCACGTAGGCCGTTCGGATGGCCCAGACGCCCCAGACGAGGAGCACCGCGAACACGGCGCCGACCAGGACGGTCGCCATCGCCGAAGGCGCGATGCCGCTGTTGGCTTGAAATGCCGAGACCTGGGCGCCGTTCATCGCTTGCCCTCCGCAGTCGTCGTCGGCGATGGCGAGGCGGCCCGCTCGGTGCGGTAGTCGCCGGCCAGTTCGGAGGGGTCGCGCGGCTGGGCGCGCGACGGTGTGAGATGGGCCTGGATGCCGGCGCGCACGCGCGCCAGATCAGCCAGCAGCCGCGGGTAATCGAAGTGGTAGCGCTCGCCCGGCTGGATGGGGGCATGCGCGGCGCTGTCGGCGACGGTGCGCTCCAGCGCATCGAGTTGGCGCAGTGCGGCGACCAGCTCCTGGCGCTGTGCGGGGGACTCGGCCAACGCCATCGGAAACTGACCCAGCAGGAGGGCCGTCACGAGAAAAATGGGCACGCCGCGATGCGCGGCGCGCTGCCAGATCGGAGCCAACATCGCGCCATTCCTGTGTGATCAGCAATGGCTTGATCGTGGGCAGCGAGGGGCTTTTAGGCCGCAAACAATAGGAACTCGCGCATGCCCGGATTGATGGCCTAGAGGTACTTCTTGAAGCTGCCTGCGGTCAGGCTCACGGCCAGTCCCAGCAAGGCGGCGCTGGGCAGCAGGATCAGCAGTGGATGCACCGAGATCGGCAGGGCCAGGTACGTGACCCATGGCAGCACGGCCAGCGGCATCAGGCTCGCCTTCGCGCGGTGGTAGATGAAGCCGGATTCCCGGCCTGCGCCGAACCGGCGCACGTCCCGCCGCACAAGACCGTCGATCAGGCCGACGAACGCCGCGGTGAAGATCAGCGGCAACGTGAGCACCAGCACCAGCAGGCGCACCAGGAACGTGAGCGTGGTGAAGGCAGCGGCGATCAGGTAGCTTTCAGTCCAGACATAGACCTGGCTGATGTAGTAGCGGAAGTTGCGGCCCCCGTCCTGGTCCTTTCCGTGGCTGGGCGCACGGGCGCGCTCGGCGGTCTGGCTCATGCGCTCCAACAGCCCGGAACGCACGAACACCCATTCGTAGCCGGTGTCCACCAGCTCATGCGCCGTGCGCCCCGGCTCCTGCACGACCACGCTGCGCGTGAAGTGGCTGGACAAGTGCCCCAGCTCGTACTGCAACATCTGCTGCGAGTGACGCCAACCCTGATCCTTCCAGAACAGGTGCATGCCGACGCACTCCACCACGATCGAGAACAGCAGCGAGCCGATCAGCACCCCCAGCAACCGGAACGGCAAGGTGATGGTGCCGACGATCAGGCCTTGGCGCTGGTTCTGCTCCCGTTGTGCGGTCGAAGCGGCGTCCTTCATGGCGAGGCCTCATTGCCGATGCCATCGCCGATGGGGGTGGCCACCGCGGAGGGTTCTGCCGGAGCGGCGTCATCCAGCAGGTCGTCGGGCAGGCCCGCGTCCTGCAAGGCCGGGGAACTGGTGAACTCCCACCACTGCGTCGCTTCGCTGTAGCTCTGGCGCATATACCCGGCCAGTTGCTGCAGGTCTGCCGGCATCACCTCGTCCGGGTCTGGCGCCGGCAACGGCATGCGCACTTTCCAAAGCTGACCGCCCTGCAGCAATGCGAAGCACTGGCCCTTGGGCAGGCCGACGACATGCGACGGCTCAATCATCGGTACGCTGGACATGCTGATGCGGTCCTGCGTGTTGCTGGTGAAATCCGTCGCGCCGCGGATGTCGGAACTGTCGGTCGCGCCGCTGACGATGGTGGTCGTATAGACCTCGACCTTCGGCAGTTGCCGGGTCAGCAATTCAGCGGTCGCGGTCTCGCGCACGCGCAGCATGAACAGGTTGTTGAAATTCCCGATCACCTGGCCCGCCTTCGCGCGGTTGCCGATGCGTGCCTCGATGTCCGAGAGCGTCTGTGTGTAGGCGGTGACTTGCAGGCCGGCACCGCCACCCTTGTTGATCAGCGGGATGAACTCGTCGCCCATCAACTCGTTGAACTCGTCGGCGTGGACATTGATCGGCACGCGCGCACCGGCTGAAGCGCCCGGCAGGCCGTCGTCGATCCCGTGCTTGTAGATGTGCCCGGCGACCGACACGAGATCGCTGAACATCGAGTTGCCGACCGCTGCGGCGACCTCGGCGTCGGAGAGCGCATCCAGGCCCACATAGACGATGGCCCTCTTACGGATGATCTGCATCCAGTCGAAGATCGGGCGCGGGTCGGCCAGGTCGGAGTAGTTCGGGGCCAGGAGCTGCGCGATCTTGCCGCTGGTAAGCTTCTCCAGCAGCGGCAAGAGGCTGGCGACGATCTTGTCGAAGTACGTCTTGTCGTATCGGACAGCAGAGCGCAGGCCGTCCAGCACTGGGTCGTAGTTGCGGGCTTGGGAGAGGTACTGCTCCAGCGCCACCACACGTTTTTCCCGCCCGATCATGTTGCGCGGGATGTTCTTCTCGTTGAGCTTGGCCTCGATCTGGACGATCACCTCCCAAGCCTTGGGCTCCGTCTTGGCGAAGTAATGCTGGGCGTACTCGATGAACAGCGCGTCGATGTTGATGACGTGCCGCTGGATCAGCATGTAGTCCGGGCGCTGTCCCAGCTCCACCAAGGCGCGGGCGATGATGTTGACGAAGCGCCAGGCGAACTCGCGGAACGCCGCGCTGTTGCCTTCGCCGGAAAGCTGCCCCGCGACGCGGGTGGCCACCTCGCTGATGCGCCCGAATCGCCCCACGGCGTTGTAGCGCGCGGAAATGTCCGGCCAGCCCAAATGAAAGACGTAGAACTCGCCTTCGCGGCCCGCGCGCTTGGCCTCGACGTACATCCGCTTCAGGAGATCGGCGTCGCCCTTGGGGTCGATGACGATCACCACCTCGTGCTCGCCCGCAGCGTTCACGCGCCGGATGTCCTGGGTCACGAACAGTTCGGCCAGCCGGGTCTTGCCGACGCGCGTGGTGCCCAGCACCAGCGAGTGGCCGACGCGCTCGCCGAGTGGCAGGCTGACGTCCACCTCCTCGGGTTCGATACCGTGCAGGCGCGGCAGGCCGCCCACAGGCGGAAGCGGCCGCACTGGGTTGAGCGGCACATCCCAGCTCGTGAGCCGGGCCAGGCTGGACAGCGGGAACGGAGCGAACTCCAGCCGTTCCTCCAGGCGCCGCGCCAGCCGGTATGCAGGTGTCGGCTCGACGTAGCGGCGAAACTCCGGCCGGTACGTCTGCATCAGCCTATGGGTGTGCTTCTGCTCCCACAGGAAGCCGCGACCCACGAACAGCCGCTGCTGGCTGACCGGCACGTCCTTGCTGGTCATCACGTAGCGCGGCAACCTGCGAATGTTGCGCCGGTAGCGCAGGATGACGCGGGAATCGCGGTAGCGGATGGCACCGTAGGCGCCGAACGCCAGCGCGCTGCCGACGCCCATGGACGGGCTCAGCGCGAGCGACCATGGGGCCACCAGGGACAGAAACGCGGCGCCCGCGCATGCGGCAACGGTGTATAGCTCCACCGCTGGGCGTAGCAATACCTCGACCGGCTGTTTCCCCGACATGGCTTCATTGCTCGATGCCGGTGGCCGTGATCAGCGCCGGGTAGTGCCGCAGGCCCAGACGCTCGGCCAGGTCGTCGCCGGACACAGGCGCGAGCGGCACACCCGGCACCAGGGCCCGCAGCCTCGCCAGGCCCTGCATGGTCTCGACGTTGACCACCAGGCCGATCGCGCCGCGCTCGCGCAGCGCTGCCGCCTGGCGGCGCAGCCAAGCCCGGGATGCCTCGTCGTCGCCGACGACCACGAAAGGCCGCAGGCCCGGTGCCTCGATGACCCGCCGCGCGACGGTGCCGGGCGTGAGCTTGGCGCTGCGCACGGGCAGCATCGCGGCCTCGTCCGCCGGCGTGGCGGGAACCTGGGGTGTCGGGATCGGCGGCCGGGCCGGCGCGTTGGTGCGCGGCTGGAGGTTCAGGGCTTCGTAGTACGGCAGCGCCGACGCGCCGCCGCGGTCTTCGACCACGATCAGCGGCTCGCCGGCGAGCGAGGCCAGCGGCAGACCTGCCAGCAGTACGAGCAGGCCCCGCAAGGCCAGATGGGATGTCGTCATGGGGATGTCTCCTGGCGCGCGGCGAGGACCGCGGCGGTTGGGCGCGCGCCCTGCACGCGGGCAAGGTGGCGGGATACGCTGCGCCGGTAGCGGGCGGCAGGCTCGCCCCCGGCAGGACGGTGGTAGCGGCCGATCGCCAGCAACCAGTCTTCGCCCGGGGTGTGCTGCTCGCGCAGGATCTCGGCGGCGATGGCCAGATTCCGGTACGGGTCGAGCAAGTCGCACGCGCTGGCGTAGCGCTGCTGGTGGTAGCCGAGGTTGATCTGGCCCAGGCCCGCGTCGATGCGCGTGTGCGGCGTGGAGCGCATCGCCCGCTGCAAGCCGGCGCAGGCGTCGGCGCGGGTCGCATAGCGGCGCGACTGGCCGGCGACGTTGAGCGACCACGGCCACGGGACGATGCGCCCATTGCGGCGGATGCCGCTCTCCTGCAAGGCCACGGCGTAGAGCACCGTCGAGGGGATGCCTGCGCGCTGCGCGGCGAGCTGGTACGCCGGTGGCGGAACCTCCCGGGCCTGGGCGACGCAGGCGCACAGGCCAGCGGCGAGCGCCAGTGCGCGCAGGAGTGCGGCTATGGCTGGCGCTGCCATTGGCCGTTCACCTCGCGCACGACCGCAGGCAAGTCGCCAGGCAGGCCCAGCGACAGCCAGCGGCCGCCGTCGTGGTTGAGCGTGATGCTGCCGCGGCGCACGCGCGCCGGATCGACGTTCGCGCGCTTGGCCCATTCGCGGATGCGCGCGTCGTCCTGGCGGCTGCCGACCATGTACAGGTCGAACGCGGTGCCCGACGATTGCAGGCGCTGCACGAGCTGCCCGCAGGCTTCGCAGCCGTCCTTGACGAACACCGCCGTGCGGCCGGAGCCGCGCGTGGCGCCGGCGACCGGCTTGTCGTCCGGCAGGTTCACCCGTTGCATGCCGGGGTTCAAGCGCTGCCAGGCCTCGTCGTAGGCACGCTGATAGGCAAGCAGCTTCTCGACGCGGCGCGCCTCGACCTGCACCTGCAGTTCTGCGTAGCGGCGTCGTTCCTCGTCGGTGCGCGCCTCGATGCCCAGGGCCGACAGCGGGTCCAGGTTGGGCGAGTAGATGCCCAGTGGCCCGTCCATCAGTTCGCGGTAGCGCGCCCACTCCTGCGGTTGCAGGCCCCAGTCGCTTGCCACCCGGTCGTCCAGAACGCGAGCGGCCAGCGGGCGTTCCTGGCTCTGCGCAGTGCGAGCGGGAGCCGTGGCCGGCTGCTGCGCCCACGCGGGAAACTGGGTGGACGCCAGCAGGAGCGCGGAAAGGATGATCGACGGCTTCATGTGGTGTGCTCCGTTCAGGGGATCGCCACGCGGCGGGTCTGGTCGCCGGCCTGGAACACCGCGGTGCTGCCCTCGACGGCCTGCAAGCGCCATTGGCCGACCGCATCACCCGGCAGCAGCACCTGAAGCTGGTCGGGCGTGAAGTCCCCACTGCTCGGCGCGATGGACACGCTGCGCTCGCCGGCGCGCAGTTCGACACCGACGATGCGGAATGGCAGCGGTGGCGGTTCAGGCTTGGCGGCGGCCTTGTTCGCTGCGCGTGGCTGGACGGGTGCTGCGGCGCGTGCGGCGGTCTGGCGCGCCTTGACCTGCTCGACTTCGGCGCGCAGTGCCTGAAGATCGTCAGCGGCGGCATAGGCGCTTAGGGACTGCTCGACCTGGGCCGCGCGCGCTTCCAGGATTTGGCGGGTGTCTTTGAGGTCCGCCGCCGTGGCGACGGCCGGACGCTGCTGGATGGCCTCGATGGTCTCGGCCAGGCCCGTCGCCTGCGCTTCGAGGCGTTGCAACCGGGTATCGAGTCGTTCTTGGTCGGTCTGGTCGTTCATGGCCTGGTAGCCCAGGGCCACGAGAGCACTCAGGCCAAGCAGCCAGAGCCACATCAGGCTCTGTACCACCACGGTGGCGGTTGAACGCTGGGCGGGCTGCGGAGCGTTCATGGCTGGCCTCCCGATGCTGCGGGCGCGAGCGGGAACGTCTGCACCGTCTCGGTGGCGGGCGGCGCGGCTACGTTGTCGGTGGTCATGCTGTCGCCGGGCCGCTCGAAGCAGATTTGCCGTGCGCGGTCATCCGCGTGCAGTTCCCAGGCCGGGCCAGCCAGGGTGAGCAGCGCATCGCGCAAGGTCATGGGGCCGAGATGCAGGTGCGCTGCCGGCAGTGGCAGCGCGTACAGCGCGACCACGGCGTGCGCCGCCTGGCACAGGTCGTAGCCGCTGCGCTTGAGCACATGCCGCAGCCCGTCGCCGACCGTGGCGCGAGCATCCCCCGGCATGGACACGTCGATGGTCTGCAACAGCAGGTCGCGCTGCGCTGCTGTCGGTGCCAGTTCCACGAGGGTGTAGCGGCCGTAGCGCACCACAGGGATGTACTCGGGCACCTCGGTTTCGGGCGCGGCCGAGACTTCCTCGATGATGTCGGGCGCGACCGGCGCGGTCGTCGTTGCGCAGCCGCCGGCCAACACCGACCACAGCAGGCCGAGAAAACCCGCCAGCAGGCGGCGTTCGGGATGGTGAAACCAAGGTGGAGAGGGGCACATGGCGCGTCGTCCTGAAACTTCGAGCCCTCACCATCGCCGCTCAGGCCGGGTGCGGCAGCAAACAATGCGAACCACGCTCCGCCCGATTTGCCGGCAGCGCCTCGCTCAAAGAAAAAAGGCCCCCGAGGGGGCCAGTGAAAGAGCAGCCACGTCCACGGAGACCGTGGGCGTGGCTGCAAATGGGAACAACAAAGAGCCGGCGGCACTAAGCCGGCGATGGCATGAGGATCAGGCAGCGACCAGTTGCCGGGCCAGTGCGACCTCGACGGAATCACCGTCCTGATTGAGCACATCCAACCCGGATTCGGGTACGTCGCCGGAGGTGGACTGCGAGACCATGATCTTCTTGGCCATCAGCTCCAGGCAGGTCATCTGCGAGGAACCTGCGTAGCCGAGGTAGATCACGCGCACCGGCTGTTTCTGTCCGATGCGCCAGGAGCGGCGTGCCGCCTGCTGGAGCGAGTACACGTTGTAGCCCGACTGCATGAAAACGATCGTCGGGAAGTCCAACAGGTCCAATCCCGTCTTGACCAGCTCGGGGTTGGTGATGAGCACGTCGATGCCACGATCCAGTTGCTCGGCGATCCAGTCCTCGCGGCGGCTGGCGTCCACGCTTGCGCGCAGCACCGCCACCCGAAAACCTTCCTGCTCCAGCAGCACCTTCAAGCGCGACGTGGTGTCGCGCGTGCCGGTATAGACCGTGTAGGCCAGAACCTTGCGGCCCTGCGCCTTCTCCTCTTTGCAGATGTCGATCAGCTCGCGCTCTTTCGGCGTCACCTCGAACTCGTTGAACTGAGCCGGGACGAACGCCAAGGTGTTGCGCGTGCGCGGATGCACCACGGTCTCCGACCGGAAGCAGCAGTCCGGCCAGGCCAGCAGCACGTTGAGGACCACACCCAGCAGCGTCGTATCGCGTCGCGCCAGAGCCTGTTTCAGCTCCGCGGTCAGCCGACCCGCCAAGTCGCGGTAGGCCGCAGCTTGCGCCACGTCCATTTGGACTTCACGAAACTCCTCGTCATACGGCGGCAGGACGTTGCCACCGATGTCCTTGAGCTTGAGGAAGATCGTGAACGGCAGGATGCACCGCAAGACCCCTTTCGGGCCGAAGCCGGGAGCCTTGACCGTGCGCACCGATACCTTGGTGCCTCTGGCCGTCTTGTGCGCCGTGCCGGCGCTTTCGGAGTAAATGTCCTTGAGGACCCCGTGGTCCCTCATGAACGCCATGGCCGCCGAGGTCATGCTGCCGCTCGTGGTCGGGCGGTAGCCGTCTTCGATCATCCGCCCAGGCAGGGCTCGGAACAGCAGGTAGAACAGGTCGTCCCCGTAGCCGCCCATCAGCGTGCCTGTCAGCAGCAAGGTCTTGCGAGCCTTCGCCGCCAGCACGCCCATAGCCTGGCCCTGGGCACTGCCACCGTTCTTGTACTCATGCGCCTCGTCTGCGATGCACAGGTCGAACGTGCCTTGCGGCAGGTAGCGCTTGATGAACTCGGACGGCTGATAGCCGCCCTCGCCAAAGCCGAACTCCATGTTGGCCATCGCACGCTCCATGCGCGTGGCCTGACGGTCGGAAAACACCAGCTCGCCGTTGCCGTCCATGAGGTTGATGAACTCATGGATGTTGTCGCCCAGCATCGACGCCAGGAACCCGTCGCCGAACTTCTGCATCAGCTTCTGCGCGGTGACTTCCCCGATGGTCGGGATGCGCTTGAGGGCTTTCAGCACAGCCGAGGACTGGTCGCTGCCGGATAGGCCGCGCGGGCGGATCAGTGTCCACAGGGGCGCAGCGCAATGGCTGCACTTCCTGCGGTATTCCTCGGCTTCGAGCGCGACCGGGTTGACCGGCTCGCCGTCGAGGTCGGTGATGACCGTGCCGCAGTCCGGGCACGCCGCCACGTTGCCGTGACGGGTACGCCGCTGGGTGAAGACGGGCTTCCAATGGAACCCCATCCGCATCCGCACGCGGCCCAGGACGAAGAACTCCTGGCCCGTGGGCTGGACATTCAACTGCTCGCGCAGCTTGATGAGCTTGACGAGCGTATCCGGCCCGTTGAGCACCCACACCTTGGCGCCCGCCACTGTTTCCTGGATCTCGCGCCGCCACTTGTAAACAAGGTGCGGCGGGGAAAGAACCAGGGTGCGGCGGTAGCCTTCGGCGTTGAGCACGGCGGCCGTGGCGATGCCGACGGTCGTCTTGCCGCAGCCCATTTCGCCATTGACGATCGCGGCGCGTTCGCCACGATCGATCAGCAGCTCCGCGGCGGCGTGGACGACTTCGGCCTGGGCCTGGAAGAGCTTGCGCTTGAGGCTGGCGACGATGAGTTGCCGGTGCGCCTGCGGCTGGCCGTTGTAGACCGGCGGGTTGGCGCTGTTGAGGGCGTCGAGCAGTTCGTCGCCGAACTCGCCGACGAAATCCTGAAGGCTCAGGGTCAGAGCGGAAGATTCCGCATCAAGCAGTTCGCCCTGTGCGGGCGCGGCTTCAGCGGCAGTGGTTTCAAGATCGGTGGACATGGTGATGCTCCAAAGAAAATGGGGCATGCACCACCCCCAGCGGGGCGATGACATGCCCCGTGGTGGGAAAAGAGACGGCGAACCGTCAGCAGTGAAGAAGTGATCAGCGAATGGTCAACACCTCGCCCAGCGTGGCTGAGCCTGGTGTCATGTCCCACGCGCGGATGACAGGCACGAACTTGTCGGTGAGGATGCGGGTCTCGGCGATGGAGCCGTCTTCGCGTTCGGTGAATTCCCGCTGGAGCGTCTTGTCCTTGTGGGTGTCACCTTTGACGACGAGCACGCGCCCGGCCTTGGAGCGCACAACCCCCGAGATCGCGCCCGCGGCCAGAGCCAGGGCCAGATGCCAGTGGGACAAGGCGCGCGCCGGCGGACGCAACGATTGCTGCGCGGCCCCCAGGTGCGTGTCCTGCGACGGCCAGAGGCCTTGCAGCCGGCCGACTTCATCGGCGAACTGCTCCGGCTCCATCGTCACGCGGAAGAAATGCTCCGGTTCGGCCGGACTGGCGGGGACGATGTACGGCAGGAACGGCCATTCGCTCGGCAGTTCCTCGGCTTCGACTTCGCTGAGCCCGACCTGCAGCAGCAAATTGCGCACAGCCTTGAGACCATCGGGTGCCAGCTCGCGCTGACGTACCCTGCGGCCGAAGATCACCACCTGCTTGAACTGCGTTTCCACCGCTCGGTAGATCCGCAGGTCCGTGTAGTGGCGCGTCAGCCAGCCGACCAGCTCCGCATCCAGCACGTAGCCGGGGACGATGAAGACCAGCACGCCGCCGTACTGCAACAACGACAGACTGCGCTGGTAGAACAGCTTTTCGAGGCGGGCACGGCCCTGTCCCTGATAACCGATGTTGCCGTTGACGTCCTTGGACAGGTCGCCATACGGTGGGTTGAGCCAGAGCAGCCCGAACGACTGCTTGGAGATCATCGCGTCCATCAGGTCCGCGTGCAGGCAGTGATCGACCAGGCCGCGGGCATGGCGTGCCCGCTCCGCGTCGAACTCGACCGCGAACGCCTTGGCCTGCTCGCGCCCGAGGGCATGAGCAGCTTCGGCGATCGCCACGCCTTCACCTGCGCAGGGATCAAGGATGCACATCGGCCCGTCGCTGGGCATGAGTGCGTTGAGGGCTCTTTCGAGCGTGGGTTCATCCGTGGGGAAGTACCCGTTTTTAACGAAGTTGCGGGCGAGCCGCGGGAACATGAGGGCCATGGAAGTCTCCTGGTTGGCGGGGATGAAAGGCGGAAGCACGCCAAGGCGTGCTTCCGCGGGTAGGTCAAGCCGCTACCGCTTCCGGCGTCCAAATCTTGGCCGGATAGGGATAGGCGGTGAGTACGTCACTGCGGATCAGGGAGCCCAGCGCCAGGGTCAGCGCCGGCACGTCGATGGCGAGCCGATGACCTTCCAGTCGCCCGAGGGCGAACGGAAGGCGGGCCAGCATTTCGCGGGTTTGCAGCAGTTCCAGCACGGTCTCGCGCCAGTGATCGAGCAGCGGCAACGGGCAGGTGTCCCGCACCAGCGTCCACAGGCGGTCAAGCCGGTGGGCGCTGCCGCGTGGCAGCAGTGCGAGCGCGCTGGCGTTGGCCTTGTCGGGCTTCACGCAGCGGCGGTCGAACAGCCACACGTTGGAGAGCGATCCGAACAGCGTTCGTCGGTAGGCGCGTGTCATGCGCTTTTCCAGACGATCGACGTTGCCGACGAACACCGGGACGCTGCCGCCCTGGTCGGTGATGACGTGAAACTGGTCCAACCCCTGCTCGTCGCGCCCGAGGGTCAGGCGAGCTAGGAACTGCTGGACGGCGGTGTCCCGCGCCCAGATCGAGAGGAAGACGAGGTTGCCTTGGTCATCGCCGACGCAAGCGTCGGCCATCACGTCGGGGCATTCGTCTATGCGATACAGCGTGGTGGAAGAAGTGTCTGCGGGCATGGTGGTGTCCTCGGATGAACGGGAACAGCACCGCCCGCTGGGGCAAGTACTGCCCCTGGGGGTGGAAGAAAATCGCTCAGTCCGGCTCGAACTGCCGGGTGTGCGGGTTGAAGTGAAGCGCCTCATCTACCGCGGTGATCGGCGTGAAGCCATCCAGGTAGAGGTTGTTGAGGTACTGGTCGCGGTAGGTCAGTGCCTGCCGCGCCTGCTCCTCAGTGAGGCCGTTGCTGATGAAGTACTCCAGTATTTCCTCGTCGGAGGACACTTCGTCGTTGGACAAACTCCCTTCAACGAGCTTCAGCAGCGCGGGCGGGAGCGCAGCCAGGATCGGGTCCATGTCGCTTCCTCCTGGCTCAGACCATCAGCGCTGCGGTGGATGCCGCAGGTGCAGTGGGTGTGCGCCGCCGTGCGTGGTAGGCGCGAACGCCTGCACGCCAGTCGGCGGACTGCTCCGGTGCGAGGTCCAGATAGGACAGCGGGCACGAGTAGTAGTACGGGTGCATGGACTCATCCAGTGGCTTGTGGCCCCACTGGTTGCCGCTGCGTTCGAGCAGATAGCAACGGATGTAGCGCAGGGATTGGCCCGGCGCCAGATGACGATGCACGTCTTCGACCTTGGCCGTCACTTCCGCGACGGACCAAAGGACGTTGCCGCGCAGCGCGTGGGCGATGACCTTGACGCTGGCGCGCTCGGTCTCTTGCGGTGTGATCAGTTCCGCGATCAGTTCAGACCGCGACTGAGGAGAGAAGTACCAGCCCATGAGAGGCCTCCTGAAAAGTAGAGCCGGAGGCCTCCCCGCGGGGAGGAGCCCCCAGCGGGTGATGAAAAGCCGCAAGTGCGGCGAAGGGACCTATGCTTTGGCCTCAGTCCCAGTCGTCATCGTCGCGATCACAACCGGCCGGGCAGTAGCCGAACTCGATCCCGTGCGAGCAATAGCCATGCTCCGCATTCCAGTCCTGGGTTTCCTGCCGTTCGGCAGGCGTTGTGTAGTCCCATTCTCGGGCTGCGATTTCCAACGCTTGAGTGCGCTGATCCTGCGGCAATCGACTGGCTTGCGTGTCGATCTCCGAACTGAAAAGCGTGACCCAGTGGTCCCAGGACAGGCCGCAACCACGCTGGGCTTGCTCAGCGGCCGTCTTGCAGACAGCGCGCCACGCGGGTTCATCCAACGTGGAACGGGGGGTATCGATAGCGATGGTGGACATGATGGAGACCTCCAGAAGAAAGCCGGAGCCTCCCCCGCATGGGGAAGGAACCCCGGCGGGTGGATGAAGAACACCGCGGATGCGGCGTCTGCGATCACGCAGGTTGCAGTTGACTCCACTCCTGCGTCTTGAAGTCCAGCGCGTAGCCCAGTTCACCCAGGCGTGCGATCTGCGCGCGCAGGGTGCGGCGGTCGATGGTCGAATCCAGTTTCACGGACTCACCCAGCGGCCAGAGCAGCCCGAACAGTGCGGCGTCGCCATCTTCGGTGCTGCCGGGGGCAGCAGCCGCAGCGGGCGGCGGCGCATCCACACCAAAAGGCGTGGTATCGACCAGTGGGTCTGCCGATGCCTGCACGGGTGCAGGCTTGGCGGGCCTGGATGCTTTGGCAGGCTTGGCCGGCGTTGCCGCAGGCTGCGCGCCCAGTTCTTCATCGAGCGGATCGACTTCCTGGGTGGTGAAGCTGCGTGCCTCGTCACGGCTCAGCTTATCGATGCCGTTGAGCGTCATCCCGTCCAGGTTGGCACGGATCTCGAACCGCATGCCGTCGCCGACGGGATAGGACTTCGGGAAGATGTAGCGGATGACGAACTCCCCGTCGTACTTGCCCTCGGGGTACTGCTCCAGCTCCGCATCCTTAACCGCGAACTTGCCGATGGGGGTGACAAGGCGGCCGACGTTGAAAGGGCCGTTTCTTCCGCGGATCGTGCGCAGCGTGAGTTGGCCTGGAACGGTGATGGGCGATCCCGATTGCTCGGGCGCCGATGTGACTGCCATGATGGTTCTCCTTGGGGAATAGGAAAAAGGCAAGGCCCCGTGAGGGGCCATGCCGGATCAGAACGAAGCAGCCAATGCCGGCTCCTGCTCCTCGACTTCACTTGCGGGCTCGCGCTCGGCGGGCTCGACAGGCTGGTCGGCAGCGGTGTCGGCGGCAACCTCGGCTTCGGGCGCGGGTGCGTCCTCGGCTTGCGGCGCCTCGGCTTGCGCCTGGCTCGTCGGATAGACCTGGGTGCCGTCGATCTTGATGAGACCGATGTGAACCAGCGTCGATTCCAGGCTCGCTCCCGGTTCCCCGGCGCGCTCGCCCTTGGTGCGGATGTACGGATCGATCTTCATGTCGTTCAGACGGAAGGCGATCAGCACCTTGCGGTCCCCTTCGATGGCCTGCACGCACCGGCGAACCAGGTGCTCGGCTTCAGGGGTGGCGACGATGGTGTCGAAGTACCGATATTCCGGTTCACCGACAGGCCCGGCCAGTGCCGCGACGCAGCACGACAGGAACGGATCGCCATCCTTGGGGGAGACGTCCTTCGGACGGCTGAGGTAGCCGATGCCGCGGGTGATCAGCTCGTGCTGCTTGATCGAAGCCAGTTCGGCCCGGTCAAGCGGCTCGGCCTTCAGCAGTCGCGCCTTCAGAGACGCGGCGGCCTGGCCCTTTTGCTCACCCTTGTCGCGGATGTACGCATCGCCCCAGAGGTCGCCGAGGCGGAAGCGCACCAGCGGGCGCTGCTTGGGATCGTCAACGCCGATGTAGCGCTCGACCAGTTTCTTGGCCTCGGCACCCGAGACCTTGACGTCGAAGTAGCGGTAGCTGGGGTCCTTGGCGGAACCGACCAGCGCGGCGATGGTGCATGCCAGGAAGGGCTGCGCGCGGCGGCCGCCCCGGACGGGAACCTCGCGGGCACGCTGGATGTAGCCGATGCCCGAGGTGTGGAGGTCGAAATACGATTTCTCGTTGGACGTGGTGCTCATGGTGAATCTCCATTGGGATGAAGCGGAGACACACCGGCCCCACGCATGCGGGGAAAGGTGCGTAACCCCGCGGTGGGTTGATAAGGCGAAAGCATCCGCCACCAGAACTGGTGGCCGCTCGCGGATGGATGCGGTGCGAGCTGGCTCGGTCACGCAGTGGGAACTGCGCGGCAACCTCGAAGACCGATGGTTGCCTGGCATGTCGCTGACAACGTCAGCAGGCATGGGGGCAGCATGTCCGGGCCTCGCGCGCGCGGCAGCAATCAATCGGCATCCGGGTGTTTCCCTTTGTCCGCACCGCCCAGTGCTTGCCACAGGCACTTAGGGCCGCGCAGTTGGTCGGGGGTGTCAGCGCGGGGACGGCTGGGGCGGCTCCAGGCGCCGCCGCCGCGTGTGCCGACCAGCCGCCAGCCGGCGGCGCGCAGGCTGGCACCACCTTCATCGGGCAAGGTGTAGGTGATCAGCCGCGTGTAGCCCAGGGCCTTGGCCGCCTTCCAGGCCGCGCCGTAGAGCTTGCTGCAGGCGTTCGGTGCGCCATCGGTGCAGACGCGGGTGACTTCGAGCGTCCAGCCGTCATCCAGGTGGCGGGCGACCGGGCGGCCAACGATGGCCACGCCGCAGATGCCATCGGTGGCGGACAGCGCGACTGCCAGGGCGAACTTCGCTCCTTGAACCGGACGATGGTGGCGGTGGTGCTCCTGCACGAAGGCATTGGCGCAGCGCAGAGACACCGGCAGCAGTCGCAGCGATGGCGAGGTCGATGGCCCGTCCATGGCCGTCAATCACCGCAGAAGCAGGCGATCGGCTCTTCGGCGGCGTCGAACAGATCGCCCTGGTCGGCGGCGAAGCGCGTTAGATCGGCGTAGCTGGGGCCATCGGCGCGGAACCGGGCACCGCTGGGCTTGCTTGCCAGGTTCAGCGATTCCATGCGAATCCACCACACGGCGGCCTCCGGCCGCGCCTTGATGAGGGCCAGGCGCTGCCCGCTCGGTTTCAGGAAACACAGGTCGCAGTTGCCTTCGAGCGTGCGCCCGTTCACCGTCAACAGGTCGAGGTCGAACGCTTGCGCCTGCCAGAAGGCGCCCACGTCTCGCACGGTGACGCCGGCATCCGCAAGCGGCATGCACATGGTCTCGTGGGTCGATTCGGTGGAATGGCCGCGCGCACGAATCTTGGCGACGCGGCGCTGCTCGTCGGCACGAATGCCGATCATCTGGTCCCAATCGGTCCAGCCCAGATGCCGCAGGTAGCGGTGCATCGGGCGGATCTTCAGGCTGGTCGTGCAGCCGCGCGCGACGGGATTGGGCAGGTACTGGCGCTTGCGGATCAGCGCCTCGAACGGCTCGCCCTGGCGGCTGGCCCGATCGAAGTCCACCAGCGTGAAGCCTGGCTCCGTGGGCAGGTATTCCAGCCAGTGGATCGGCACCTGCCAGTGCGCGCCGCAGTCGCGCACAAAGCGCAGGGTCGCTTTCACCTCCTTGCCGGTGTTGGCGAAGCAGACCACGGTGTCGGCAGGCAGGCCGCCATTGGCCTGCAGCACGCGCCAGAGCATGTAGGCGCTGGTGCGCCCGCCCGAGAAGCTGATGCAGGTCGGTTGGGTGATCTTGAACGGGTCGTGCATGCGGTCGTCTCCGGGGTAGGTCGGCGGGCGGGCCGACGCGGCGGGCCATGGCGGCCGGAGACGAGCACGCACGCGGCGAATGCCGCGGTGCGGAAAAAAGGAAGCCCCCAAGAAGGGGGCCGTGAGGGGATGGTGGTAGTCGTTGCGCTACAACGATGGCACCACCTCCAGCGACAGGTGCGTCGTGGTGGCGGACAGCATCAGATCGTCCGTGCCGTGCAGGACGCGTGCGAAGACGCCTTCCTTCGGGTCGAAGAACTCGCCGAAGTCGTCGCCACCCAGCTCGGCGCGCGCCAGTTCCCACCAGTCGTCAAACGGGTCGGTATCCGGGTTGCAGCCGACGGCATAGGCCAGCAGCTTCACGCGGCCATCGGGACGGCGCTCTCCCTGCTCGGCGAGGAAGTACACGCCCTGGTCCTTGGCGAGGACGACGCGGCATTGGTTGGCAACGGCCTCGGCCAGCACGGGGCGCAGGTCGGAACCTTTGAATCGCAGTGACATGGTTGATCTCCTGGAGAAAAAGGCCCTCCACCCGAATGGATGGAAGGCCTATGGGGGCAAGTCGCCGGTAGGCTGTGGATTCAGCCGTAGCGCCGCTTGGTTGCCTTGGCGTCGATCACGCTCACGTCGATCAGGCGCCAGCGCCCGTCGTCGATAAGCCGTTCCAGCACTTCACCGAGCATGTCGAAATACACCTCGTCGTGCCGATCGATCAGCTCGCCGTCGCGGCGCAGCTCGACCACGTAGGTGTCGCCGCCGCGGTCGTAGAGGATCGTCACCTGGCCCTCGAACTTCGCGGTCGAAACCGAGAAGCTGATCGCTGGGGGTGTCTCGATGATCTTGGACAGCTTCGGATCGACCCAGGTGAAGTCGCGGGCACCCGCATCGACCAGCATGTGGGTGATGCGCCGGAACCCGTCGGGAGCCGGCATTTCCTCCAACTGCTGGATGAGCTGCCCCAGTTCCATGCACTGCGGCTCGGGGATGGGCAGCTTGGCAGGCGCGGAGCCGAGGATGTGCCTGGTGATGGTGTAGGGAACACCGTCCGCGGTCTTCTCGGTGATCACGTCCGGGGTGTCCGCGCGCAGGCCGTCGAAGCGGCGGCGGGCATACGGTTGGACATGCACCTTGGCGCCTTCGCTGGGAACGGTGGTCACCAGGTGGGGATCGAGCACCGCGAACTCGCTGGGCTTGAGCTTGACGACGATGGCGTCGTCGTTGGCCGCGACCACCTTGCCGTCGAAGGGCTTGGGATCGATGGCGAAGCCCAGCGTCGAGGACTGCGGCTGATCATCGAACACGCGGTACTTGAACGACCGCACGTTGCGGGGCACATGGCCTGCGACAAGCGAAGGCATCATGGATTTGATGAGGGAACGGTCCATGGGAATCTCCTTGAGGAAGAACAAGGGATTCCCCGCCCGCAAGGGAGAGGTCCCTTGTGGGTGGATGGACGCGGTGCGTCCGTAGGAAGAAACGACCAGCGCGGTTTCCCGTGCTTGCAGCCTCGAAGGTCTTGGCTGCCTGGGCATGTGTCGGCAACGCCGACGAACATGGGGGCAAGGATGGCCCTGGGCCGGGCTACCCGCCCGCATGAAACGGCACCGCGCCGCACCCGGTTTTCCTGCGCTGCGGGCAAGAAAAAGCCCCTCGAAAGGGGCTGGTTGGGTCAGGCTTCGTACACGAAGTAGTGCTCGCGCTGACGCGGGAAGAAGACATGCTTCCACGTGTCGCCGCTGGTGTTGCCACCGTCGAAGACGACCATTTCGTAGTCATCAATGTCGGAGTCCACCAGGTCGTCGCTGGCGATATGGCGCATGTGCAGCATGCCGTGCGTGCGCTCGAATACCAGGATCTGGCCGATGGCGTCGTCCTGGCCCATGGCGTTGACGCAGGCTCCGAGCTGGTGCTCGAAGTCGGGTGCGCGCGAAATGAGGTCGGGGAACATGAGGTTGCTCCTATGAAAATGGACCAGCCCGGCTCCTCGGGGGAGACGGGCTGGCATGAGGGGACAAAGAGGATGACTGGCGCGTCGTGCGGCTGCTAGGACTCAGCCAGCGGCAGGCCCAGCAGCGCAGGTGCGTCGGCGTCGAGGATCAGGATGCGCACATCGGCCTGGCCAGCCAGGTCAAGGATGTTCGCCAGGTCGTCCGGCATGCCCTTGTTCCGGTGCTCCTGCCGAAGCTGCTCGACGGTGATGCCCTCGGCGTGCTCCAGGTTCTGGTCCGTCCAGGGCGTGGAAATCAGCTTGACGCCGATCGCCGGGCTGTACGGCACCCGGAAGGCGATGAACAGCATGGCCTCCGGCGTGGCGAGGTCCGCCAGGTTGGCGAGGTAGTGCCAGGTATCGACGGTGATGTGATCACGGCTGATTTCCCAGCACCGGCTGTAATAGCCGGTCTCGAAACTCAGGCGCTGCACGGCATCCCGCGCGGCCTCGGCCGAATAGGCATCACCGACGTGGACTGGGCGGCCGTCGAAGTCCTCGCCATGGATGGCATAGACCACGGCCCCAATCACGCCTTCCCCGCTGAGGCCTTCACCGGCATCGCATTCGGCCAGCACCTCGGCACTCACGGGTTGGGGGCCATTGCTGACCAGGGCGAAATCGTTGGTGACGATGCAGGACGACGAAACCAGTTCGTCGTCGGAGAGGTGATCTTGGCTCGCGTGGATGTTTCGCCAGACATGCGGGCTTCCATCGTCGTAGCTGATGGACAACGTGCGGACGATTTTCAGATTCCAGTAGCCGCGAAGAAAGGGGTTAGTTTTCTGAGACATGGGAACTCTCCAGATTGAATATTGGAGCCAATTCCCGTCACCGGGAATCGGACCCGGTGGGTTGAAAATGGAAAAAGCGTCAGGCAACGCTGACCATGGCGTTGGCAGCACTGCGCTGGACGGCGGGAAATAAATTGAGGGACATGGCCTCGTGGGCGCATGTCCCTCATGGGGCGTGAACGAAGACGCGGTGGTGTGCCGGAGACCGGCTCACCAGCCGTTGTAGTTCATGAGCAGATCGGCGAGGACCTTGCGGCGTTGCAGGTCGAGACCGTCGAAGTCCGACAGTCCGTGGAAACGGCAGCGCTTGAGCATGGCACCGCCCTCGCGCGCGTTGTAGAAGCTGACCATGGCGGACAGGAACATGCGTTCCCCGCTGCTCAGGACGCCGAGGGCGTCGTTGAGCCGCAGCATGTTGGGACGCAGATCCCACTTGCTCTTGGCCTGGTTCAGACTTTCACGGGTGCCGTCGCCGAACCACTCGGGGCCAGCGATCTCGACGCCGCGCTTCCATGCCTCGAAAAAGGCTTGGGGCGCGGCAGCGAAATGCTGATCTTCCCGCATGATCTGATCGACGACTTCCCGCGGCAGTAGCTGGTTCATGACGTGACTCCTCCAGTTGGATCAGGGAATGGCGAGCTGGGACCAGCCGCCTCTTTCGAGGGCACGTTGAGCCGCGGCATGGCTACGGAAGTACTCGCGGGACTCCCGCGAAACGGGGCCTTCGGTATCGCGCGTGCCGATGTAGTGGCCGGCGGCGCTTTGCAGGACTTCGAGCGGCAGAAACTTGCCGCAGTAGGTCGAGGCCAATTGCCCGAAGGTTTGGCCGAAAGAGGCTTGCTGGGACATGGACGGGCTCCTTGGAAAAAAAGCGGGGCCTCGTCCCTCACGGGATGGCAGCTCCCGCACGCGGTTGATAAAAAGCATCGACGTCACGGGGACGCGCGTCCGCAGACTTGATGCGATGCGGACTGGTGGGCAACGCGGGAGAGACCCGCGGCAGCCTGGAACCCTGGCTGCTGGCATGTGCTGACGAATCAGCGAACATGCGGGCAGCTTCGTGTGCGGGGCGCGCTGCGTCAGTTGGAAAACGGCATCCGGCCCAGCCCCGATTGATGGGCACCCGACAAAAGAAACCCCGCATCGAGTGCGGGGCTGTCAGGACGGTGCGTCGGCGCTGGTCAGTCGGGCTTGTCGCCCAGGACATGCTGCTTCCACAGGTCGAATGCCTGCTCGGGCGCAAGCTCGGCGAGGATGACAATGGGCTGGGCCTGCCGGGCGCGCAGCGAATCGAAGTACGCCTTGCGATCGGCGATGGCCTTGAGCTTGATGCCTTTGATGAACAGCAGTTTGCCGTCCTTGATGAACAGCACCTTGTTGCCGATGTCGCGGTTGAACGCGGATCGCACCTTGCGTTCCGCGTGCATGGCATCGGCCAGTTCATCGACCAGGAAGTCGAGCGTCATGTCGATGTAGTGAGGGTCTTCACCCTCCTGGCCGAGGTCGAGCGGCGCAGGCGGCAGGCCCTTGGCGAAGGCTTCGGCCTGCGCCAGCAGCGCCGCCTTGCCGTTGAGCGCGTGGAGGAACGTCGAGCCGCCGTGGCCGTCGTTGCGGGCCTCGGCGATGGGAGTGCTGTCGAACACGACGGTGGCGCTGAAGCACATCGTTTCCTCGCTGGCGAAATCTGCCACCTTGAGGTTCTTCAGCGTGATGCGGTCTTGCTTGGTGATGTTGTCCATGGGAAGTCCTGAAATCGACCGGGTGGCGACATGCCCCTGACGGGACGTGGCGGCCATCCCGTGGGTTGGAGAAATGAGGCATCAATGCCCCGGTGGGCAGCGTTCGCCGGTGAGATGCCGAGGCGAACTGGCGGGTGGCGTGGGCGGAACCCACGGCAGCCTTGACACCCTGGCTGCGGGCTGCTGCCGATACATCGGCAATGCAGGAGGGAGAATGGCGCGGCCCGCAGGCTGCGTCGCCGATCAATCCGAAGTGGTCGAGCCCGTCTTGTGCAGGCACTGCACGAGCCGCTGCCCCAGCCATGCCATGCACGGGACGGCCATGGAGTTGCCGATCGCCTTGTAGCGCGGAGCATCCGCGGCGGACTTGCCGCGGTACGGGATCAGCGTGTAGTCGTCGGGCATTCCTTGCAGCCGCTCGCACTCAACTGGCATCAGCCGCCGCACGCGCCAGTGCGACCAGTCGCCGGGACCAGGTTCGTTCCAGTCGTAGCGGAAATGCGCCTCGAAGTCGGGGGCCAGCACATGGGGCTTGTCCGCGCCGCCGCCGCTGGTGCGCAGTGCGGTCGCTACGTTGCCGCCCAGTTCCAAGGCCAGTCCTTCGGCGCGGCCACGCAGCGCCGCGCTCAGCACCATGGGCCGGCCCTGGCCCGGCTTGCCGCCGCCCGTGGAAAGCGTTCCGGCAAGCTGGCCGTGACCGGATTCGAGCCGCAGTTCGCCACGGGAGTTTTGTGCGAAAGCGACGGCGGGCACCACACCCGCATTCGCGTGACTGTTGCGGTGCCCGCCAGCGCGCAGCGTCGGTGCTTGGTTCTCCATCGCATCCGCGCCGCTGCCCTGGGCGGTGAAGGCGATGATCGGAACACCCTTGCCGGTGCCGTCTTCGCTGCTGCCCTTGCCGCCATTGGCGGTGCTGAGCGTGTGGGTGATGTTGCCTGCAACGGACTGCGCGAGGAAGGTTTCGACCTCAAAGTCATTCTTCGGACCGGGCGCGGCGGTCAGGCAGGCGGCCACGTCGATGGGACCTGCGGTATTGCCACCGCCGAACCCGAACGTCATGGTGACCTTGCCATAGGGCTGCTTCAGTCCGGCGTAGCCGCCTGCTGCTGCAGCGCCATGTCCAGCAGTGCGGGAAGCGTCTTGCCACGGCGAGCAGCCCGGCGAAGAATCCCCGCGCAGGCCGTCGCGCTCAAAAAGTACTTCTGCGGGATCGAGGTCATCTCCACCACTTGCCACAAGAAACACACGCTTGCGGCGTTGGGCGACACCGAAATATTGAGCGTCGAGCACGCGCCAGGCGATGCGGCGGCGGGGTCCAGACACACAACCAGCGTGCGCCCACCGATCCCCTGGCGGCTGGAGCGCACGGCCTTCTCCGGCCAGTGCCCCCAGGAAATGCCCGAAGGCGTTGCTGCGATCGTTGAGGACGCCGGGGACGTTTTCCCAGACGAGCGTGGCCGCCGGGCGGCGGTCTTGGTGGCGGGTTTGGTCGATGGCATTGGCAAGCTCCACATAGGCAAGGGTCAAGGCACCGCGCGGGTCATCCAATCCGCGACGGCTACCTGCAACGCTGAACGACTGGCACGGCGTGCCGCCGACCAGGATGTCGGGCGCCGGCACGGTGCCGGCGCGCACCTGGCGGGCGATCGCGGTCATGTCGC
>NZ_BAAAEN010000035.1:0-45721 GCF_039523035.1 Pigmentiphaga daeguensis | reverse complement strand
CAGGCACTGGCAAAACCATACCTTGCAAATCCCGGGCCCATCAATCAGCAGAACCACGTTTCAGATCAAGGGATTGCGCATTGTTCAGGGCGGACTAAAGAATTAATGCATCGCACAATATTTGCCGTTGCTCTTATTGTTACCAAATAGGCTGAAACCCCGCGGCGTGTCTGGCGTCATAAAAAAGAGTGATTGCTATTTGTAATTGACGCAACATATAATGTTGCATCGCAGCTTCTCACTTCGAGCGAGGCAGCACATGCTCGTCGCCCTGGCTATCCCCATGGCCGGAATCATAATCGGCCTCCCTTGGTACCTATACAAGCGCCGCCAGCGCCGCCAACGCCGGCTAAGAGAAATTTCACTGAGAGGCGGCAGCCTGTGCCCTGAATGCGGCCACTACGTGCCGCCAGCAGCGCTGATGTGTCGCCATTGCTTCGCCCAGGCAAGCCACCACCCCGCGGCCACCACACGCTCAAGCGCTGCACCTCAAGCTACTCGCTCATCGGCGGAATAATAGCTCGCGCACATCCTGCGGGCGGGCTAACTTCGGATTCGGTTACGTTTAGCACACCAGTTCATAGATGCTGGTGGTCTAATGAGAGCAGGCTACGCCGTTCCCCTGGCAGAGCCTTCGAACTGACATGCTCACGGCTTACACTCGTGCTGTTGCACAATCGCAGATCTCATTGGGTACAAGATGCTCAAACTCAGGAAATCAGTGGGATGCCCTATCTGCCGTACCGCTTGGTTAGGCTCTCTCAACCCACCTGAAGTGGTGGCCATTCGACACGTGCATTCATCGCTATACCGATGCAGTGCCTGCGAAACTCTTTGGGAAAGAGAGCAGCCGCGCGCTCGCACCATAGATGCAAAGTACGCACGGGACAAATTTCCGGCCGCTTTTGCGCATCCGTAGGTCGGCACGAACAATACACGATCACTAATCAGCGCCAGCAGTGTCATCTGCCTGCGCGGCGCTGCCCATCGCCCTCTTCTGTGTCGAGGGAACCCCGTGGACCCATCCGATGCTACAGGCCGCTCGGGCCGTAGTAGCGGTAACAACTCAGCCTGCTTGTCCATACCCTTCGGGATTAGCCGACTGCCAGCGCCAGCCATCCTGACACATTTGGTCAACATCCCGCTTGGCGGCCCAACCAAGTAGTTTCGAAGCGTGTGCGACGTCCGCCCATGACTCGGCAAGATCTCCGGGCCTGCGGCCTTCTATCCGAAATGGAACAGTGCGCCCAATAGCCCGTTCGAACGCCCGGACCAACTGCAAAACGCTCGTGCCGTGCCCTGTGCCGAGATTGATAGGCACGAACCCCTTGGTGTCAGCGACATGCGCCACAGCTTTGGCATGCCCCTCCGCCAAGTCCATGACGTGCACGTAGTCCCGCACACCCGTTCCGTCGACAGTTGGGTAGTCGCCACCATAGACGCTCAAATGCGTACGGCGGCCGACAGCAACCTGAGTCAGGAAGGGAAACAGATTGTTGGGAATTCCACTTGGATCCTCACCTATCAAACCGCTGGAGTGAGCGCCAATAGGGTTGAAGTACCTGAGGACGATTGCACTAAACTGGTCATTCGCTGTACACATATCGCACAGCACCCGCTCGACCATTGCTTTCGTCCATCCGTAGGGATTGATGGGCCCTATTGGATTTCCTTCCTGGAACGGGCACGTCAGGTTTGCATCGTATACGGTCGCGGAAGAGCTGAAGACGAATTTTTTGACATTGGCCGTTTGCATCGCCCTCAATAGGCTCAAGGTGCCACCAACATTGTTGTCGTAGTACCGCAGTGGCTCTCGAACCGACTCCCCCACTGCCTTCAGAGCTGCGAAATGCAGGACAGTACTGAGAGGTTTCCCCCGATGCGCTGCGTCCTGGAAAATTCGGCCCAGAAGCGCTTCGTCCCGAACATCCCCCTGCACGAACTCCAACGGTTTTCCAACAATTTTCTCGAGCCGCGTCAGGACCTTGCGGCTGGAGTTGCTAAGGTTGTCGAGGATGACAAGGTCATATCCCGCCTCAATCAGCGCCACCACCGTGTGGCTACCTATGTAGCCAGTACCACCAGTTACTAAGATAGACATTTTCAACACCAATTATCACACTCGAACCCGCAGGCTGAGCCGTTCACGATCGCGATCCCTAAAAAGAGTCGCGTGTACCACAATCAATAGCGACACAGCATACCGGACAGAGAGATAAAATTCTCCCTTCTCACAAAATTAGTAGGGCAGCACAACGCTGCTGGTGGTGCTCCTGATGGCCTGTGCCGCATCCCACCCCCGTGCTGTCTCAGACGACCCACTCATTTACACTAGCGGCTTGTTTTCCGCTCTCCTCCGCCGTGCACACTGCCCGCCGCTACCTGGCCACCGAAATCTATCGTTCCTCGTCCGTCGTCCTCATGGCGCTGGTGGGGTTGTTTTCGTTCTTCGCCCTGGTGGATGATCTGGACCAGGTGGGCCGCGGCGGCTTCAAGCTGTATCACCTGTTGTTCCTGGAGTTGCTGGCGCTGCCGACGCGGATCTACGACATCCTGCCCATCGGTCTGCTGATCGGGGCGATCCTGGCGCTGGCGGGGCTGGCGCAGCGGCACGAGCTGGTGATCCTGCGGGTGTCGGGGGTAAGCGGGATGCGGCTGCTGGGGATGTTGTGGCTGGTGTCGGTGCCGGTGATGATGCTGGCGATCGTGCTGGCGGAGTGGTTGACGCCGGCGGCCGAGATCAAGCTGAACGAGACGCGCCTGACGATCACGGGCAGCGCGGGTGGTCGGTCTTCGGGGGTGCTGCGCAGCGGCTACTGGTTCAAGGAGGACGCCGCGACCGGCGAGCGCATCATCAATGTGGGAGCGATGCAGGCCGGCGGCGGCGCCTCGGATGTGACGCTGTACGATTTCACGCCGTCGCGGCAGCTGGCGTCGATCACGCAGGCGAAGACGGCCAGTTTCGGTACGAATGAGCTGCGTCTGCATGACGTGGCGATCACGACGGTTTCCCCCACGCTGGAGTCTTCGTTGCACGCGGGGACGCGGGCGACGCAGGCGCCGGTGGTGGTGACCCGGGAGGCCGAGCGTACGGTGTCGACGACGCTGACGCCGGAATTGCTGCTTGCCCGGGTGCTGACGCCGGAGCGGATGTCGTTCACGGATCTGCTGGATTATGTGGGCTATCTGAACAAGAACCATCTGACGTCGGACCGGCAGATCGTGGCCATCTGGCGGAAGTTGATCTATCCGTTCACGCTCCTGGCGATGATCACGATCGCGGCGCCCGTGGGGTTCATGCAGACGCGGCGCGGCGGGGTCGGGGTGAAGATTTTCCTGGGCATTCTGCTGGGCGTGGGCTTTTTCATGTTGAATCAGCTGGCGCTGAATGTGGGCATGTTGAATCGCTGGCCGGCCTGGGTGACGGCGGTCGCGCCCAATGCGCTGGCATTGGGTGCCGCGCTGCTGGCGATGCTGGGGATGGAGTACGGCAATCTGCTGCGCGCCCGGTGGCGGCAGGCGGCGGGCGCGGCGACATGAGTATCTGGATGATCGGCGACTTGCAGGGGTGCTGCGCGCCGCTGGAGTCGCTGCTTGCGCGGCCGGAGATCGCGGGCGATGCCGATGCGCGGTTCTGGTTCGCGGGCGATCTGGTGAACCGCGGGCCTGCCTCGCTGGCGACGGTGCGCAAGGTGATGTCGCTGGGCGAGCGGGCGGTGGCGGTGCTGGGCAATCATGACCTGCACCTGCTGGCGGTGGCGGCCGGGCTGCACAAGGTGGGAAAGTCGGACACGATCCAGGAGATCCTGGATGCGCCGGATGCCGCCGACATATTGACCTGGCTGCGGCATCGGCCGTTGGCGCATTTCCAGCTGGGGCATCTGATGGTGCACGCGGGCGTGCTGCCCGGCTGGACGGCGGCGCAGACGCTGGCGCTGGCCGGCGAGGTGGAGACGACGCTGCGCGGACCCGACTGGCAGGATTTCCTGGGGCAGATGTACGGCAATCAGCCGGCGGCCTGGGATGACGGGCTGCAAGGCGCGGATCGGCTGCGGGTGATCGTGAATGCGTTGACGCGGATGCGTTTCTGCACGGCGGACGGCACGATGGAGTTCGCGGCCAAGGCGAACGCCAGGCATGCGCCGGATGGGTTCATGCCTTGGTTCGACGTGCCGGGCCGGGCGACGGAGTCGGTCACGGTGGTGTTCGGGCATTGGTCGACGCTGGGTCTGCTGGAGCGTCCGGGCCTGCTGTCGCTGGACACGGGTTGTGTCTGGGGCGGGCAACTGACCGCGGCGCGGCTGGAAGACCACAAGCTGGTGCAGGTGGCCTGCCAGCAGTATCAGGTGCCGGGCTGATCGCCCGCCGGCAAAAGGGGTAATCGTGGACGTGCTGGAGACCCGCCTGCCGGAAGTGCTGGTGTTCGCGCCCGAGGTGCGGCGCGATGCGCGCGGGTATTTCGTGGAAACGTTCCGGGCAAGCTGGCTGGAGCAGGCCGGTATCCAGGCGGAGTTCGTGCAGGAGAATCAATCGCTGTCGCGGCGCGGTGTGCTGCGCGGGCTGCATTTCCAGTGGCCGGGCGCGCAGGGCAAGCTGGTGCGGGTGGCGCGGGGCCGGATTTTCGACGTGGCGGTGGACGTGCGCTTGGGATCGCCGCGTTTCGGCGCCTGGGTGGGCACGGAACTGGATGGCGAGGCCCACCGGCAGGTGTGGATTCCCGCCGGATTCGCCCATGGCTTCTGTGTGCTGTCGGACGAGGCCGAGGTCGTCTACAAGTGCACGGCCTATTACGATGCGGCCACCGAGGCCGGTGTGCGCTGGGACGACCCCGCGCTGGACATCGCCTGGCCCGGCGCGGGTCCGTATGTCCTGTCGGCCAAGGACGAGGCGCAGCCGCTGCTGGCCGACCTGCCGCGCGACCGTTTGCCGCCCTATCGGGGTACGCCATGACCATCCTGGTCGCGGGCGCCGGCGGGCAGCTGGGGCGCGAGCTGGTTTTGCGCGGCGCGGCGCTGGGAGTCGTGGGGCTGGATCACGGGCAGTGGGACGTGAGCGATCCCGTGGCGACCGCCCGCATCGTGGCCGAGTATCGTCCCCGGGTGGTGATCAACGCCGCCGCCCATACGGCGGTGGACAAGGCGGAAGGCGAGCCCGAGCGGGCCCTGGCGGTGAACCGGGATGGCGTCCGTCATCTGGCCCTGGCCTGCGCGGCCCAGGGCGCGGCGCTGCTGCATCTGTCGACCTGCTATGTATTCGACGGCGCCAAGGGCACACCTTATACCGAGGATGACACCCCGCATCCGCTGAATGTCTACGGCCGCAGCAAGTGGGAGGGGGAACGGCTGCTGCCGGCCCTGCTGCCCCGCCATCTGACGCTGCGGGTGTCGTGGGTGTTCGGCGCGCATGGCGGGAACTTCGTCCGCACGATGCTGCGGCTGGCCGGCGAAGGCCGGCCGCTGCGCGTGGTGGCCGACCAGACGGGCACGCCCACGCACGCGGGCGACATTGCCCGGGCCTTGTTGCACTTGGCCCGCCGCATCCAGGGTGGCGAAGAATTGCCGTGGGGTACTTATCACTATCCGGGCGGACCGGTGACGACCTGGCATGGCTTCGCCCAGGCCATCATGGCCCAGGCTCGCGATACGGGCCTGCTGGACACGGCGCCCCCGGTGGCGGCCATCGGCAGCGGCGACTACCCCGCGGCAGCCCGGCGGCCGCGCTATTCGGTGCTGGACGGCACGCGGGGCCGCGAGGTCCTGGGACTGGAACCGGCCGACTGGCGAGCGGGATTGCAAGAGGTATTGTCCGCATGGAAGGACGCGGCATGAATCATGTTCCCCGGCAGGTCCTGGTCACGGGCGGCGCCGGCTTCATCGGATCGAACTTCGTGGCCGCTCTACTGGCCAGCGATCCAGGCGTGCGGGTCGTCAATCTCGACCTGATGACCTACGCGGCGGATCCGGACATCCTTCCCCGTTTCGACGCCAGCGGCCGCCATGTCTTCGTCCATGGCGACATCTGCGACGCGGAACTGGTCGCCCGTCTGCTGCGCGAGCACGACGTCGACACCATCGTCCACTTCGCCGCCGAAACGCACGTGGACCGGTCCATTACCGGGCCGGGCGATTTCGTGCGCACCAACGTGGACGGGACCTTCGTACTGCTGGAGGCGGCACGGCAGGCCTGGCTGGCCGAGGGCCGCTCCGCCCAGGGGCGGCGCTTCCACCACATTTCCACGGACGAGGTCTACGGTTCGCTGGGGCCGGACGACGCGCCTTTCACCGAGTCCTCGCCCTACGCGCCGAACTCGCCCTACTCCGCCAGCAAGGCGGCCTCGGATCACCTGGTGCGCGCCTATCACCGCACCTATGGACTACCGGTGGTGACGACGCATTGCTCGAACAACTACGGCCCCTACCAGCACGACGAGAAGTTCATTCCCACCATCATCCGCTGCTGCCTGGCGGGCGAGCCGATACCGGTGTTCGGCACCGGCGGCAATTCGCGCGACTGGCTGTACGTGGATGATCATTGCCGGGGCATAGACCGGGTGCTGCGGGACGGGCGCACGGGCGAGACCTACAACATCGGCGGCGGCTGCGAACTGAACAATATCCAGGTGGCCGAGAAGCTGTGCGCGCTGATGGATGAACATCATCCCGAGGGCGCGCCGCATCGCCGGCTGATCAGCTTCGTGGCGGACCGGCCGGGGCATGATTGGCGGTATGCGATCGACGCGGGGAAGATGCGGGAGGAGCTGGGATGGGTGCCGAAAGAAAACTTTGATGCCGCGATAAAGAAGACCGTGGATTGGTATCTGGCCTCCCGCAACAGGTAGAATGATTGGACCAAAGTCCTTATCGGCTGCCATGAAGCTCCCTCCCGCCACGGTCGAATTCTCCGCCATTGCTGCGCCTCGCGCCGTGGATGAAATCGAATCCCAGATCCGCGCCATGGTGGCGCAAGGGTTGCTCAAGCCCGGTGACCGGCTGCCGTCCGAGCGGGACCTGGCGGCCAAGCTGAACGTGAGCCGCAATACGCTGCGCGAGGCGATGCGCACGCTGGAACGGGCCGGCATCCTGGAGATGCGCAAGGGAACGCACGGCGGGGCCTACATCCTGCACGGCAGCTCCGACTCCATCATCGACGGTCTCAGTAATCTCTATCACCTGGGAGCGATCTCGCCCGAGCAACTGACCGAAGCCCGCATCTGGCTGAGCGAGATCGTGGTCCGGGTGGCGTGCGAACGAGCGACGGAGGAAGACCTTCGGGCCCTGGACGAAAACATTCAGGCGGGCCGGCAGGCGATTGCGGATGATCGTTTCGACATCCGCCAGCGGCTACATCGGGAATTCCACCTGATCCTGGCGCGTATGACCCGCAATCCCATTATCGAGGCCACGATGGCCGGCGTGATGGAGGTGATGGGCCTGTTCATCGAACGCATCGGCCCGAGCGAGAACGCCTTTACGGAGCCGGCCCGCGACCGGCTGATGAAGCATTTGCGCAAGCGCGACGCGGAGGCGGCGGTCAAAGAGATGACCTCATACCTCAAGCGCCTGCAGACGCGCTACCTGGACCAGTGGGCCGAGCGCCGGCCGCCGGAACACTGATCCCCGCTCTCGCAATGCGAAAACGCCGCCCTTCCGGGCGGCGTTTTCGTTTGGGGGATGACTATTGCAAAAAACCCTGGACAACTCTTTTGCCGAACTGGTAGATTGCTTGAATGGTTCAACCAATATGGGCACGGAGACAGAAGATGTTGTCGTACGAAGATAACGAGCGCTTGGTCAGGGTCGGACCCGATACGGAGATGGGCAGGCTGATGCGGCTGTACTGGCTGCCCTTCCTGGCCGCCAGGGACGTGGAAGCCGACGGGCAGCCGTACCGGGTGCGCCTGCTGGGCGAGGACCTGGTGGCGTTCCGGGACAGCAGCGGCCGCGTGGGACTGGTAGACCATGCCTGTCCCCATCGGGGCGCGCAGATGGCGTTCGGGCGCAATGAAGAAGACGGGCTACGCTGCATCTACCACGGCTGGAAATTCGGCGTGGATGGCCGCTGCCTGGACATGCCGGCGGAACCCGCCGGATCGGCGATGCCGGGGCGCATGCGCATTAAGTCCTATCCGGTGCGCGAGCGTCATGGCGTGCTCTGGACTTACATGGGACCGGAGGCGGGAAATCCTCCACCGCTGCCCGATATGGAATGGAACCTGGTGCCGGAAGACCAGGTCGTGGTGACGCTGCGGGTGCAGGAGTGCAATTGGCTGCAGGCGCTGGAGGGCGAGATCGATTCCGCCCACGCGGCGATCCTGCATGGCCGGGTGGACGGCGGCACCGTGAATCAGTGGCGCCAGGCCCAGGACCTGATGCCCAGCTTCGAGTGCCAGCAGCACGACGCCGGCATCAGCATCGCGGCGCGGCGCAAGGTGGGCGACGAGCAGAACTACGTCCGGGTCAATCAGTTCCTGATGCCCTTCTGGACGCTGGTGCCGCCGCAGTCGCAATTTCCTGAACTGAGCGGCCACGCCTGGGTGCCGATCGACGACGAGCACACGCTGTGCATGATGTTCTCGTACCACCCTTCGAAGACTTTCTACGAGAAGAGCCGCAAGGTATTCAAGGAGGGCTACAACGGCCGCGAAACGGGCCACGCCTCGGACCACTCGTTCGAACAGCGCCCGCCCACGGACCCTTATCACACGTACTGGAGCAAATTCAATCGCGGCAATGCCTATCAGTTCGACTACCGCTCGCAGGTGGAGAAGTACAAGGCAGGCTTACCGGGGTTGTGGGTGCAGGATGCCGCATGCCAGTCGGGCGTGGCGCCGATCTACGACCGCACGCGCGAGCACCTGGGCACCACCGACACCGGCATCGCGCGCACGCGGCGCTTCCTGCTGGAAGCCTTGAAGCGGCTGGCGACGGAACAAGCCGAGCCGGTTTCGGTCCGCCAGCCGGAGCTGTTCATGCTGCGCGCCATCTCCGTCACGATCCCTGAGGGAAGCGACTGGATGGCGGCCGGCCGGGACCTGATGCGGGCCCGGCTGGGCGAGGACTTCGGCTATACCCCTTGACCCGCGACGGATCCGGCTTTGCCGGTCCCCAGGTAGAGCCCCCCAGGGGACGCGTGCAAGCGCATAGGGGGAAACACAACAGGCGCGCACCCTTTCATCGAATCCGCGCCAAGGAGACGACATCATGATCTTGCATCGCATCGAGTGGCGCCTGGCATTGGGCGCGGCCTGTGTCTCGCTGTCCGCCGCCGCGGGCGCTTCGGACTATCCCAGCAAACCCATCCAGATCATCGTGCCGTACGCGCCAGGCGGTTCGACCGACCAGTTGGCGCGCGCGCTGCAAAAGCCGATGAGCGACGCGCTCGGTCAGCAGGTGGTGGTGATCAACAAACCTGGCGCGGGCGGCACCATAGGCACCGACCAGGTCGTGCGTGCCGAACCCGACGGCTATACGCTGGTCTTCGGCAATAGCGGACCCAATGCCATTGTCGCGCTGACACGGAAGATTCCGTACGACCTGTTCAAGGATCTCAAGCCCGTATCGACCGTGGCCTTGACGCCGATGATCCTGGCCGTCCCGACCGACAGTCCCGCCAAGACGGTGAAGGATTTCATCGCCTATGCGAAGAAACATGACGGCAAGATGAACTTCGGCTCGGTGGGCGCGGGTTCGCTATCGCATTTGACGGGCGAATATTTCAACGACATGGCCGGCTTGCATATGCAGCACGTGCCTTATACCGGAGGCGCACCCATGCTGCCGGCCTTCATCGGCGGCGAGATCCAGGCCGCGTTCGTGACCGGCCTGGACGGCGCGACCATGCTGGCCTCGGGCAAGGTGCGCTACCTGGCGGTGGGTACCGAGCGTCCGACTGACGTGGCGCCCGGCTTGCCCGCCATCGCCGCCGACGTACCGGGTTTTCGCAGCGTAGCCTGGTTCGGCGTGCTGGCCCCCAAGGGCACGCCCGACGCCATCGTCGCCAAGCTCAATCGAGCCGTGGCCACCGCGGTTGCCAATCCCGAGGTGAACAAGCTGTTCCGCGAGCGTTGGATCGAACCTCACAGCAGCACTCCGCAGGAACTGACCGACATCATCAAGAGCGAAGTTGCGCAATGGAAGCCTGTGGTCCAGAAGGCGAATATCCAGAACTGACGCTTTCCATGCATTAGGAACCCAAGCATGCTGCACGACCTGGTAAGCGATTTTCCCGAATACGAAGCCCGCCCGGCGCAGGCGCCCCTTGCGCTCGCGGATGTACGGGTGGTCGATTTTTCTCATTTCATCGCGGGGCCGTTCGCCACGATGATCCTGGCCGACATGGGCGCGGAAGTCATCAAGATCGAAGCCCCGGTACGCGGCGACGATTTCCGGCAGTATCCGCCGGTCCACCCCGACATTGGCCAAGGCGCGCCCTTCCTGTGGAGCAACCGCAACAAGCGCAGCGTGGCCCTGGACCTGAAGTCCGCCGACGGACTGCGGATCGCCCGCGAACTGATCGCAGGCGCCGACGTGGTGGTGGAGAATTTTTCCACCGGCGTCATGGCGCGGCTGGGCCTGGACTATGCAACATGCCGCGCGGGAAATCCCGGCCTGGTGTATTGCTCGGTATCGGCCTACGGACGCGAAGGCGCGTTCGCCGACCGCCTGGGCTTCGACCCCATTGCCCAGGCCGAGAGCGGCTTCATCTCGATGAACGGCTATCCCGACCGCGAGGGCGTGCGTGCGCTATCTCCGGTCATGGACATCAGCACCGCGATGATGGCCGCCAATGCCATCCTGGGTGCGCTGGTCGCCCGCGGGAAGACCGGCCAGGGGCAAGCCGTGGAGGTCGCGCTGTTCGACAGCGCGGTGCTGATGACCGGCTACGCCACGCTGCAACATGTGTTCAGCGGCGAGGAGCCGCGCCGCCATGGCAATACCAGCCCCGACACTTGCCCGTCGGGCGCGTTTCAGGCGCAGGACCGCACCTTCTACATCAACTGCGGCAGCAACAAGATCTTCCAGCGCCTGATGGCCCAGGTGCTGGAGCGCCCCGACCTGGCTGAACATCCTGACTATGCCAGCGGCGCGGCTCGCAGCCAGCGGCGAACCGAGCTGTTCGCCATCCTGGACGAGGCGTTTTCGCGGCAGCCTTGGACGCACTGGCAGGCGCGCATGCGCGATGCCGGCGTTCCTTGTGGGCTGGTGCGGACCGTAGGTGAGGCCGTGCGTTCGCCCGAGGCGCGCGAGCGCAAGCTGCTGACGCGCGTTCCCCACGAACGACTGGGCTGGGTCCCGAACCTGGCGCTGCCCATACGTTATTCGGCTACGCCGCTGGCAGATCCGGTACCGGCGCCGACGGTGGGGCAACATACCCACGAGGTCCTGCGTGACGTGCTGGGCTACGACGCCGCCCGGCTGGCCGCCTGCGAAGCGGCCGGCGCCTTCGGATCGCGGCCCCGACGGGCCGAGACGGCGGAGGCGCCGTCATGAGCGACCGCAGCCTGAAAGGCCGGGTCGCGGTGGCTGGCATAGGCGAGTCCCGGTATTACAAGCACGGGCAGTCTCCCGACGCCGAGTTCAAGCTGGCCCTGCAAGCGATCCTGGCCGCCTGCCGCGATGCCGGCATCGCTCCCGCCGACATCGACGGCTTCGCCTCGTACGGCAATGAACGCAGCGACGCCTCACGCCTGGCCGCCGCGCTCGGCATACGGCAACTGCGGTCGGCCACCCTGCAATGGGGCGGAGGCGGCGGCGGATGCTGCGCGGCCGTGGCCAATGGTGCCGCGGCGATCCGCGCGGGCATGGCGGAGTGCGTGGTGGTGTTCCGATCGCTGGCGCAGGGGGAACAGGGCCGCTATGGCCAGGCCGCCGACCTGGCCACGGTGTCCGGCGAACGCGCCTACCTCATGCCCTACGGCGTCCTGGCACCGCCGCAGCGCTTCGCGATGCGCGTGCGGCGCTTCATGCACGACCACGGCGTGCGCCAGGAAGCCATGCGCGCCATCGCGCTGGCTTCCTACCGGCATGCGCAGTCCAACCCCCGCGCCGTCATGCACGGCAAGCCGCTGGACGAAGCCCGCTACGACGCTTCGCGCTGGATCGTCGAACCCTTTCGTCTGTACGACTGCTGCATGGAGAACGATGGCGCCGCCGCCATCGTCCTCGTGGATGGCGCACGCGCCCGTGACTTCCCCCACAAGCCCGTCTATCTGTTGGGCGCGGCGGCCGGGTCCGGCTACCGGGCCGGTGCCGATCCACACAACTCGCCCAACTACGCCAGCGCCAACTTCGGCACGCTGGCGCCGGACCTTTACCGGATGGCAGGCCTGGGGCCGAACGACGTCGGCGTGGTGCAAAGCTACGAGAACTTCACCGGCGGCGTCGTCATGGCACTGGTCGAGCATGGCTTCTTCCGCGCGGAAGAAGCCAATACGTTCCTGACGCTGGACAATCTGTCCGCGCCCTCGGGGCGCCTGCCCCTCAACACCAGCGGCGGCAATCTGGCCGAATGCTATATGCACGGTTTCGAGCTGGTCATCGAAGCGGTGCGGCAGGTGCGCGGCACGGCGACGCTCACGGTCCAGCGCAATGACGTCGCACTGGTGACCGGCGGCCCCATGGTCACCCCCGCCAGCAACCTGCTGCTGGGATCGGAGGCTACGCTATGACCGTTTTCACGCCCGGACCGCATTACCTGCCTGGCGGCCTGCCCATCCCCACGGCAGAGCCGGACGGACTCTCCGCGCGGTATTGGCAGGGCCTACGCGAAGGCCGGCTGCTGGTCCAGCATTGCGCTCACTGCGGCACGTGGCAATTCGGCCCGGAATGGCTGTGCCACCGCTGCCAGCGCTTCGATCCGGACTGGCGCGAGGTCGAGCCTCTCGGCCACATCTACAGTTGGGAACGGGTCTGGCATCCAGCCCATCCGGCGCTCAGGCAGCATGGCCCCTACCTGGCCGTGCTGGTAGAGCTGCCGCAGGCGGGCGGGGTACGCATGGTGGGCAACCTGCTGGGCGACGCCATGCAGGAGGTCGAGATTGGCGCGCCGGTCGCGGGTGTATTCGAGCACCATCGCGAAGCCCGTCCGTCCTATTCCCTTCTCCACTGGCGCGTGGCGTGCCATGCATGACGACGCGCCCCCCGACGACGAAACGTACGACCTGGTCGTGATCGGCGCCGGCGCCGCGGGCATGACCGCGGCGCTCACGGCCGCCCTGCACGGATTGCGCGTGGTGCTGTGCGAGGCATCGGATCAATTGGGCGGCACGACCGCCACGTCGGCCGGCACCTTGTGGGTGCCCGGCAATGGCCACGGCATCGAAGCAGGCCATGACGACACGCGCGAAGCCGCCGCGCGCTACCTGGAGGCCCTGCAAGGCCCCGACGACGCGCACGGGCTGCGACGGGCCTTCCTGGACACCGCAGCCGAGGCCATCGACTTCCTGGAGCGGCATTCCAGCGTGCACTTCCAGAGCGCCGGCAGGCATCCGGACTACATGCCGCTGCCCGGCGCGGCGGAAAGCGGGCGGGCGTTGTCACCGGTGGAGTTCGACGGGCGCCTTCTGGGCAGCCACTTCGCCCGGGTGCGGCCGCCCATGCCCGACTTCATGGTGCTGGGCGGCATGATGCTGGGCAAAGCCGACGTACAGGCGCTGATACGGCGGTATCGGTCGCCGCGTGCCTTCGTCCGTTCGGCGCGCCTGCTGGCGCGTCATGCGGTCGACCGCCTGCGCTATCCACGCGGCACACGGCTGGTGCTGGGCAACGCGCTGGTGGCGCGCCTGTACGACAGCCTGCTGCGCACGGGCGTGCCCGTGCGGTTCGGGTGCGCCCTGGCATCGCTGGTGCGACAGGAAGGCCGCGTCGTTGGCGCCACGGTGGTCTCCGGCGGCCGGATAGACCGCCTGCAAGCCCGGCGCGGGGTCGTGCTGGCAACGGGCGGTATCGGACATGGCAGCGCGCTGCGGCGGCGACTGGGCATCGACCCCCGGATCGAATCCTTGGCGTTTGCGGGCGTGCGAGGCGACGGCATAGACGCAGCCCTGGCCGGCGGTGCGGCACTGACATGCCATCTGCCCGCGCTGTTCTGGCAACCCGTATCGCGCGTACCCGATGGAGCCGGCGGCTATCGGCTGTTTCCCCACTTGTACCTGGACCGCCCCAAGCCAGGGCTAATTGCCGTCGATGCGCACGGCCGGCGCTTCGTCAATGAAGCGTCGTCGTATCACCATTTTTCCGAGGCGATGCTGGCGCATCCGGACACGGCCATGCCGTGCTATCTGATCTGCGATGCGGACTTCGTGCGCCGCTACGGTCTGGGCGTGATCCCGCCCGGCACCCGGCGCACCGGGCCTTGGGAACGGCGCGGCTACGGCCTGCGCGCCGCCACGCTGACGGAGCTGGCCGGCCGCCTGGGCATCGAGGCCGAGGCGCTGAGCGAGACTGTCGCGGCCAATAACCGCCACGCCCGCGAAGGCGTCGACCCGGATTTCGGCAAGGGGAGCACGATCTTGAACCGCTTCAACGGCGATCCGTCGCACCAGCCGAACCCCTGCCTGGGCATCATTGCCCGGCCGCCATTCCATGCCTTGCCGGTGTGGCCCGCCGATGCCGCGTCGAGCGCGGGACTGGCCACCGACGCGGACGGCGTCGTCCTGGACGAAGCCGGACGGGGCATCGCCGGCCTATATGCCTGCGGCAACGACATGGCTTCGGTCATGCGCGGCGCGTATCCTGGTCCCGGCACGACGCTGGGGCCCGTCATCGTCTTCGCCTACCGGGTGGGCAGGCATGCCGCCCGGACCGTCTCGCCCGCACACGAGGAACGCCATGCGCCTGCCTGATCCACCCGACGCTGCCCCCGGCGGCCCTCTGGCCGGCCTGCGTGTAGTCGAGTTTGCCGGCCTGGGCCCGGCGCCATTCGCCTGCATGTTGTTGGCGGACATGGGCGCCGAGGTCGCCACCATCACCCGGCCCGATACGCCCGCGACCGACCCGCGTCAGATCGCCGGCCGCGGCCGCCTCGTGGTACGTGCCGACCTGAAATTGCCCGACGCGCGCGACCGGGTCCTGGCCTTGCTCGACACGGCCGACGTGCTGGTCGAGGGCTTCCGGCCTGGTGTCATGGAACGCCTGGGACTCGGCCCCGATGCCGTCGCCGCGCGCAATCCGCGCCTGGTCTACGGACGGATGACCGGGTGGGGCCAGCACGGTCCGCTGGCACAGGCGGCGGGACACGATATTAACTACATCGCCCTCAGCGGCGCCCTGCACGCCATCGGACCGGCGGGCGGGCCGCCGGTCGTGCCGCTGAATCTGGTGGGCGACTATGGCGGTGGAAGCCTGTACCTCGTGACGGGCATACTGGCCGCGCTGCACGAGGTACGCCGCTCTGGCCGCGGCCAGGTGGTCGACGCCGCCATCACCGACGGCGTACTGTCGCTGATGAGCCAGTGCCTGTCCGGCGCGCTCAAGGGTACATATATCGAACGGCGCGGCGTCAACCTGCTGGACGGTAGCGCCCCCCATTACGGCGTCTATGCCACGGCCGACGGCGGCTACATGGGCGTGGGGCCGCTCGAGGCGCCGTTCTTCGCACAACTGTGCGAGCGGCTGGGCGTCGACCCGGCGCTGCGCGATGCCCGGGACGATCCCTCGCGGTGGCCGGCGTTGCGGGCCGAACTGGCCGCCTGCTTCGCCCGCAAGACCCGCGACGAGTGGGCCCGGCTCTTCGCAGGCAGCGATGCCTGCGTCACGCCGGTGCTCAGCCTGACGGAAGCGGCGGCGCACCCTCATCACCTCGCGCGGCGGGCCTTCGTCGACGTGGGCGGGATACGGCAACCGGCGCCCGCGCCACGGTTCTCGCGCACGTCGTCCGCGCCCCGGCCCGCGCAGGACACGGAGATCGAGGCATTGATGGAACGATGGCTCCTCGAACGTCATGACAACTCCCTCGCCGGGCCCGTCGTATGATGAACAGCCTCGCCCGCATGCCGCGGGACACGGGTAACACCAGTTCGGAAAACGCTTCATGACCCACGACGCCGACGACTACGCCTCTCTCTCCCGCCTGCTGAACGACCGCTGGAGCTGCCGCGGCTTCCTGCCCGAGCAACTGCCCCGCGACACCATCCAGCGCATCCTGGCGCTGACGCAGCGCACGGCGTCCTGGTGCAACACCCAGCCCTGGGAAGTGATCGTGACGGCGGGCGCGGGCACGGAACGGTTCCGGCGGGCCTTGTTCGACCACGTGATGTCGCGGCCGCAGGCGCATTCCGATTTCCCCTTCCCGCGCGAGTACCCCGGCGTCTACCGGGAACGGCGGCGGGAGTGCGGCTTCCAGCTGTATGACAGCGTGGGCGTGCAGCGCGGCGACCGCGAGGCCTCGGCCCGGCAGGGGGCGGAGAATTTCCGCTTCTTCGGCGCGCCGCATGTGGCCATCATCACCACGCCCGGGGCGCTGGGCGTGTACGGGGCCGTGGATTGCGGCGCCTATGTGGGCAATTTCATGCTGGCGGCGCGCAGCCTGGGCGTGGCGACGATCGCGCAGGCCGCGCTGGCGGAGTATTCGGGCTTCATCCGCGAGCACTTCGGCATCGGGCAGGATCGCCAGGTGGTCTGCGGGATTTCGTTCGGCTTCGCGGATCCGGGCCACCCCGCCAACGGCTTCCGCACGTCGCGGGCGGCGGTGGATGACGTCGTCAGGTGGGTGGAGGAGTAGAAAATCCTCACGGTCCTAAGGATTCTTCCGTAATTCCGAGTTCATCATAGAAAATCCTTAAGTTCATGAGGATTTTCTTGTCAAATTGGGCATACTGATCAAGAATCCTTTTGACCGTGAGGATTTCATGAAAATTACGCTCGCCGACGCAACTAGCCTTGGCCCGATAGTACGTGCCGTCCGCAAAGCTCAGGGCATCCGCCAGGACGATGCCGCTGGAAGTGTGGGTGTAAGCGAGAATTTTCTGAGCAAGATCGAGCGCGGCGGCGAAACCGCGCAGTGGGGAAAGCTCTTTCAGGTCCTCGACGGACTGGGGATCCGAATCATCCTCGATCTACCAGAAGATACCGCAGATCGCCTTTCGGCTTCGTTCGGAAGTGATGCCCAAAAACCATGAGCAGACGCACGCTCATTGCCAGCATCAACAGTCGCCGTATCGGTGAACTTTGGGAGCAGGATGGCCTGTGGGCTTTCCAGTACGACGCGGCCTGGTACGCCGACAGCAATGGCTATCCATTGAGCCCCCACCTTCCATTGCAGCGTGCCCCGTTGATCGACGGCGCGAGCAAGCGTCCGGTGCAATGGTATTTCGACAATCTATTGCCGGAAGAAGGCCAGCGCGTCTTGTTGGCCGCCGACGCCCACATCGATGCAGCGGATGCGTTCGGGTTGCTAGGCTATTACGGTGCGGAATCCGCGGGCTCTGTCACGCTGGAAACAGGTGTCGCACCGGACACCGGTATTCCCGAGGGGCTGAAGCCGCTGCCCGACAGCGAGCTGTCACGCCGGATCCGTCAGTTGCCTCGCGTTGCACTGACCCATGGGTCGAGCAAACGGATGTCCCTGGCCGGAGCGCAGCACAAGCTTGCCGTCGTACTGCGCAACGACGAACTTTATGAGCCATCGGGTTCACTGCCTTCGCTCCAGATCCTGAAACCCGAACACGTGGATCCGGCCTATCCGCATTCCGTCGCCAACGAATGGTTCGTCATGCAGTTGGCATCCAGGATGGGGTTGGACGTACCGACCGTACGGCGACGCTACGTTCCTGAACCGGTCTATGTCATCGACCGGTTCGACCGCGTCTCGACCAGCGGAGCCTGGGAACGACGTCACGTCATCGATGCCTGCCAGCTTCTGGGACTGGACCGCACGTTCAAGTACGCGCAGGGCAGTCTCGAGAATCTCGCGCGCCTGGCCGACGCGTGTCGAAGTTCCGCCATCACGCGTACGCGGCTCTATTCATGGCTGGTCTTCAACATGCTGACCGGGAACGGCGACGCACACCTGAAGAACCTGAGCTTCTTCGTGTCGGCCTCCGGCGTACAGTTGGCTCCGCACTATGACCTCGTCAGTACCTCGGTCTACGATACGCCAGCCTTTGACCGGCGAGACTGGCCCGATGCGACGCCGTTGGCCTGGCCGCTGCTGAATGCTCGAAGATTCGCGGAAATCGACCGGCCGTTGATGATTGAGGCAGGCACGGCGCTGGGCATTCGCCGAAACACGTCGACAAGACTGCTGGATGTTCAACAGCGCAGCGTGGTGAACTCGGCCGTCTTGCTGTATGAGGCATTCCTGGCCGATGCGAATGATCGAACGCGCGCTCAGCCAGCGCTTCAAACAACAATCGCCGGCGAGGCTCGCTGCCTGCGCGCCATCGTTTACAACGTGATCAAGGAAATGGCTGAGCGCTTGGCTTGAACGCTACAGCCCCGCCAGCCCGCGCGCCGCGACCACCGCCTCGGTGCGGTTGCGCACGTCCAGCGCGCGGAAGATGGCGGCCAGGTGGATCTTGACGGTGCCTTCGCTGATGCCCAGGTCGCGGGCGATGAGCTTGTTGGGCTTGCCCTGGGATAGCAGGCGCAGCACGTCGATCTGCCGCTCGGTCAGCAGGCCCCGCAACTGGTCCAGCGAGGTGGAGCGGGCGCCGCCGGCGGCGTCCGCCGCGGCCGGGGGCGCGCCGGCGGGTTGGTGGGACATGCCGGACAGCATCATCTGCGGCACGAACACGCCGCCGGCCAGCACCAGCCGCACGGCCGAGAGCATGACGTCGGGCGAGTAGGCCTTGGGGATGAAACCCAGGGCGCCCAGGTCGATGGCGGCGCGCATGACGTCGGGGTCCTCGACGCCGGACAGCACGATGATGGGCAGCGCGGGCAGGCGTTCGCGCAGCTCGGCGATATGGCTGTAGCCGTCGGCGCCGGGCATGGTGAGGTCGATCAGGGCCAGGTCGAGATCGTCGGTGGCCTCGTGCCGCAGCTCCTCGACCTTGAGCGCCATCCTGAATTCGACGTCGGGCCCCAGTTCGGCCAGCTTTACCTTGACGGCCTCGATGACCAGCCTGTGGTCATCAGCAATCAGGATCTTCATATTCCCCCCATATCCCTGACACCGTAAAGATAGTCGGCCCGTCCGCGCTAGGCAAGGACTGGCGGCTTGCACCAACGATATAGGCCGCTCGGAATATGGCCCGGACATATCCCGTCTGAAAGAATCGCCTTCACTTTCTACGAGGACGCGGACCATGGGACTGCACTCCCGCCCCCCGTGCCGGTCCATGCCAGGTTTATGGTCGGCGCTGCGATCGTTGTTGCTGGCGCTGGCCTGCGCGGCGGGGGTGCCGGCGTTCGCGTCGGCGCAGCCGGGCGCGGCGCCGCGCGAGGACGAACCGCCGGTGGAGGCCTGGCGCCAGTGGCGCAGCGTCCTGTTCCGGGTGCAGGCGCCCTCCCTTCCCTCGGCCGTGCCGGATGGCGCGGCGGCGGAGCCGGTCAATTTCATTTTCGGCACCATTCATTTCGGCGACCCCGAGGAGCTGGCGTTGGATACCGGCGTGATGCGGGAGGCCATGCGCCATACGCGGATGCTGGTCAACGAGGTGGACAACGACGCCCACTGGGATGCCTCGAAGGAGCGCTACCGGCTGCTGGCCGACCAGGCCGGCCTGCCCGGCCTGATCGGGCCGCAGGCGTATGCCGAGCTGCAGCGCCTGCTGCCGGGGGTGCCGCCGGCCCTGTTGCACCGCTTGAAGCCGTGGGCCGCGCTGGCGCTGCTGGAGGCGCGCGGCGAGGTGGCGGGCGAGCAGACGCTGGACCGGCGGCTGGAGCGCTGGGCGACCGACATGCAGTTGCGCACCGAGCACCTGGAAACGCTGGACGAGCAGTTGGCGGCGCTGGACTGCGTGCCGTCGGCCGAGCAGGCGCTGGTGCTGAAGCAGCGTTTGCAGACCCCCTGGCTGTTCGGCGAACAATCGGCCCGGGTGCTGGAGTACTACCGCAGCCGCAACCTGGCGGCCTGGCTGGACGAGATCGACGCGATGGTGGGGCTGGACGCGCGTGCCCGCCCCATCGAGGAGAGGGCGCGGCGCTGCCTGATCGAGGCGCGCAACGAACGCTGGCTGCCCAGGCTGGACGAGCTGCTGAGACAGGGCGGCATGTTCGTGGCCGTGGGCGCCATTCATCTGACGGGGGCCGCCGGCCTGCTGGAGCGCCTGCGCCAGCGCGGCTTCCTGATCGTGGCGGAGCCGCTGTGAACGGACGGCGGCAAGCCATGGGGAGGACACGGGAATGTTGAACCGACAGCAGGTTTTCTGGGGCCAGGGCGCGTTCCTGGCCCCGCAGCATCTGCAATGTCACGAGGAATGGGCGCGGGCCTACGGGTGGGCCTTGCACAGCCTGCACGCGCCTTATCCGCGCGGCTTCGAGGCGCTGGAACTGGACGAGCAGGCGCTGGCGGGCGGGGTGGTGCGGATCGCGCGCTATGCGCTGCTGACGGCCGAGGGCCGCTGGGTGGGCGGCGGCTCGGCCGGCGCGCCGCAGCCGGGCAACGCCCAGGTTCCCGAGCGCAGCCTGCTGGAGATGACGGTGGCGGGCAACGACCCGATCTCGCTCTACCTGGTGCTGGCCCGCGACCCCACGGTGCAGGGGCTGGCGCCGGAGCAGAAGTCGCTGTTGCCGGCGCGGCATGCGTTGCGCACGGAACACGTGGCCGATCCCTTCGATCCGCAGGCGCCCGCGGTGGACGTGGATTTCGTGGACTGCCAGCCGCGCATCGTGTGCAGCCTGGACGAGCATGCCGAGGCGGTGCTGGGCAGCGCGGAGTCGTGCAAGTTCGCCGAGATCCTGCCCAACGGCCCGGGCCGCTTCAAGCTTTCGCAGGACTACGTGCCGCCGCTGGTATCGCTGGACGCCTCGTCCAACCTGGCGCGCTGGACGCGCGCGCTGCGCGACCTGGTGGTGTCGCGCGGCCAGGATTTCGCCTCGGCCAAGCGCCAGCGCGGCATACGCGCGGCCTCGACCAGCGCGCAGGAAGTGATGCGGGTGCTGATGATGCAGACCTTCGCGCGCTACATCCCGCTGTTGCAGGAGCACGTGCGGCTGGGCATGGTGCCGCCCTGGCAGTTGTACCAGGACCTGCGGCGGCTGGTGGCCGAGTTCTCGGTGTTCTCGGAGGAGATCGGCTATGCCGGCGGCATGCAATCGAATCCCACCGAAACCGAGCTGCCGGTGTACGACCACGACGACCTGCGGCGCTGCTTCAAGCTGGCCTTCGCGCGCGCGGAAACGCTGATCAAGGCGCTGACGGTGGGCGCGGAAGTGGGCATCACGCTGGCCTACGACGGCCGCTTCCACAAGGCCGACCTGCCGGCCAGCCTGTTCGCGTCGGACAAGACCCGTTTCTACCTGGCCTTCGAATCGCCGGTGCAGGGCATGGAGCTGGCCCAGCGCCTGCAGCGCACCGGCAAGATCGCCTCGAGCGAGGAAATGCCGCGCCTGCTGCAGGCGGCCCTGTTCGGCCTGAAGATCGACCTGCTGCCGGTGCCGCCCGAGGAACTGCCGCAGAAGACGCCGAACACGACGTATTTCCTGATCGATACCCGGCACCAGTTCTGGCAGTTCATCAAGGACCGGCGGAACATCTCGATCTTTTCCGACCTCCCCGCGGACGAGACGGTCATCAAGCTGTTCCCCGTCGGCGCAGAAGAATAGCAACAAGCGCCCAACCAGGAGTCATCCATGGCACGCCTGCTGGATTTCTTTTCACCGGTCTTCTCGTTCGGGCTGGAGCTGGACGAGCGGATCGCCGCCGGCACGGCCGGCAACGGGGCCGCCGAGGTGCAGGAACACGCGCGCAAGCTGATCGCGGCCGCGAAGGCGGCGGCGCTGGCGGCCGGCAAGCGGCCCGAGCACGTGGAGTCGGCCTGCTTCGCGGTGGTGTCCTGGTTCGACGAGATCGTCACGCGCAACCCCGCGTACTGGAACAGCGTGACGCCGCTGCAGGTCGCGCTGTTCAACACCAACAACGCCGGCAACGAGTTCTTCCACCATCTGTCCATCCTGAAGTCGGACGAGGACGAGGTGCGCGAGGTCTACTACCACGCGCTGCTGCTGGGGTTCGTCGGCCAGTACTACTTCGAGACCGGCGACACCGGCGAGCTGGGCAAGCTCAAGGAATTGCACGGACGCCAGTTGCCCGTGCCGCCGGCGGCCCTGCACACGCTGCGCGAGGAACCCATCACGCCGCAGCCCTACCTGATGAAGGATCCGTCGGGACCGCGCTATCCCAAGCAGTGGGACAAGCTGCTGCTGAAGGCCGGCGCGGCGGTGGCGCTGCTGATCCCGGTCGGTTATCTGCTGTGGCTGCTGGTGGCGGGCCCGCGCGAGACCGGGCCTTCGGTGGCGGATCTGGTGCAGGGGCAATTGCAGACCTACGCCTGCTCGGAGCTGGACGCGCGGGTGGCCGACAACGGCGCGACCGCGGTAAGCGGTTTCGTCTCGCGACCCGAGGACATCGCGCGGGTGCAGGCCGACATCGCCGCCATCAAAGGCGTGAAGTCGCCCACTTTCGACGTCAAGGTGCGCATCTGGCCGCACTGCGAAGTGGTGTCGCTGCTCAAGCCCTACCGTGCCCGCAACCTCGATCGCCGGCACGGCCTGCAGGTCACCCCCACCACCGGCCACTCGGACCGCTTCACCGAAGGCGAACGCGTCACGGTCAAGCTGGGCCAGGCCGACTACGACGGCTACCTGTACGTGGACTACTACACGGTGGACGGCTCGGTCATCCACCTGTACCCCAACAAGCGCGAGCCGGAGAACGGCCGGCTGATACGCGCGGGCGAGCAGTTCAACGTGGGCGAGAAGATCCCCGAGGGCTGGATCGTGGGGCCGCCCTTCGGCCAGGAGCTGATCACGGTGGTCAGTTCGCCCACGCCGCTGTACGCGGCGGAGCGGCCCGAGTACGAGCCGGCCTCGGCCTACCTGCCCAAGCTGCGCGAGTTCCTGGACGCGCACCGGGGCAACGACAAACTGGCCGCGAATTTCCTGTTCCTGCAAACCGAACCGAAGCGGTGACGCCATGAGCTTCCTCGACCGTATCGCCCAGCCGCTGGAACGCCTGCCCGGCATGAAGAAGCGGCCCGTCCGCGTGGCCACCGCCGTCGTCCTGCTGCTGGCGATCGCCGCGCTGGTCGTGCTCGTGGCCACGCTGGTGCTGCCGCTGCTGCCCGCCCGGTTCTGGCAGGTACTGGCCCTGTGCCTGGTCGCCTTCGCCGTGCTGTGGTGGTTCGCCTCGGGCGCCAAGCGGTTCTCGCGCCGGGGCTTCGCGCGCAAGCGCATCGGCGACCTGGGCCCGGGCAACCCGGAGGACGAGAAGGTGGCGCTGGAGCGCATGCGCGCCGCCATCGCCCAGGCGCGCCAGGCCATCCAGCGTTCGCCCGAGATCGGCAAGGGCCGCGATCCGCTCTACCGCATCCCCTGGATGCTGTTCGTGGGCGACGAGCAGGCGGGCGTGGACGGCCTGCTGCGCGCCGCCAACCGGGTCTCGCCCTTCCCGCCTCCCGATCCCCAGCCCGACGGTTATTGGCGATGGTGGTTCTTCAAGTCCATGATCGCGATCGAGACGCCGCCCTCGGCGGTCTGCGACGCCTCGGCCCGCGTGGAGCGGGGGCTGTGGTACCAGGCGCTGATGCTGCTGTCCACCGAGCGGGACAAGCTGCCGCTGAACGGCATCGTCGTGTGCATGGGGGCGCGCACGCTGCTGGGCGGGCCGGATGCCGTGCGGCCGGTGGCGATGCGGCTGCGGCGGCTGGTGGACGAGGCGCTGGAACATCTGCAGGTGCAGCTGCCCGTCTATCTGGTGGTGACCGGGCTGGACCGGCTGCCCGGCTACGGCGCCTTCGCCGCCGCCGTGCCGGAACAGGCGCTGGCGCAGGCGGTGGGGCACCGGCTGTCGGATACCGAGGAAATCAGCGCGGCCACCGGCGGCAAGCTGGAAGAGCTCTACACGCCCATCGTGCAGCGCCTGCACGCGCTGCGGATCACCGCGCTGCGCGGCCAGGCCACGCCGGCCGGACGCCGGGCCATCTATGAATTCGTCGAGCACGTGCGCGCGCTGGAGCCCGGCCTGGCGACCCTGGTCGGCCTGATGCTGGAAGACAATCCCTTCCAGCGCACGCCCCGCTGGCGCGGCCTGTTCCTGACCGGGTCGCCGCCGGATACCGCCGCGGGCAAGAGCGGGGTGGCGGGCGGGTTTCTGGACGATCTCTTCACCCGCTTCCTGCCCGCCGACCAGCCGCTGGCCTCGCCCAGCTTGCGCGGCAACGCCGGCAAGATGGCGATCGCGGCGGTGGGCGTGGGCGCGATGCTGGGCTTGTCGGCCATGCTGAGCTACGGCTTCGCCAACGCCCGGCAGGACGACGGCAAGCTGCTGGCGCAGACGCAGACGGCCTGCCGCGAACCCAGCGACGCGGTGGCGGCCGCGCGCATAGGCTGGCTGGCCCGCTGCGGCCGGACCATCGAGCAGCTGGAGGTGGCGCGCGCCGAAACCGGCCTGGGATTCGGCCTGCGGCGGGCCGACTCCGACATCGAGCGGATGAAGGAACAGGTGCTGCGCGATTTCTCCAACCTGATCCTGGCGCCGTACGACCAGATCATCGAGACCGACCTTGCGCGCAACCAGGCCGGCCTGGAGCACCTGCTGGCGGTGTCCCAGCGGCTGCGCATGCTGGACCATTGCCGCCGGCAGAGTGACGCATGCCAGCAGGAGGCGGCGAACAACCTGGCCTTCGACCAGAATGCGAGGCTGTTCAGCCCTTTTGTCTCGGGTGAGCAGGACGCGCGGGCCGATCGCGAACACGCCGCCGCCCTGCTCACCACCTACATGGGCTACCTGCGCTGGCAGCAATCGGCCACGCTGGACGCGGAAGCCCAGCGCCTGCGCGCGCTCCTGGCCCGCCTGCTGGCGGCCCATACGCTTCGTCCGGACGACGTGCGCGCCTGGGCCGACCAGCGGCGTGACCCGATCGTCCTGACCGCCTTCTGGCTGCCGTCCGACCGCGTGGTGGGCGTGGAGGCGGCCGCCATGCCCCAGGTGTCGGCCGCGTTCACGCGCCAGACCTGGCGGGACGTGCTGGCCCCGCTGCTGCGCACCGCCGCCGACGCCGTTCCCGAGCGCAAGCCTGTCCTGGAAACGTTCCGAGCCCAGTACTTCAGCGAGTACTTTCGCGCATGGGGGCGTTTCCAGGCCAGGTTCTTCGAAGGCACCGCGCTGTGGCGCCCCCAGCTCGACGCCATGGGCGAGCGCGCGGGAACGGCCGAGGATCCGTACGCGCTGCTGGCCGCCGCCACCGACCGCGAGCTGCAAGGGCTGGACCTCGCGCTGCCCCTGGGCACGCGCTGGACCCGGGCGTGGGCCCGCGCCAAGGATGATTGGCTGGGCGCCTGGCGCCCCCTGGGAGGCTTCCTGGCCGATGCCGTGGCCGGGATGTTCGGCCGGTGGTGGGGCGCCGAGCCCATCCAGCCCCCCGCCTGGCTGCTGGCCGAGATCGATACCACCGAACGCGTGCTGCGCCCCCAGCGGCCGGACTACGCGCGCGCCTACCTGCGCCTGCGCGCCGACGCCAGCGGCCAGGAAGCCTACGACATCGCGGCCGAGCTGTTCCGCGCCAAGGGCGCGCCGCCCCAGCCGCCCGCCGCCGACTACGCCGCCCTGCTGTCTTCCGTGGACAAGCCGGGAGAGCAGTTCGCCGCCGTTTTCAAGGGCGACGACCTGGCCGCCTGGTCCGTGGTGCAGGGGCCGTCGCGGCTGCTGCTGTACCTGACCGTGCAGCGCGCCGGCCAGTTCGTCCAGGCCCGGTGGAACGAAAGCGTGGTCGCCGCGCTGCGCGGCATGCCCCCCAAGGAACAGGCGGATGCGCTGTACGGCGAACAGGGCCGGCTGACGGCCTTCGTGAAGGACTGGCTGCAGCCTTTCATCACCGAACGCGAACGCACGCCCACGCGCATCGCCGGCATCGGCCTGCCGCTGTCGCCCGCCTACCAGGGCATGGTCGCGGCCGAACGGCGCATCCTGTCGGCCCAGGTCAACAAGCCCTTTCTGGCCGGCAGCTTCCAGTTCTCGCAGCCCACGCGCCTAGGCGCCGCCAGCGAGGGGCCGCAGGGCACCGTGCTGGAAGTGGTCTGCCGCGAGCGCACCTACCTCGCGTCCACCCGCGCGGAGTCGCTGGCCGACGCCACGGCCCAGGTGTTCTGGTCGCCCGACAGCTGCATCGAGGCGCGCCTGCACATCTCGCTGCCCGCGCCGCCGGAGGCGCCCGTTGCCGCCGCGCCCGGCGCGGTGCCCGCGGCCGTTCCCGCTCCCGCGCCTGCCCTGGGGCCCCGCCTGACGCTGATCTATCCCGGCGCCGAGGGCTTCGCCACCCTGATCGCCGATTTCCGTTCGGGCTCGCACGCCTTCCGGCTGCCCGATTTCCGCACTTCGTACGGGCCCATCCAATGGAAGGAGCTGTCCGCCCGGCTGGCCCAGCAAGGCTTCACCGAGGCCCGGGTCTTCATGGACGTGCGCCCGTCCGACGACATGCTGCGCTTCCTGAACGCCCGCACCGAACCGGCCGCCGCGCTGCCGACCTCCATCCTGGAATGACGACCTGGAGATTCCCATGGCCATCGATATCGCCGAACTGATGCAACCCATCGCCGGGAACGATCCCTGCGGCGAGGACGCCTCGTTCTCGGACGCCTACGACCGCATCCGGGAAGCGCGCCGCGCGGACGATGCGTCGCTGTCGCAGGGCGACTGGCAGACCGAGCTCAAAACCGCCGACTGGCGGGCCGCCGCCGAACTGGCCGCCGAGGTGCTGCAAAGCCAGAGCAAGGACCTGCAGGCCGCCGTCTGGCTGGGCGAGGCCCTGATCGCCCGCCATGGACTGGCCGGCGCCGCCGACGCGATGGGCGTGCTGCACGGCCTGCTCGAGGCTTACTGGGACGGCCTGCATCCACGGCCCGATGGCGACGACCTGGAGGAACGCGCCAGCAAGCTGGCCTGGTTCAACGTCTACGGCGGATTGGCCCTGAAAAAGGCGCCGCTGACCGCTTCCGCGCCCTATGTCACGCTGATCGACTGGCAGGACTCGCGCGAGGTGGACAACCTGGCGCGCCAGAACGCCGCCGCCTACCAGGAGGCCCTGGACGCGGGCAAGCCCACGGGGGAGTCGGTGGACAAGGCCATCGAAGGCAGCGGCCCGGGCTTCGTGTCGGACACCCTGGCCGCCGTGGACGCGGCGCAGGCCGCCTTCGACCGTTTGCAGGCGCTGGTCGACCAGCGTTTCGGCCGCCAGGCGCCCAGCCTGGCCGACCTGGGCGACGGGCTCAAGCGCGCGCGCCAGGTGCTGGGGCGGGCGGCGCAGAACCTGGGGATCGCGCCCCGACAGGGACAGGAGGCCGGCGAAACCGCGGTCGTCGTTCCCACGGTGCCTGCCGCGACGCCGGCGCCCGCGTTGCAGGCCGTGCCGGCGGCCGCGGCCACGATGGCCGTGCCGCGCGTGGTGGTGGATTTCCAGGCCCGCGCCGAGCTGCTGCGCACCGTGGGCGAGATCGCCGCCCACTTCAAGCGCGTGGAGCCGCACAGCCCCGTGTCCTTCTTGCTGGAACGCGCGGTCAGCTGGGCCGACATGCCGCTGGATCAATGGCTGGCGGAGGTGGTGAGCGACGATTCGGTGCTGGGGGTGATACGGGATCGGATAGGGGTGCCGCGGGGGTGACGGGCCTTCTTCAGGCCACGACGACTTGCGTGTGCCCCGCCGCCTGACGCCTGGTTTTCCGGACGACGATATCCACGTCGCGGCCCAGCCTGTTCAGACATTCGATCATCTTCGCCTGACTGATGCCTCGGAACTTCCCTCGCAGCATCTCGGACAGCTTCGGTTGCGGCATGCCCAGGATGTTGGAGGCCTGCTGCTGCGTCAACTTGCGATCCATTAGGATCTGCGAGATCTCTCTGACCAATTCGGCCTTGACGAGCATGTCGGCGGCGTCCGGGTACCCCAGATCCGAGTAGACATTTTCCGTGCCTTGCTCAATAGGGAAATCCTTGGTGTCATTCATGCTCTGGCCTCGTACTCGTCCACACTCTTCAACCGAGCCCTGATCAGTTCGATGTCCGGCCTGGGCGTGGCAATACCACGCACGGACTTCTTCTGAAAACAATGTAGTACATAGACGGCCGACGGATAACGGATCGTATAGACAGCACGGTAAGTGTCGCCCAGGAAATCTTCGACTACCTCGAGCACACCGGAGCTGCCAAACCCCTTGAGCGGCTTCGCCTGCGGGTGCTTCTGGCCGCCCTGGGCCAGGTAGAGGGCATAGCCAAACATATTCTGCACGGCTTCCGGCATCGCGCGAAGGTCTTTTCTCGCGGACGCGATCCATCGCAGCGGCTTCAACTCGATCACCCTCATTAATTATACCTATTTATAGATATTCGACGAGATCTCGCTATCCGTTCGATCATATGAATCCATAACGTCGCCGCCCACACCACGCTGGACAATTCCGTCCTGCCTCGCAGGCAGCATTCACCCCCTACCCCTTCCGGCCTATCTCCACGTCTGGCCGTCTGGCTACTACCACCGCCGGCCCCGCCTTTCTAGACTGCACCGCATTCCCGTTCGACCGCCGGCTACGCCAAGGAGAGCGATCATGGCCAAGAAGGAAAGCACCCAGCACAAGCTCGACCGTGTCCGCGCGCCCCGGGTCCAGCTGACCTACGACGTGGAGATCGGCGACGCCATCGAGAAGAAGGAACTGCCTTTCGTCGCCGGCGTGCTGGGCGATTTCAGCGGCAAGCCCGAGGAGCCCCTGCCCCGGTTGAAGGACCGCAAGTTCGTCAACATCGACAAGGACAACTTCGACGACGTGCTCAAGGGCATGAAGCCGCGCCTGCAATACCAGGTGGACAACAAGCTGACCAACGACGGATCGCGCATAGGCGTGACGCTGAATTTCAAGAGCCTGGCCGATTTCGAGCCGGAGAAGCTCGTGCAGCAGATCGAGCCGCTACGCAAGTTGCTGGAAGCCCGCCAGAAGCTGGCCGACCTGCGCAACAAGATGGCCGGCAACGACAAGTTCGAGGAATTGCTGAGCGAGGTGCTGCAGAACACCGACAAGATCGCCCAGCTGTCCCGGGAAGTCGCGAAAGACGACACCCCCGAAGCCTGACGCACCGTAGCCACCGGAGAACGCCCATGGCCGACACCCAGCAACAAGGCGCGGCGCCCGCCGCATCCGCCGAAGCCGAGTCCGCTTCGCTGCTCGATTCCATCCTGTCGCAAAGCCGCATCGCCCGCTCCGATACCGAAAAGGAACGGGCGCGGGACCTGATCGCCGAGCTGGTCGGCCAGATCGCCGACGGCGAGGTGACGATCTCGCGCGACGCCATCGCCTCCATCGACGCGCGCATCGCGCAGCTGGACGCGGTGCTGTCCGACCAATTGTCGGCCGTCATGCACGCGCCCGAGTTCCAGCAGCTGGAAGGCAGCTGGCGCGGACTGAAGTACCTGATCGACAGCTCGGAGACCAGCACCACGCTGAAGGTCAAGCTGTTCAACGCCAGCAAGAAGGAACTGGTGAAGGACCTGAAGAGCGCCTCGGACTTCGACCAGTCGGCGCTGTTCAAGAAGGTGTACGAGGAAGAGTACGGCACCTTCGGCGGGGCGCCCTTCGCGACGCTGATCGGCGACTACGAGTTCACGCGCCATCCCGAGGACATGTACCTGCTGGAGGAGATGTCGCACATCGCCGCCTCGGCGCATGCGCCCTTCCTGTCGGCCGCCTCGCCCGAGCTGTTCGGGTTCGAGAGCTTCACCGACCTGGCGGGGCCGCGGGACCTGGCCAAGATCTTCGACACGGTCGAGTACGCCAAGTGGAAATCCTTCCGCGCGTCGGAGGACGCGCGCTATGTCGGGCTGGCCATGCCGCACGTACTGGGGCGCCTGCCCTACGGCCCGGACACGGCGCCGGTGGAGGCCTTCAACTTCCAGGAAGACGTGACCGGCAAGGATCACTCCAAGTACCTGTGGAGCAACGCCGCGTACTCGCTGGGTGCGCGCATCACCGATGCCTTCGCCCGCTACGGCTGGTGCGCGGCGATCCGCGGGGTGGAAGGCGGCGGACTGGTCGAGGGGCTGCCCACGCACACCTTCGCCACCGACGACGGCGAGGTCGCGCTGAAATGCCCGACCGAGATCGCCATCACCGACCGGCGCGAGAAGGAACTGGCGGACCTGGGCTTCATCCCGCTGGTGCATTGCAAGGGCACGGACTACGCGGCGTTCTTCTCGACCCAGTCGGCGCAGAAGGCCAAGGAATACAACACCGACGCCGCCAATGCCAATGCCCGGCTGTCGTCGCAGCTGCAATACATCTACGCGGTCAGCCGCATCGCGCACTACCTGAAGACGATGATGCGCGACAAGATCGGCAGCTTCGCCTCGAAGGCCAGCGTCGAGACCTACCTGAACAACTGGGTCGCGCAGTACGTCCTGCTGGACGACATGGCCTCGCAGGAACGCAAGGCCCAGTTCCCGCTGCGCGAAGCCCGTATCGAAGTGGCCGAGATACCCGGCAAGCCGGGCGCCTACAAGGCCGCCGCCTTCCTGCGCCCGCACTACCAGCTGGACGAACTGAGCGTCTCGCTGCGCCTGGTGGCCGAACTACCGCAGTCGGCCCGCTAATTCACCACGAGGAGTCTGAATCATGGCATTCGACGCATTCATCCAGCTTGAAGGGATCAAGGGGGAAAGCACGGACGAGAAGCACAAGGACTGGATCGAGATCCAGAACTACGGCTTCGGCGCGTCCCAGCCCCAGTCGAACACCGCATCGTCGTCGGGCAACCTCGGATCGGCGCGGGTCGAGGTGAAGAACTTCACCTTCCTGCACAACCTGGACATCGCCAGCCCCAAGCTGTTCGAATACTGCTGCACCGGGGCCACCATTCCCAAGGCGACCATCACGCTGAACCGCGCCGGCGGCCAGAAAGAGAAGTACATGGAGTACAAGCTGACCGACGTGATCGTGACCTCGGTCAACCGCGACGGCGCCTCCGATAATACGCAGGACGTACCGCTGGAAGCCGTCGCGCTGGGCTTCGGCAAGATCGAGATGACCTACAGCAAGATAGGCATCGACGGGAAGTCGTCGGGCAACGCGTCCGCGGGCTGGGACTTGAAGAAGAACGTGAAGGTGTAGAGGTCCCCCCCTACGCGCTTACGCGCGCCCCCCAGGGGGCGATGCGGGTGGACCGGCAAAGCCGGATCCACCGCATCCTGGGTCTAGTGCGGGTTTCTTGGTTTGTGGCACCGTCCTTCGTTGGCTGCCAGCGGCAGCAACGGTGTGGCGTACCAAGAAACCGGTACTAGACCCAGGGCGCCGCGGATCCGGCTTTGCCGGTCCGCCAGCGCCGCCCCCTTGAGGGGGCCCGCGTCAGCGGGTAGGGGGTGGGCTCCCCTTATGAAGAGCCTGATCGAACGTCTGGAATCGGCGTCGGCCGACAGCGGCCGCGCCGATATCTACGCGCTGCGCGAGGCCGTCTCGCGCGACCTGGAAGCGCTGCTGAACACGCGCTCGGAAGGCGCGCGCCTGATTCCGCAAGCCTATGCCGAATGCCGCAAGTCGTCGCTGACCTACGGCATTCCCGATTTCTCGTCCTACAGCCTGCTCAGCCCGCACGATCGCGACCGGATACGGCGCGCGCTGGAGGCGGCCATTACGCAGCACGAGAGCCGCCTCTCCCGCGTCAGGGTGGGGCTGGAGGCTCCCCGCCAGTACGAGCGCGTGCTGCGCTTCAAGGTGGATGCCCTGCTGTCGCTGGGTCCCGACCGCGAGAAAGTGCAGTTCGACGCGGTGCTGCAGCTCAATACCCAGGCCTATGCCGTCAAGTAGCGGTCGCCACGCGCATCGCGCAGCACGGTCGCCAGCGCCTGCCTGAGCACTTCGCTGGTCACCGGTTTGTGCAGCACCGCGACACCGGCGTCGGCGATCTCGCGCAGCCGGTCCGGCTTGGTCTCGCCGGTGACCAGCAGGCGCGCCGCGCGGCGGCCGCGCATGCCGGGATGCGCGTCGAGCGCGCGCAGCACCTCGAGCCCGTTCTCGCCATCGCGCAGCAACAGGTCGGTAATGATCACGTCGGGCGGCCGCGTCCACTGCTGCGCCAGCGCCAGCACCTGCGACCGGCTTTCGGCCACGGCCACCTCGGCGCCCCAGTTGCGCAGCACCAGCGACAGCCCTTCGAGGATATTGGGCTCGTCGTCGATCACGAGCATGAACATGCCCGTGAAATCCACCTTGGCGCCCTGCGCCGGGCAGGGGAGCGGTGCCTCGGCGGGAGCCGCCTGCGGCGCGACCACCGACACCACCGTGCCCCGGCCCACGCGGGATTGCAGCCGCAGCGGCATGTGCAGCAGGTCGCACAGGCGGCGCACCGTGGCCAGGCCCAGGCCCAGCCCGCGCGATCCGCGCGAACTGGACGCGTCCACCTGGTAGAACTCCTCGAATACCTTTTGCTGGTGCTCGGGCGCGATGCCCACGCCCGTGTCCCACACGCCTATGCGCAGGCCTCCCGCGCCGTCCCGGCGGGCGCCGACCAGCACGCCGCCCTGCGTGGTGTGGCGCAGCGCGTTGCTGACCAGGTTGTTCAGGATGCGCGACAGCATGACGTAGTCGCAATCGACCCAGGCGTCGGTCTTGCGCACGACCAGCCGCAGCCCCTGTTCCTCGGCCTGGGGGCGGAAGTTGCGGCTGATGTCGTCGAACAGGCGATCGAGCGGGAACACGGCACGCTGCACGCGCACCGCGCCCGCGTCGATCTGGGACAGGTTGAGCAGTTCGGAGAACAGGCGGTCCAGCGAATGCACGCACTCCTGGATGGAGGCGATGCAGGCCAGGCGCGGCGGGTCGGTCTCGTCCGAGCGCAGGGCATCGGCGAACAGCGTGAGCGCATGCAGGGGCTGGCGCAGGTCGTGGCTGGCCGCGGCCAGCAGACGCGTCTTGCCCTGGTTGGCGGCTTCCAGCTGGGCGTTCTTCAGGGCCAGTTCCTGGGTGGCCTGGGCGATCTGGCTCTCCATGGTCTTGCGGCTGTCCGCCAGCGCCTGGGCCGCCACCTTGAACCCGTGCTGCAGGCGGCCGACCTCGGCGGTGGCGCCGGTCTCGACCTCGACCTCCTCGCCCTCGCCCAGCCGGTCGACGACCTCGGCCAGCTTGCGTATGGGAGCGCTGATGCGCCGCGCCGCCCACCATCCGGCGATGCCCACGCCCAGCAGGCAGGCGCCCAGCAACGCTGCCAGGGTGGACCACAGGTTGCGGCGCGCCGCGGCGATGGATTCCAGGTCGAATTCGACCATGACTTCGCCGGCGCGCGCCGATTCTTCGCTATCTATGGGTTCGAGCACCTCCAGTCCCGGCGGATCGGTGGGCTTGGTCCAGAACCCCGACTGGGCCACGATCTCGCCATCCAGGGTGCGTATCTGCACCTGCCTGACGCCCGGCTGCTGGCTGCCCACGCGCGCGGCGTTGAGCAGCGCGCGGCGGTCCATGCGCATCAGCGGCGTGCGCGACAGCGTGGCAACCTGCCGGGCCACCGCCCGCGCGTTGTTCTCGGTCAGCTCGGTCAGCTCGGTCAGGTGATGGCGGGCCAGCACCGACATGGCCAACAGGATGGCCACCGCGGCCGGCACCAGGCTGAGCAGCATCAGCCGCACGGCAAGCGGCACGCTGCCGACGGAGCGGCGGGAAAGATCGGCGAGACGCGACGGCGCGGCCATGCGGAGACGGATAGTGAAGGTCTCGTGATTGTGGATAGCCCCGTTCGCCAAGACAAGCGAATTCGATTCTTGCAGATTCTGTTGCCAAATATGTCGTCTCTTTCTGTCCGCGCGGGTTGGTGCGATGATCCGATGCCCCGATTCACGCTCCCGTTACCGTGTCCACGCTCGCCCAGTTCCTCGTCCGCCGGATGTCGTTCGCGCTGCTGCTCGCCAGCATCACGCTGGCCGTCCTGCCGGGCATGTCGTGGGCACAGGAGGCCGCGCTGCGTTTCGGCGTGCTGCCGCTGGGCGGCGCGCTGGAATCGCGCCAGGACTGGAAGCCGCTGCTGGACGACATGGGCGCCTCGGTGGGCCGGCCCGTCGTCGCCCTGTCCTTTACTTCCTACGAAGGCCTGCGCCTGGCCATGCAGGAAAACCGCGTGGACCTGGCCTTCGTGTCGGGCAAGCTCGCACTCGAAGCCGTGCTGCAATACGGGATGACGGTGCTGAACCAGGTGGTGCGGCCGGACGGACTGCCCGGCTACCGCTCGGTCCTGATCGTGCGCAAGGACGGCCCCATCCAGAGCCTGGACGACGTGCTGAACCAGCCCGGCAAGTGGCGCCTGGGCATGGGCGAGACGCAATCGATGTCGGGCTACGTCATTCCCCAGCTGCAGTTGTTCGCGCCCCGCGGCATCGCGATCGAACGCCATTTCCCCAGCGAACTCGTGGACGGCCACCAGGGCACGGCGCTGGCGGTGGCCAACGGCGATGTGGACGTGGCCACCAACAACACCGCCGACCTGGATCGCTTCCGCTCCCACTTCCCCCAGGAAGCGGCGAAACTGAAGATCATCTGGGAATCGGACCTGATTCCCCATGGCGCCATCGTCATGCAACGAGGCTTCCCCGACGCGATGCGCGACAGGGTCCGCACCTTCCTGAGCGGCTACGGCCATGGCGCCGGCGCGCGCGCCGACGCCGAGCGCGTGGTGCTGGGCCGGCTGCACGGACTGGCCGGCTTCCCGCCCGCCGACAACCGGGTGCTGGTGCAGGTATTGCGATTGGAATACCAGCTCGCGCAGCGCCAGGCCCTCCAGGGCCAGTGGGTCTCGGAACAGGCGCGGCAATCCCGGCTGGCGCGGCTGGCCGCCGAATATGGGGAACAACAGCAGCGGCTCGCGGCCTCTTCTCCCTAGGGCCGCCTCCCGCTGAAGGGAGGCTCGCACAGGCCGGGGATGGGTCCTACGCCCTAAGTGGTATGGAACGGACGCCGGCGCGGCGTCACACTGCATGGCCAGGATCCTGTCGGGAGAAGCGCCATGACGCCCGAGACCAGCCACGTTCGTGTGGCCCCGCCCCGGGGGCTGACCATGACGGCCGCCGCCGGTGCCGGCCTGCTGGCCTTGGCCGCCTGCACCGCGCCGGCCACGCGGCAGCCGCCGCCCGCCGTGCCCACGGCCGCGGCGACCGCGCCCACGCCACCGATGCCACCGGCGCCGTCGCCCGCGGCCGCCGCCCGTCCCGCGGCAGCCGCCGCGCCTCCCGCCACGGACGGCGGTGCGCCCGCGCAGCCGCAGCCAGAGGGCCTGGGCACGCCTTTCTCCACCCGGTACGCGCGCTTCGAGCCGGTGCCGTTCTCGGCCCTGCCCGGCTGGTCGGCCGACTCGGCGCGCGAGAGCCTGAGCGCCTTCCGCCAGAGCTGCCTGGCGCTGGGCAAGAAACCGGTCTGGGATGAGCTGTGCGCGGCGGCCGGCCGCATCGCGGCCACGGACGATGGCGGCATCCGCGCCTTCTTCGAACAGCGCTTCCACGCCTATTCCATGCAGAACCCGGACCAGAGCGACGAAGGCGTCATCACCGGCTACTACGAACCGCTGCTGGAAGGCAGCCGCACGCGCAGTTCCCGCTACCCCTACCCCGTCCACGGCGTGCCGGCCGACCTGCTGTTCCTGGACGCGCAGGTGGCGGCCGCGGGCAAGCGGCAGTGGCTGCGGCTGGACGACCGCCGGCTGACGCCCGCCGCCCCCGGCTCGCCCGGGGCGCGCCAGTACGACGTGGACATGGGCGGACTGACGCCGGGTATCCGCGACAAACGCTATCGCGTGCGGGTCGAGGGCAGCCGCATCGTGCCGTACTGGTCGCGCCAGGACATCGAGCGGCGCGCGCTGGACGCGCAGGTGCTGGCCTGGGTGAACGATGCCTATGCGCTGTATTCGCTGCAGATCCAGGGCTCCGGCAAGATCCGGCTGGCAAGCGGCGAAACCCTGCGCGTGGCCTATGGCGAGCAGAACGGCCATCCTTTCCTGCCGCAGGCATCGAGCGCCGACACCGCCACCGTCGGCGCGGCGATCAAGACTCGCGGCCTGGCGCTGGGAGGCGGCAGCGCCGCCGCCACCTCGTCGGCCTTGCAGCCGGTGGCAAGCCCGCGTGCCGCCCCGGCCATCCAGCGCGATCCCGACGTGGCGCGCATCATCGCCGCCTTGCAGGGGCGCGGCAACGGGACGCCGGCGCGCCCGGCCGCGCCCTCGCCTGCCGCCGCGATGCCCGTGGCCACGCCTTCTGCCGCCGCCTCGCCGGCCAGCCGGCCCGCGGCCCCCGATCCGGACGTCGCGGCCATCATCGCGGCGCTGGGCGGAAAGGCGCCGGCGCGGCCCGCCGCGAACCCCGCGCCCGCCACGCCCGCGGATGCGTCCCCCGCCGCGCCCGCCGCCATGGGCGGGGCCGGGCAGGCAACCGGCATCCCCGACCCCAGCTACGTTTTCTTTCGGCTGATCCCCGATGGCCCGCAAGGTCCGCTGGGCGCGCTGGGCGTGCCGCTGACGGCGGGCCGCTCCATCGCGGTGGATCCGCGCACCACGCCCCTGGGCTACCCGGTCTTCGTATCCACCGGCGACCCTTCTCCCGCGGCCGGCACCGTCAACCGGCTGATGTTCGCGCAGGACACCGGCGGCGCCATACGCGGCACGGTGCGCGCCGACTACTTCTGGGGCTTCGGCCCCACGGCCGGCGACCGGGCCGCGCGCATGAAGGAAACCGGCCGGATGTGGCTGCTATTGCCGCGAGATCTCCAGACCGCGGCCATGACGGCCGCGGTGCGCACGCGCTCGCTGGGCGGCCCGGCGGTGCTGGCCGAATGCGTGGTTCCCGATCCGGACAACTGCGTGGAGCAGTAGGACATCTCGGCACCCGCCGGATGCCACGAGTAATAGGCCATTCGACGAATGGCCGGGGCCGCCGTCCCCTCCTAGACTGCATGCTCCAACGCGCCGGATCGTCCGCCCATGCTCGAGGAACTCCTTCCCTACTACGAAGACGAGCTCACGCATCTGCGCAAGCTCTCGAAGGAGTTCGCCGCGCGCTATCCCAAGATCGCGGCGCGGCTGCTGCTGGACGGCGATGTCTACGAAGACCCTCACGTCGAACGCCTGATCGAGTCCTTCGCCTTCATCGCCTCGCGTATCCACAAGAAGCTGGACGACGATTTCCCGCAGATCACCGAGGCTTTCCTGTCGGTGCTGTATCCGCACTTCCTGCGGCCCGTGCCTTCGATGTCCATCGCCCAGTTGCTGCTGGCGCCGGGCGCGGAGCTGAGCGGCGCGCAGCGCGTCGAGCGCGGCACCACGCTGTTGACGCGCCCCGTGCAGGGCGAGCCCGTGCGCTACCGCAATGCCTGGCCGGTGGAGGTCTGGCCGCTGGAGGTCACGGCCGCCCGCTGTGAATCCATCGAACGCTCGGCCTTCGCGCTGCGCGGCGCGGAGACGGCCGCCACCATCAGCGTGCGCGTGGAGACCCGCGGCCAGGCCAGCTTCGCCCAGCTGGGCGTCGACACGCTGCGCTTCTACCTGGATGGCGAAAGCCCGCTGGTGCATGCGCTGCACGAACTGCTGCTCAACAGTACCAGCCGGGTGCAGATCGCGGCGGCCGAGGGACAGCCCGCGGCCGAGCCGCTGGAGCTGCCCGCCTCCTGCCTGCGTCCGGTGGGCTTCGGCGAGGGCGAAGGGCTGCTGGACTACGATCCCCGCTCGTTCCTGGGCTACCGGCTGATCCAGGAATACTTCGTCCTGCCGGAGAAATTCCTGTTCGTGGACCTGGCCGGCCTGGACCTGCGCCGCTTCGCCCGCGGCATCGAGATACGCTTCCTGCTCGCGCCCTTCGGCCGCCAGGAGCGCCTGGGCCGGCTGGAGCAGACGGTGGGCCGCGATACCTTCAGGCTGCATTGCACGCCCATCGTCAATCTTTTCTCGCAACCGGCCGAACCGGTGCGGCTGACGCACGAGCTGCACGAATATCCCGTGATCCCCGACGTGCGGCGTCCGCTGGGACTCGAGGTCTATTCGGTGGACGGCGTGCGCCGGCACACCCGCGGCGTGTCGCAGGAGCACGTGCGGGAGTTCCTGCCCTTCTTCTCGGTGGCGCACGGCCTGGAGCAGGAGCCCGGCACCTACTGGATCGCCCGCCGGGTCCCTTCGTCGCAGCCGTCGGACGAGGGCACGGACATGCGCATCGCGCTGGTCGACAAGGACATGGATCCCAGCGTGCCGTCGGTGGACACGCTGTCCATCATGCTGACCTGCACCAACCGCGACCTGCCGGCGCTCCTGCCCTTCGGCGGCGAGGACAGCAATCTGCAACTCGAGGACGCCGGCGCCGTTTCCGGCGCGCGGCTGCTGAAGAAGCCCACCGCCACCTGGCGCGCGCCCATGCGCCTGGCCAACCAGTGGCGGCTGATCTCCCACCTGGCGCTGAACCATCTGTCCATCGTCGAGGGCGGACGCGAAGCGCTGCTGGAGATACTGAGCCTGTACAACTTCACCGACTCGGCCAGCCTGCGCAAGCAGATCGCCGGCATCGTGGACGTGGCCGGCGCGCCCTCGGTCGCACGCGTGGGCGCGGCGCCGCGCCAGGCCTTCGTGCGCGGCACGGACATCACCCTGACCTTCGACGAAAGCCAGTACGTGGGCTCGGGCGTCTACCTGCTGGCCTGCGTGCTCGACCGTTTCTTCGGGCTGTACTGCACGGCGAATTCCTGGACCCGGCTGACCGTGCGCACCTTGCAGCGCGAAGCCGCCATGGCCACCTTCGCCCCGCGCTCGGGCAACCAGCACCTGGTGTAGCGCCATGGCCGCTCCCGTCCACAGCCACCTGGCCCTGCTGCAAGCGCATCCGGAGCGATATGGCTTCTTCCAGGCCGTGCGGCTGCTGCTGCGCGGCGCCGGCATGCCGGCGGGGACGCGCGCGATCCCTCCGGACGCCCTGCGCTTCGGCGCCACGCTGGGCCTGTTTTTCCCGCCGAACGAGATCGCCTCCATCGACCGGCCGGCGTGGGCCGGCGCCGACGGACCGCAGCTGATGCGGGTGAACTTCATGGGCCTGGCCGGCCCATCGGGCGTCCTGCCCCGCCACTACACCGAGTGGCTGATGGCCCTGCGCCAGGCGCGGGATCCGGCCGCGCAGGATTTCCTGGACCTGTTCAACCACCGGCTGATCGAACTGTTCTGGCGCGCCTGGGCCCGCCATCGCCCCGAGGTCGCGCTGGAATCGGATGCCGAGTCGGGCGTGCACCGGCACGTCTACGACCTGATCGGCATGGGCACGCCCCATCTTTACGGCAGCCTGTTTCCGCGCCGCGCGGCAGGGTCCCGGGCGCGGCGGCGCCCGCTGCCCGGCGCGGCGCTGGGCTACTACGCCGGCCTGCTGTCGCAGCGGCCGCACGGCGCCGGGTCGCTGGCCCAGGTCATGAGCGACTACCTGCGCGCGCCGGTCGCGGTGGAAAGCTGCGTCGGCACCTGGCAGGAGGTGCCGGCCGGCGACCGCACGCGCCTGGGCCGGCAGGCCGCGACGCTGGGGCGGCAATGCGTGCTGGGCAGCCGCTTCTGGGACCGGCAGAGCACGCTGCGGCTGCGGGTGGGACCGCTGCGGCGCCGCCATTTCGAGCAGTTGCTGCCACCGCCGGACAAGCGCGCGGGCTGGCTGGACGGCACGGTGGAGCTGGCGCGGTTCATGACCGGGCTGGCGCTGGACCTGCGCATCCGGCTGGCGGTCCGCGCCGACGAAGTCAGGCCGCTGCGGCTGGGCGGCGCCACCACGGATGCCGCCCGCCTGGGCTGGAACACCTGGCTGGGCGGGCGGCGCAGCGCGCGGCCGGCGGACGACTGCGAATTTCAATTCAGCGCAACGGGAGGCCAGTCATGGCGGTGAACCTGCGGGCTTTGGTGGGACGCCTGAACGGCGTATGCAAGGGCGCCATGGAGGGAGCGGCCGGCCTGTGCCTGTCGCGTACCCACTACGACGTCGAGATCGAGCACCTGCTGTCCAAGCTGCTCGAGACCGAGAACACGGACGTCACGCGCATCCTGCGCCAGTTCGACGTCCCCCCCGACCAGGCGCGCAAGGAACTGGACCGCGCGCTGGATACCTTCAAGACCGGCAACTCGCGCACGCCGGCGCTGTCGCCCCATCTGCCGCTGCTGCTGGAACGCGCCTGGGTGTTCGCGTCGGTGGAATACGGCGAGGCCAGGATACGCAGCGGCCATCTGCTGATCGCGCTGCTGGCGGATGCCGACCTCAGGCGCCTGCTGGCGCCCGCCATCAAGTCGCTGCAGGGCATCAACCTGGAATCGCTGCAGCAGAACTTCCACGCCATCGCCGCGGCGTCGGTGGAAGCGCGCGACGCCCTGGCGCTGGGCGACACCGGCGCACCGGCCGACCAGGCGCCGGCGGCCGATGGCGCAGGCGGCAAGCCCAGCGCGACGCCCAACCTGGACCGCTTCTGCATAGACCTGACGCAACGGGCGCGCGAGGGCCACCTGGACCCGGTGCTGGGCCGCGACGAGGAAATACGGCTGATGGTGGACGTGCTGTCGCGGCGGCGCCAGAACAACCCCATCCTGACCGGCGAGCCGGGGGTGGGCAAGACCGCCGTGGTCGAGGGCCTGGCGGCCCGCATCGTGGCCGACGACGTGCCGCCCGTGCTGCGCGGGGTGACGCTGCTGTCGCTGGACCTGGGCCTGCTGCAGGCGGGGGCCAGCGTCAAGGGCGAATTCGAGAACCGGCTCAAGGGCGTGATCGACGAGGTCAAGCGCAGCCCCAAGCCCATCGTCATGTTCATCGACGAGGCGCATACGCTGATCGGCGCGGGCGGCGCGGCCGGCCAGAACGACGCGGCCAACCTGCTCAAGCCGGCCCTGGCCCGGGGCGAGATGCGCACCATCGCCGCCACCACGTGGAGCGAATACAAGAAATACTTCGAGAAGGACGCCGCGCTGACCCGCCGCTTCCAGGTGATCAAGGTGGAGGAGCCCGCCGACGCCAAGGCCGTCGGCATGCTGCGCGGCGTGGCGGCGGCCATGGCGAAGCACCACGGCGTGCGCATCCTGGACGAGGCCGTGGCCGATGCCGTGAAGCTGTCGTCGCGCTACGTGGCGGGGCGGCAGTTGCCGGACAAGGCCGTCAGCGTGCTGGACACGGCCTGCGCCAAGATCGCGGTCGGCCAGCATGCCACGCCGGCCGCGGTGGAAGACGCCCAGCGCAGGCTGGAGGCGCTGGCTACCGAGCGCACGCAACTGGAGTCGGAGGCCGCCACGGGCCTGGACCATGCCTGCCGCCTGGCGGAGATCGCGGCCGACACGGCACAGGTCCAGTCCGCCCTGGAGCGCCTGAAGGAAAAATGGGCGGCAGAGCGCAAGCTGGTGGCCGAGATCGGCACCCGGCTGGATGCGCTGGCCGGCCTGCCGGCCGACGCCCCCGAGCGCGCCGGCGCCGCGCAGGAACTGGACCGGCTGCGCGCCGAACTGCGCGCCGCGCAAGGCGATGCGCCCATGGTCCACGCGCTGGTGGACGGCAACGCGGTGGCCGAAGTGATCGCCGGCTGGACAGGGATCCCGGTGGGCCGCATGGTGGCCGACGAGATCGACGCGGTGCGCCGGCTGGACACGCTGCTGGCCGAACGCGTGATCGGCCAGGACCATGCCCTGCGCGCCATCGCGCAGCGCGTGCGCACTTCGCGCGCGAACCTGGAGGACCCGAACAAGCCCAAGGGCGTGTTCCTGCTGGTGGGCACCAGCGGCGTGGGCAAGACCGAGACCGCCATCGCGCTGGCCGACATCCTGTACGGCGGCGAGCGCAACATGATCACCATCAACATGTCCGAATACCAGGAGGCGCACACCGTCTCCAGCCTGAAAGGCTCGCCGCCGGGCTACGTGGGCTACGGCGAGGGCGGCGTCCTGACCGAGGCGGTCCGCCGGCGGCCCTACAGCGTCGTGCTGCTGGACGAGATCGAGAAAGCCCACCCCGACGTGCTGGAGCTGTTCTTCCAGGTGTTCGACAAAGGCAACATGGAAGACGGCGAAGGGCGCGAGATCGACTTCCGCAACACGCTGATCATCCTGACCTCGAACGCCGGCACCGACCTCATCATGCAGGCCAGCGACAACGGCCGCATCCGGCCGCCCGTGGACGAGCTGCTGGAGCTGCTGCGGCCCGACCTGCAGGAAACCTTCAAGCCCGCGTTCCTGGGCCGCTGCGCGCTCGTTCCCTACTATCCGCTGCGCGACGAGAACATGAAGCGCATCGTGCGGCTGAAGCTGGACAAGATCGCCCGCCGCATACGCGCCAATCACGCGGCGGCGTTCGAGTACGACGAGGCGCTGGTGGACGCGATCGCGCAGCGCTGCACCGAGGTCGACTCCGGCGCCCGCAACATCGACAACATCCTGACCGGCACCCTGTTGCCCGAGGTGGCCGATCTCGTGCTGGCCCGCATGGGCGCGGCCGAGCCGATCTCCCGCATCGGCGCCGGCATCGGGACCGACGGCGGCTTCGCCTACACCATCGGCTGACGGCCATGGCCATCTCCACCATCGAACGGCTGTTCGACCTGGCCACGCCGCTGGGCGAGGACGCGTTGCTGGTCGAATCCTTCGAGGGGCACGAAAGGCTGTCCGAACCCTTCCGCTTCCACCTGACGCTGGCCTCGGAACAGGAGGACATCAAGCCGTCCGCCCTGCTGGGCCAGCGCGTGACCCTGCGCGTCTACACCGAGGACGGCGAACGCCACTGGACCGGCTGGGTGTCGAGCTTCGAACGCGCCGGCGAACCGCGCCAGAACGACGACGACAATCACAGCACCCGCTACGTCTGCGACGTGGTGCCGTGGTTCTGGTTTCTGCAGTTGCACGAGGACTCGCGCATCTTCCAGAACCAGAGCATCCCCCGGATCGTCGAGGCCCTGTTCAAGGAATTCAGCTTCTCGGACTACGAACTGCACCTGACCGAGGACTATCCGGACCTGGTCTATTGCACCCAGTACCGGGAAACCACCTTCAACTTCATCTCGCGGCTGCTGGAGAGGGCGGGCATCCATTACTTCTTCCGCCACGAGGAAGACGCCGAGATCATGGTGCTAACCGACAACCGGGACAACAACCCCAGGCTGGAGACGGCCACGCTGCCCTTCCACCAGCAGATCCTGCTGGAAGAGCGCGACGGCATCTCGTGGCTGTCGCGCCGCTTCGCCTCGCGCACCGGCCGCTACGTGTCCAACGACTACGACTTCACCAAGCCCGGCACCGATATGCGGGTCTCGATCAATTCCCTGATACGCGTGGGCAACAACGCCGAGTTCGAACGCTACCGCCATCCCGGCGGCTATGCCGAACTGGCCGACGGCGACCAGTTGACCCGGGTGGAGATCGAGGCCGAGGAAGTCGAGTACGAGACCCTGGAAGGCGCCAGCAACGTCCGCACGCTGACGCCGGGCTATGTGTTCGAGCTGGAAGACCATCCCATCGACGCCATGAACGAGGAATACCTGATCGTGTCGGTGGAGCACAGCGGCACCAACAACCTGGGCGACCTGGGCGGCGAGCGGGCCAGCACCTATGGCAACCGGATATCGGTGATTCCGCACCGGGTGACGTACCGCGCGCCGCTGCGCACGCCCCGCGCCCGCGTGAACGGACCGCAGACGGCCGTGGTCGCCGGCCCCAAGAGCGAAGAGATCTACACCGACGAGTACGGCCGCATCAAGGTCCACTTCTTCTGGGACCGCCGCAGCCACCGCAACGAGAAGAGTTCGTGCTGGCTGCGCGTGGCCCAGGTCTGGGCCGGCAGGCAGTGGGGCGCGATGTTCATCCCGCGCATCGGCCAGGAGGTCATCGTCGATTTCCTGGACGGCGACCCGGACCGGCCCATCGTGGTGGGCAGCGTCTACAACGCCGACAACATGCCGCCCTACGCGCTGCCCGCGGAACAGACCAAGTCCACCATCAAGACCATGTCCAGCAAGGGCGGCGAGGGTTTCAACGAGATCCGCTTCGAGGACAAGAAGGGCGAGGAGCAACTGTTCGTGAACGCCCAGAAAGACATGGACCTGCGCGTGGGGAACGACCGCCGCACCGCCATCGGCAACGACGACCACCTGGTGGTCGAACGCGACCGGCTGGACGAGATCAAGCGCCACCGCCACGAAAAGATCAAGCAGGACCGCGTGGCCGAGATAGGCGGCGACGATCACCTGAAGATCACCGGCATGCAGGCCGTCGCCATCGCCGGCTCGCAGTCGGTGAAGGTGGACGGCGGCGTGGGCGAGTCCTTCAAGAGCCATAGCGAATCGGTTTCGCAAAGCTACTACCTGAAGGCCGGCATGAACGTGGTGCTGGAGGCCGGCGCCAAGCTGTCGCTCAAGGTCGGCGGCAGCTTCATCGACATCTCGGCCGGCGGCATCCACATCCAGGCGCCCATGGTGATGATCAACAGCGGCGGCGGCCCGGCCTCGGGCAGCGCGGCTTCTCTGGTGTCCCCCATGCAGGTGATGCAGGCCGCGCTGGCCACGCGCGCCGACCCTGGCCAGGTCTTCAAGGGCGGCGGGGACGGCGACGAGCCGACGCACGACCCGACGTCGGAAGAGAACCAGGACAAGACGCACTACATCGAGGTCCAGCTGCTGGACGAGGAAGGCCAGCCCGTGACGGGCGAACGCGTGAAGTTCAAGCTGCCCAACGGCAAGACCGCCACCCGCTCCACCGACCAGGAAGGCGTGGCCCGGGTGGCGCGCCTCGACCCGGGGAACTGCGAGATCAGCTTCCCCGGCCTGGACGATTCGGCCTGGGAGTAAGCCATGCCCAACTACACGGTGAGAGAGAACGACAGCATCGCCAGCATCGCCAAGGACCACGGATTCCTGTGGAAGACGATCTGGGAACACGGCAACAACGCCGGCCTGCGCGCCAAGCGCAAGGATCCCAACCAGCTCGTGCCGGGCGACGAGATCTTCATTCCCGACAAGGGGACGAAGTCGGTCAGCAAGCCGGTGGACGCCCGCCACACGTTCACGCGCAAGGGCGAGCCCACCAAGCTCAAGCTGCGGCTGACGGTGCTGGACGAGCCGCGCGCCAAGGAAGCCTATACCCTGGTCTTCGGCGACAAGGTGATCCACGGCGTGACCGACGGCGACGGCAAGCTGGAGCATCCCATCCCGGGCGAGACGCGCAGCGCCACGTTGACGCTGTCCGAGGGCGCCGAGGTCTACGACATCGCCATCGGCGCGCTGCGGCCGGTCAGCGACAACGCCGGCGTGCAGCGCAGGCTGGAGAACCTGGGGTTTGATTGCGGCGGCGAGAGCGGGAGCATCGGCGACGCCACGCGTGATGCGCTCAAGCGCTTCCAGAGCCAGTATGGATTGGAGGCGACCGGCGAGCCGGATGATGCGACGCGCGCCAAGTTGGAAGAGCTCCATGTGTAGGACATTGCATGGGATCGAGTTCTTGATCCGGTCTTGTCTGGCGCGGAGGGGGCAGGCAGGGGGGGCCGAGCGCAGCGAAGCCGGTCCCGCTGCGCGGGACTTCCCGGTGGGGACAGGGTGGCCGGGGCGGGGACTGGCCGGCGGCGTCGCCGACCACGATGGCCGACAGGATGGGC
>NZ_BAAAEN010000034.1:0-46170 GCF_039523035.1 Pigmentiphaga daeguensis | reverse complement strand
CTGCAGAGCAAGACGCCTATGCAGGCTATGAGTGGGTGGTATGATTCACACCCTCATTTGTTCCATCGGCGGCCTTATGATCGTCCGGGACTCGACAGCTGGGGCCGTAGATGTCGGCGTCGAGCAGGCCGACGCGCGCGCCTTCGGCCGCCAGGGCCAGAGCCAGGTTGACGGCCGTGGTGCTCTTGCCCACGCCGCCCTTGCCCGAGGCGACGGCGACGATGTTCTTGACGCCCTGCAGCAGCGGCACGCCGCGCTGGACCGCGTGGGCGATGATCTCGCTGCGCACGTTGGCGCTGACGTTGGAGATGCCGGGCACGGTGCGGGCCGCCGCGATCAGCGCGCTGCGCAGGGCGGGGATCTGGCTCTTGGCGGGATAGCCGAGCAGGACGTCGAAGGAGACGTCGCCGCCGTTGATCTCGATGTTCTTGATGGCTCGCGTCGAGACGAAATCCTTGCCGGTATTGGGATCGACGACGGTTTGCAGGGCCTGGAGCAGGGAATCGGATGTGGCCATGGGAAGGGGGCGGACTCGTGAGTGGGAGGCTGCGTATCGCAGGCCGATGAGGGATATTAGACCACCAGCCCGCGGGCGGCGAAATCCGCAGGCGCCTCGTCTATACTCAGCCGCATGATCGACAAGGACTCCATTACCGGCCTGATCCTGGCGGGCGGGCGCGGCAGCCGCATGGGCGGTGTCGACAAGGGCCTGCAGAACTACCAGGGCATTCCGATGGCCATGCATGCGCTGCTCAGGCTGGGGCCCCAGGTGGGGCAGGTCCTGGTCAACGCCAACCGCAACCTGGCTGCCTACGAATCCATGGGCGTGCCGGTGTGGCCCGACGCGCTGCCCGACTACGCGGGGCCGCTGGCCGGGTTCCTGACCGGGCTCGAGCACTGCGAGACCGCCTACCTGGTCACGGTGCCTTGCGATACGCCGAAGTTTCCCGAAGATCTCGTCGCCCGTCTGGCCGGCGAACTGGAGGCGGCCGGCGCCGAGATCGCCATGGTGGCCACCCGCCAGGACGGCGCCGTGCGGACCCAGCCGGTGTTCTGCCTGCTGCGGGCGGAGCTGCTGGACAGTCTCGTGGCCTTCACCGCCGCGGGGGGACGCAAGATCGACAAGTGGACCGCCACCCATCGCTGTGTCGAGGTCCTCTTCGACGACCCCGCGGCTTTCGCGGGCGCCAACACGATCGCCGAATTGCAGCAGCTCTGATGCCATGAACGACAAGCCCGCCCCCTCGCTAGAAGAAATCTCGTCCTGTGTCAGCGGCTACGACCCGAATGCGCTGCCGGTCGAGCAGGCCCGCGAATTCATCGCCCGGCTGGTGCCGCGCGTGGAGGGCGTGGAGATGCTGGCGTTGCGCTCGGCGATGGGGCGCGTGCTGGCGCGCGACATCGTGTCCGACATCGACGTGCCGGCCCACGACAACTCGGCCATGGATGGCTACGCGTTCTACGGTTCCGACCTGGCCGCCGGCGGCGATACGGCCTTGCAGGTCGTGGGCAGCGGCCTGGCCGGCAATGCCTACACGGGCAGCGTGGCGTCCGGGCAGTGCGTGCGGATCATGACCGGCGCCACCATGCCCGACGGGCTCGATACCGTGATCCCGCAGGAATTCGTCCGCCAGGATGGCGACCGTATCGTCGTGCCCGCGGGCGCGGTCAAGGCCGGCGAGAACCGCCGGCTGGCGGGAGAGGACCTGGCCCGCGGCGACGTGGCCCTGTCCGCCGGCCGCGTGCTGCGTCCGGCGGACCTCGGCATGCTGGCCTCGCTCGGCCGGGCCGAGGTGCCGGTCTGGCGCCGCCTGCGCGTGGCGTTCTTCTCCACCGGCAACGAACTGCGCTCGATCGGCGAGCCGCTCGATCCGGGCTGCGTGTACGACAGCAATCGCTACACGCTGTGGGGCATGCTCCAGCGGCTGGGCGTCGACGTGCTCGACATGGGCGTGGTGCGCGACGATCCGCAGGCGCTCGAGTCCGCGTTCCGCGACGCGGCCGCGCAGGCCGACGTGGTCATCACGTCGGGCGGCGTGAGCGTGGGCGAGGCCGACTACACCAAGGCCATCATGGCCAGGCTGGGCGACGTGCTGTTCTGGCGCATCGCCATGCGGCCGGGGCGCCCCATGGCCATCGGCCGCATCGATACCGGCGGGCGTAGCGCCATCCTGTTCGGCCTGCCGGGCAACCCCGTGGCGGTGATGGTGACTTTCTACGCGCTGGTGCGCGATGCCCTCCTGGCCATGGCAGGCGCGCCGGCCCAGCCGCTGCCCATGCTGCGCGCGGCCAGCGCGGGGGCCATCCGCAAGAAGCCGGGGCGTACCGAATACCAGCGAGGCATCGTCACGCCCGCCGCGAACGGCGGCTGGGAAGTGCGCATCACCGGTTCGCAGGGGTCGGGCATCCTGCGCAGCATGAGCCAGGCCAACGGCCTGGTCGTGCTGGGGCACGAGCAAGGCAACGTGGCGGCCGGCGAGCTGGTCGACGTCCTGCCTTTCGACGGACTGATCTGATGACGCGCGTCCTGGGACTGGCCGGGTGGAGCGGAGCCGGCAAAACCACATTGCTGACGAGGCTGATTCCCGCGCTGCGGGAGAAGGGCTACAGCGTGTCGACGCTCAAGCACGCGCACCATTCGTTCGACATCGACAAGCCGGGCAAGGACTCCCATCGACACCGCGAGGCCGGTGCCGGGGAAGTGCTGGTCGCATCGGGCAGCCGCTGGGCGCTGATGCACGAACTGCGCGGCCAGGCCGAGCCCCGCCTGGGCGAGCTGCTGAACAAGTTTTCGCCCGTCGATTTCATCCTGGTCGAGGGCTTCAAGCGCGATCCGCACGTCAAGATCGAGATCCACCGCGCCGCCAACGGCAAGCCGTGGCTGTATCCCGACGACGCCAGCATAGGCGCCGTCGTCAGCGACGTGCCTCCCGCGGGCCAGGCATCGCTGCCCTTCGTCGACCTGGACGACCTGCCCGGCATCGCCAACCTGGTCGTGGACCTGGCCTGGCCCATGGAACGAACCTTGGCCGCTCTGCGCGCGTAAACAGACGACCGTTCACCATGCCGGCGCGCGTGAGCGCGTAGGAGGGCCTACCCCAGCCGTTTAATCAGGGATGACGTGTCCCAGCGGCTGCCGCCCATCTGCTGCACGTCGGCATAGAACTGGTCGACCAGGGCCGTCACGGGCAGCCGTGCGCCATTGCTGCGGCTCTCGTCCAGCACCAGGCCCAGATCCTTGCGCATCCAGTCCACCGCGAAGCCGAAGTCGAACTGGCCGTCCACCATGGTCGCGCCGCGGTTTTCCATCTGCCAGCTTTGCGCCGCCCCCTTGGATATGACGTCCAGCACGAGTTTCATGTCCAGGCCGGCCTTCTGTCCGAATGCAATGCCCTCGGACAGGCCCTGCACCAATCCGGCGATGCAGATCTGGTTGACCATCTTGGCCAGCTGGCCGGCACCGGGCTCGCCGACCAGCGTGACGGCCCGCGAGTAGGCCTGCGCCACGGGCTTCATGCGCTCGAACGCGTCGGCATCGCCGCCGCACATCACCGTGAGCACGCCGTTGACCGCGCCGGCCTGGCCGCCCGAGACGGGAGCGTCGATGAAAGCGATTTCCTGGTCCTGGGCCGTGGCGTACAGTTCGCGCGCGACCTTGGCCGAGGCCGTGGTGTGGTCCACCAGCAGCGAGCCGGGCTTCATGCCCGCCAGGGCGCCATCGGCGCCCAGCACGACGCTGCGCAGGTCGTCGTCGTTGCCGACGCACACGAAGACCATGTCCGCGTCCTGGGCGGCCTCGCGCGGCGTCGGCGCGTGGCTGCCGCCGAACTCCTGTACCCAGTCGCGGGCCTTGGACGGGGTGCGGTTGTAGACCCGGACCGCATGCCCGGCCTGGGTCAGGTGGCCGGCCATGGGAAAGCCCATGACGCCCAGGCCGATGAAGCTGACGTTGAGCGGGGAGGTGCTGTCGTAGGTCTTGGTGCCAATCGATGCCATGCTGATTCTCCATTGCCAGAGGCAAGTGTATAGCGTCCGGGGTGCCTGTTTCCGCCGGATGGCGAAGGTGGGCGGTGCGGCTCCCGAGGGGGCGGTCCTGGGGCGGCCCGGCAATGAAAAATGGCCCCCACGCTTGCCGCTTCGCGGCGGCGCTGCCCCCCAAGGGGGCGTTTTTCATCTTGGGGCGGCCCGGCAATGAAAAAAGGCGCCCGGAGGCGCCTTTTTTCTTGCAGCCGCCGGAGCGGCTGGTGTGTCGTCAGTCTTCGACGAAGGTTTCTTCGCGCTTCTTGCGGATCGTGGGCGAGGCCACGATCAGCACCAGGATGACGGCGATGACCAGCAGGGTCGCCGACAGCGGGCGGGTCACGAAGGTCGTGAAGTCACCACGCGACAGGAGCAGGGCGCGGCGGAAGTTCTCTTCCATCATGGGACCCAGCACCAAGCCCAGCAGCAGGGGAGCGCCTTCGCACTTCAGCTTGGACCAGATGTAGCCGATCAGGCCGAAGGCTGCCGTCATCCAGATGTCGAACACGTTGTAGTTCAGCGTGTAGACACCGATCGAGCAGATCAGCAGGATGGCCGGGAACAGGATGGGATAGGGCACCTTCAGCAGCTTGACCCAGATACCGATCAGCGGCAGGTTCAGGATCACCAGCATCAGGTTGCCGATCCACATCGACACGATCAGGCCCCAGAACAGGTCCGGGTTGCTGGTCATGACCTGGGGACCAGGCTGGATGTTGTGGATGGTCATGGCGCCGACCATCAGGGCCATGATCGCGTTACCCGGGATACCCAGCGTCAGCAGCGGGATGAAGGAGGTCTGCGAGCCGGCGTTGTTGGCCGATTCCGGACCCGCCACGCCGCGGATGTTGCCCTTGCCGAAGCTGGAGGGATCCTTGGCGAGCTTCTTTTCCACCGTGTACGAGGCGAACGAGGACATCACCGCGCCGCCGCCGGGCAGGATGCCCAGGGCCGAGCCGATGGCCGTGCCGCGGATGATGGCGGGCGCGGCTTCCTTGAGGTCGGGCCAGGTGGGGTACAGGTGGCCGATCTTGTCCAGGAAGACTTCGCGCTCTTCCTTCTGCTCGACGTTGTTGATGATTTCCGAGAAGCCGAACACACCCATGGCGACCGCGGCGAAGTCGATGCCGTCGGTCAGTTCCGGGATGCCGAACGAGAAGCGGGCCACGCCCGAGTTCACGTCCGTGCCGACCATGCCGATCAGCAGGCCCAGCAAGATCATGCAGATGGCCTTGATCAGCGAACCCGACGCCAGCACGACCGCACCGACCAAGCCCAGGCACATCAGCGAGAAGTATTCCGCGGGACCGAACTGGAAGGCCACTTCGGCCAGCGGGGGCGCGAAGGCGGCGATCAGCAGCGTACCCACGCAGCCGGCGAAGAACGACCCGATGGCCGCAATGGCCAGCGCCTGTCCGGCGCGGCCGTTCCGCGCCATCTGGTAGCCATCCAGGCAGGTCACCACTGCGGAGGTTTCACCCGGCAGGTTCACCAGGATGGCGGTGGTCGAACCGCCGTACTGGGCGCCGTAGTAGATGCCGGCCAGCATGATCAGGCCGGCCACCGGGGGCAGCGCGTAGGTGATGGGCAGCAGCATCGCGATGGTCGGAACGGGACCCAAGCCGGGCAGCACGCCCACCAAGGTGCCGATCAGGCAACCGAGAAATGCGTAGATGATGTTCTGAAACGAGAGCGCCGTTTCAAAACCTAGGGCCAAGTGCTCTAACACTTCCATGGATGGCTTTCCTTAGTTCAAACCGAGAAACGAAGGCCACAGCGGGAAGATCAGACCCAGGCCCACAATGAAGATGAGGTGGACGGCGACCACCAGGCAGATGCCGTTGATGATCGCGACCTTCCACTTGAATTCGTGGCTGGCCATGCTGGACAGCAGCACGAGCAGGAACGCCGACACGTACACGCCCAGCGGACGGAGCAGGATGCCGAACAGGACCACGTTGCCCAGGATGATGCCCGTGGTCTTGAGATTGAGTTTCGGGATTTCCGTGGGCTCGGCCTTGGGCGACAGGCCGGAGATGCCGATGATCGCACCGAGGATCGCCAGGATCACGCCCAGCCAGAACGGGAAGTAGCCCGGCCCCATCTTGGCTGCCGTGCCCATCTGGTAATCAACGGCGAACCCGGCAAAAAATAGCCCGAGGAAGACGAACATCACCCCGGACCAGAAATTTTGTTTTGACTGAATGCGCATTGGAAGTGGGCTCCTATCTGACTTCACTTGCAAGGCCGGCATGTTAGCTCACGCGAAGCTGGCGTGAATAACGAAATTGCTCGCAATGAGTCGGGGTTTTCCCGAAAAATGATGGATCGGCACAACTTTGTGCCAAATTGATCCATAGGATGTTCAGACTCCTGTCAGCCTTGACAGCTTTTTCGCATCCGACGTGTCGTGCAGACTTCCCCTGGGGGGCGCGAAGCCCTTCCCACGGCAAGGTTATCCAATGAAGGGGAAGCACGATGAAGGCGATGCACGGGTGGGACGATGGCCAGGAACGCGGCAAGTCTCTGACGCCGCGGGAACGCGAAGTCATGGACCTGCTGGTCGAGGGACGTGCCAACAAGGTGATCGCCGACCGGCTGGGCATATCCATCCGGACGGTCGAGGTCCACCGCGCGCGGGTGCTGGCCAAGCTGGGCGTGCGCAACGCCGTCGAGCTGGTCTGGCGCATGCACACGGACAGGATGGCCGTGGTGGCCGAGATGCAGGGGCTGCGGGTGGCCGAGGGCGGAACCGACCGCTGGGACCACCGCGCTGATTGAGCAGAGGGGCCGGACCTGCATCCGGCCCCCTGCTCAGTTCAGCTTGGCGCCCGAGATCCTGACGATCTCGGCGTACTTGCGCAGGTCGGACTGCACCAGCGCGGCCAGCGACGCTGGCGTGCCGGGTTCGGCGTCCGAGCCCATGTCGGCCAGGCGCCGGCGCATGTCGGCGCCGCCGAGCGCCCGCGCGTATTCATTATGGAGTTTTTGCACCACGGCCTCCGGCGTGTGCGCCGGCGCGAAGATCCCGAACCACGTTCCCAGGTCGAAGTCCGGCACGCCGGCCTGCATCATGGTCGGCACCTCGGGCAGCAGGCGCGACCGGGCCGCCGTGGTGACCGCCAGGGCCTTGAGCTTGCCGGCGGCGATGAGCGGCGAGGCGGCCGCGAGATTGTCGAACATGAAGTCCGTCTGTCCGCTCATCAGCGCCACCTGCGCCGGCGTGGCGCCGGCATAGGGGATGTGCGCGGCGAATACGCCGGCACGGGTCTTCAGCAATTCCCCCGCCAGGTGCCCCGCGCTGCCGTTGCCGCCCGAGCCCATGTTGAGCCTGCCCGGGTTGCGCCGGGCGTAGCCGATCAGGTCCTGCACGGTCTGGATGCCCAGCCTGGCGGCCGTGGCGGGGTTCATCACCAGCACGTTGGGCACCGAGGCCACGAGCACGATGGGGGCGAAGTCCTTGACCGGATCGTAGGGAATCGAGGGGAAGAGCGCCGGGTTGATCGCATGCGTGGCGACCGCCCCCATCACCAGCGTGTAGCCGTCGGGCGCCGACTTGGCGACGAGATCGGCGCCGATGTTGCCGCCGGCGCCCGGCCTGTTCTCGACGACCACGGGCTGGCCCAGCGTGGGGCGGATCTTTTCCGCCAGCGCGCGCGCCATGATGTCCAGCGGGCCGCCGGGCGGATACGGGACCACGAAGCGGATGGGGCGCGTGGGATAGGCGGCGTCCTGCGCGGCGGCCGGCGCGGACAGGCAGGCCGCCGCGACCATGGCGCCGCCGGCGAGCAAGGCCCGGCGTCGGTTCATGAGGGGTTCCTTCAGGATTGCTTGAGCTTGTGGGCGAAATTCTTGCGCATCTTGGCCACCTTGGGCGCCACCACGAAGGCGCAATAGCCCTGGCCGGGATTGCGCAGGAAGTAGTCGCGGTGATAGTCCTCCGCCGGCCAGACCGTGGCCGGGGGCAGCAGCCGGGTCACGATGGGCGAGCCGAATACCTGCCGCGCCTCGAGGTCGGCGATCACCTCGCGCGCCGCCGCTTCCTGCGCCGGGGTCTGCCAGAAGATGGCCGAGCGATACTGCGGTCCGACGTCGTTGCCCTGGCGGTCCACGGTGGTCGGGTCGTGCGAGGCGAAGAAGATTTCCAGCAGTTCGTGATAGGTGATGGCAGCCGGATCGTAGGTGACGGTGACCACCTCGATGTGGCCGGTATCGCCGTCGCAGACCTGCTCGTACGTGGGGTTGTCCACGTGCCCCCCGGCATAGCCGGAATCGGCGCGCAGCACGCCCTCGATCTGCTGGAACACCGCTTCGATACACCAGAAGCAGCCACCGCCGAACACGGCTTTGTCGACTTGTGCGGGCATGATCGTCCTCTTCGAGAGAGCCGGCGCCAGGGGCGCCCATGACGATAGTGTATGCGTTCCCTGTGGGCCGACAGGGTGCCATGGATGTCGATTCCGGCGTTCAGGACGCGGCGCGAGGTTGCCGGAACAGCTCTGCGAACAGCTGTCTCAGCCAGACGTTGGCGGCGTCGTGATGCGCGCGTTCGTGCCAGAACATCCGGATCTCGTACGAGGGCAGCGGCACGGGAGGCGGCAGGATGCGCAGCGGCATGGCGCCGGCCAACTGGTCGGCCAGGCCGCTGGGCATCGTGACGACCAGGTCGGACGACGGGATGATGAAGGGAAGGGCGATGAATTCGGGGGCCTCCAGCCCGATGCGGCGCACGATGCCGTGCCGGCGCAGCGCCTCCTCGACGACACGATGGGCCATCGCGCCGGTGCCTGTCACTGCGTGGCGGGCTTCGCGGAAGCCGGCTTCCGTCATGCCGGCGGCGAAGCGCGGATGGTCGGGGGAAACGGCGCACACATAGTGTTCATGGAACAGCAACCGCTGGTGGAAGCCCGCGCTCAGGGCCGTGATATGGCCGACGGCCAGGTCGACCTCGCCGCTCTCAAGCAGGGCCCCGGGCTGGTGGTCGGGCAGCGTGCCGATCTTCAGCGCGATGCCTGGGGCGTGCCGGCGCAAGTGGTCGAGCAGCCTGGGCAGCATGACCATCTGCCCCACTTCATTCATATAGACGCGGAATATCCGCTCGGCCGTGGCCGGGTCGAAGCTGCCGGTATCGCGCAGGGCCTCGCCAAGCGTGGCCAGCGCGGAGCGGGCGGCGTCCGCGATGCGGGCACCCCGCGGCGTGGGCACCATGCCGCCCGGCGTCCGTACGAACAGCGGATCGCCCAGGGTCCTGCGTAGCCGCGCCAGAGAGTGGCTGGCCGCCGATTGGGTCAGGCCCAGCGCATCGGCGGCTTTCGAGACGCTGCCACCCGTGCGCAGCGCATCAAGCAGTTGCAACTGCGTCAATTCCAGTTGGTGGATATGCACAAAGTTCATGAAGAGAATGATCGGCGTGACATCGACAGCATGAGCGCCATTCTAGATCATGGCGTGGCGAATTTTTCCGGAGTCTCGTCCCATGCTCGCCCCCCATCTCCAGGCCCGCTGTCCTTCCGGGGACGTCCAACTGGCATACCGTCTTTTCGGCCCCGGGCCGCGACCCGCCCAGGCCACGCCCGTCGTGTTCATCCACGGCCTGTCGTACTTCTCGTACGACTGGGTCGATTTCGGCGCGCGGCTGTGCGGCAGCGATCGCGCCGGCTGCGCCATGGACATGCGCGGCTTCGGCGACTCGTCCTTCAGTCCGCAGAAGGACTATTCCATCCCGGCCATGGCTCAGGACGTCGAGAACCTGCTCGATCACCTCGGCTGGCCGCGGGCCGTCCTGGTCGCCCACTCGATGGGCGGACGCAGCGCGACCTGCCTGGCGGCCCGTCGGCCCGAGCGCGTGGCCGCGCTGGTTCTGGTCGACTGGTCGCCCGAGAACGCGCCCGCGGGAAGCCGGCGCGTAGCAATGACCGTGGCCGGCACGCCGGACAGCTTCCCGTCGGTGGATGCCGCCATGCGCCACTTCGGCACCGATCCCGACACGCCCGCCGCCAGCCGGTTGCGCCCGCGTTTCGAAGCCTATCTGCGCGAGGTGCCGGGGGGTTATGCGCTCAAGCGCGATCCCCATTTCCGGGATCAGTTCCGCCGTCAGTTGGAAACCGGCGAGAAGCCGCGGCACGGTGTGGACCTGTGGCGCGCGCTGGGCGACGTCTCCGTGCCGACGCTGGTCTTGCGGGGAACCCGGTCGGACCTGTTCGCGGCCGAGACCCTGCCGGCGGTCCAGGCCTGCAATCCGCGCATACGCACTCGCGAAATCGAGGGCGGGCACCACATCGCCGGCGAGAACCCCGACGGGGTGCTCGAGGCCATCCAGACCTTTCTGTCCCAGGAGTCCCTATGAATTCCTCCGCTCGCAGCTCCGCGCCCATGCGCGGAATCGACCACCTGGCGTTCGTCACCGACGACCTGCCCACCACCATGGATTTCTATACCCGCGTGCTGCAGATGCGCCTCGTGCACGTACGGCGCGTGCCCTTCGAACAGGATCGGGGCCAGCCTCCGTACGACAACCTGCGCCACTACTTCTTCGACATGGGGCACGACCAGTTGCTGGCGTTCTTCGAGTATCCGACCGGGCTGGCGCGCCAGAACCGCGACCTGCCCGGCGGGATGCAGCACGTCGCCTTCCACGTCGAACCCGAGCGGTTCGATGCGCTGCTGGCCCATGTGCGCGGCGCGGGAGTCGACGTCATCGGACCGGTGGCCCTCGGGGGACGTTTCTGGTCCGCTTATTTCTACGACCCCAACGGCATTCGCCTGGAGTTCGCGACCAGCCGCGGGCCGCGGCAGGACGGCGTGGTCGATTCGGTCCTGCAGTCCGAGGACGAGGCCCGCGCCGAACTGGGCACCTTGTTCGCGGATCCGGCCCGGGTCGAATTCTGGCTCGGCCAGATGCCCCTGCGGGAACACGCGGACGCATCCTAGCGCCCGACGACCAGTAAGGAGGAGACCATGCACCGCTATTCCAACAACGCAAGGCGGCGGCTGCTTGCTGCCGCGACGGTCGCCGCGGCTGCCGCGGGCACGCCCTGGCGGACATCCCTGGCCCAGCATGTCGTCCGTCTGCTGGTGGGCTTCCCGCCCGGTGGAGCGATAGACGTGACCGCCCGGGTCTACGCCGAGGCCATGCGCGGCGTGGGGACCTTCGTCGTCGAGAACCGCGCGGGGGCCGCCGGCAACATCGCGGCGACGGCGCTGGCGCAGAGCCGGCCGGATGCTTCGACCGTCATGTTGGCCCCGCTGAATGTGTATTGCATATCGACGGCCCTGTATCGCAGCCTGTCGTTCGAGCCCGCCAGGGATTTCGCGCCGGTCGGCATCGTCGCCACGTTTCCGTGGGTGCTGGCGGTGCATCCCGACGTCCCGGTCAGATCGGTGCAGGAGTTCATCGCCTGGGCCCGGGCGCGGCCCGAGCAGTCCTTGTGCGGTATGGCGGCCGTCGGCAGCGAGGGCCACCTGATGGCATTCGGGTTCAGCCGGAGCGAGAGGTGCCCGGTGACCTTCGTGCCTTACAAGGGCGGCGCGCCCATGGCACAGGATCTCATGGCCGGCCACATTCCGGCGGTGTTCGATCCCATCGTCAACCTGGCGCCGGCACACAAGGCCGGCAAGGTGCGGATACTGGCGGTGACGAGCGCGGAAAGGTCGGCACTCCTGCCCGAGGTGCCGACCTTCGCGGAACTGGGTTATTCGTCGGCGGTGGGCGAGACCTGGATAGGCGCGAGCGTCAGACAGGGTGTTCCGGCCTCGGCGGTGCGGGATCTGTCGACGGCCCTGCTGGCGGCGGGCCGGATCGCCGCGGTGCACGACAAGCTGGCCGCCATCGGCCTGGCGGCCAGGGCCCAGGGGCCCGAGGCCATGGCCGCGGTCTTGGCCTCGGACACACGGCGCTATGCCGGGCTGGTGCGCGAGTTGGGATTGAAGCTGGACTGACGCGCGCCAGTCCGGGGGAACGTCAGTTCTTCAGCGTCAGGATCCACTGAGCCAGCTTGCGCGCCTCGTCGTCATTGACGGCGTTCTGCGCGGGCATGGGAATGGCGCCCCACTTGCGGAAGCTGCCCTTGCGGATGGAGGCGACCAGCTTGTCGGCCGCTTCGGAGTCCGTGGCATAGCGTTGCGCCACGCTTTGATAGGAGGGGCCGACGAGCTTGGCGTCGACGCTGTGACAGGCCATGCAGTTCTTGGCCTTGGCGAGATCGAGTCCGGTGGTCTGCGCTCCGGCGGTCGTGTGCAGGGCGGCCAAGGCCACCAGTGCGCCCAGGCTGAGGGAACGAATGGACATGAAGATTCTCCGTTGGATGCTGCGCGATGCGCGTATTTCTCGACGGGGCAGAGTATATACAAGCGAAGCGGGTGTACACCGGCTCGGACGCCGCCTGCGTCGATCTGTCACAGGGCCTCGGGACAAGGGGCGTTATGATCGCCACTGTTCGACAGACATCGTGGCCGGGCAGACGTCCGGCCTTTCCTTGAAAGGCGCGCGCAAACATGTTGGTTCACCCGCAGTTTTCTCCCATCGCGTTCGAGATCGGACCCCTGGCGGTGCGTTGGTATGGCCTCATGTACCTGGTCGCGTTCCTCCTGGCCTGGACGCTGGGCCGCTGGCGCATCCGCCACGGCAAGACGGCGCTTACGACGCGCGATCTGGACGATCTCCTGTTCTACAGCGTGCTGGGTGTCGTGCTGGGCGGGCGCCTGGGCTATGTCCTGTTCTACAAGCCGGGCTACTACCTGGCGCATCCGCTGGAGATTCTCGCGGTCTGGCATGGCGGCATGTCGTTCCATGGCGGCTTGCTGGGCGTGCTGCTGGTCATGGCGCTGTTCGCGCGCCGGCGCGGTTTCCGTTTCCTGCAGGTAGGCGATTTCGTCGCGACGCTGGTGCCGCTGGGGCTGGCGGCCGGGCGCCTGGGCAATTTCATCAACGGCGAGTTGTGGGGCCGGCCCACGACGGTGCCCTGGGGCATGGTGTTTCCGCAGGCCGGCGACGGCGTGGCCCGCCATCCTTCGCAGCTGTATGAGGTCGGCCTGGAAGGCCTGGCCCTGTTCGCGCTGGTCTGGCTGTTCGCCAGCAAGCCCCGGCCGGTGGGCCAGGTCAGCGGCGTGTTCCTGATGGGCTACGGGTTCTTCCGCTTCATGGTGGAGTACACCCGGGAGCCGGACAGCTTCCTGGGCATCCTGGCGGGGGGGTTGAGCATGGGGCAGTGGCTGTCGCTGCCCATGGTGCTGGTGGGACTGGCCCTGTTCGTCTGGGCGCGCCGGCCGGCGACGGCCTGAGCCGCCGGCCGGCAGGCACGGCCTATTGCAGGTAGACCGTGCCGCGCACCGAGACCGACACCGACGACTTGCCGCCTTCCAGGGGCAGGTCGGCCGCCTTGGCTTCCATGGCGGGAGCCGCCATCGCATAGGCGCGCGGCATGGGCGTGACCGTGCCGCTGCCGCTCAGGTCGAGTTGCTTGACCGCATAGCCGGAGAAGCCGAATGCCTTGGCGGCCTGGGTCGCTCGCGTGGTGAAGGCCTTGGCCGCTTCGGCCAGCAGGCGCTGCTCTTCGGCCTCGCGCGCCTCGCGCGACAGCGAGAACGACACGTTCGACACCGCCATCTGGCGGCTCAGTTCACCGGCCAGCTTGGAGGCGGCGCCGAAGTCCTTGGATTCCAGGATCAGTTCCGCGCGTCCGCGCCAGGTGGTGATGCGCCCGTTGCGATCGGTGTTGGCCCAGACGTTGTAGTTGCCGCTGCGCGCGGTGACCGCGGTGTTGCGCTTGGCTTCGGCCAGCGTGGTCTCGAGCAACTGGTTGAGTTGCTGCGACAGCTTGGCCTGGTCGTTGCCCTCGATCTCGTTGGCGAGCGTGATGGTCACCTTGTCCTGCGCCACTTCCGAGGTGGCGGCGGCCGACAGCGACAGCGTCGGCCGATCGGGCTTGGCGGTGTCCGGCGCGGCCTGGGCGACGGCGATGGACGACATCGCGGCCGAGGCGGCCAGTGCCGCGCCGCACAGGGCGCGGCGCATGGTGGGAGCGAGGGTGGGGCGGTAAGCCATGGTGTGAGTCCTTGTTCTGATTGATGGAAGGGCTGACCACGCGCACCGCGACCCGGACCGCGGCGCCTGTCAGGCCCCCGTCAGCGCGGTGACAGCCTTGTATAGCATATAGGCCGCCAGCAGCATCAGGAGGTAGGCGAAGATGCGCTTGAGCGAACGCACCGGCAGCTTGTGCGCGGTATGGGCACCCACCGGTGCCAGTAGCACGCTCGAAACGATCAACACGATCAGCCCCGGCCAATAGACATACCCGAGCATGCCGGGTTGCCCGCTGGGATGCTGCATGCCTGACCAGATGTAACCCGCGGTATTGGCCAGCGCGATGGGAAAACCCAGCGCCGCCGAGGTGGCGACGGCGTTGTGCAACGGGACGTTGCACCAGGTCATGAAAGGGACGGACACAAAGCCGCCGCCGGCGCCGACCAGTCCGGACAGGAAACCGATGCCGGTTCCCGCGGCGGACGTGCCCAGCGTGCCCGGCATCTGGCGGGTCGGCTTGGGCTTCTTGTCCAGCAGCATCTGGATGGCCGAATATCCGACGAACAGCGCGAACACCAGCGCCAGCCATCCGGTCTTGAGCGCCGAGAACACCGCCCCGCCCGCGAGCAGCCCGCCGATCACCAGCCCAGGCGCGAACCGCGCCACGATGTCCCACCGCACCGCGCCCCGCTTGTGGTGCGCGCGCACGCTGGAAACCGACGTGAAAAGGATGGACGCCATCGACGTCGCGATCGCCGCATGCACCACCAGTTCGGGCGGCAGGCGCTGCCAGGTGAACAGCATGGTCAGGAAAGGCACCATGATCATGCCCCCGCCTATGCCGAGCAGCCCCGCGGCAAAGCCGGTGCAGGCCCCGAGTACGAGCAAGGCAACGATAAACAATGGATCCATGTTGAAGTCTTGACGATAGTTGGTAAATCGGTGGACGCGTCTCTTCTCCCCAAGACGCACCCTTCGTTCTAGTTCTAGCACCGAAAAAAACTACCTCGGCAATGCTTGGTCGAAACCAATCAAGTCGGCATTGACGAACGCCGCCCCCCGCCAGCCTGTTGGTACCCCAGGATGCGGTGGATCCGGCTCCGCCGGTCCACCCGCATCGCCCCCTGGGGGGCGCGCGTAAGCGCGTAGGGGGGGCAAAAAAGAACCCGGAGCATAACGTATATGCTCCGGGTCGGATAGGATCCCCGCCTGTGTCGCTAGGCCGGCATCTTGAACCGGGGTTCAAGGTGGTCGCGGTCAGCCGCGCTTCGGGTTCGTCTGACGGAGAGACGATCACACCCGCGGGCAATTTCCACAACCTCATGCCATAAGCATGGGTCCAAGAAATATAAGGCCAAACACGAGCACGGCAGGGAAGACTGATCATACGCGTTTGTGCCGCACCGAAAAGTACCGCACAAACATCAAAACTTAAAACAACTTTTCTTGGGCCCCCAGGGCTGCATCGACCATGCGATGCATGTCCTCGATTTTACGCTTGTAGTCGCCGACTGCAAGTCGCGAGTCGGGAGAATTCGCATTCATCAGCTCGGCGGCCAGTTGCAGTGCCGCCATCACCGCGATGCGCTCGGTGCCCGCGACCTTGCCTCCGGCCTTGATGCGCTGCATGGCGCGATCGACCATGGTGGCCGCGGTCAGCAGCGCTTCCTTTTCGGAAGGTTCGCAAGCCAGCGGGTAGTCCTTGCCGAGGATGGTGACGTCAAGACGTTCCATATAGACTCCGAGCGCCCGGGTCGGCGCTTTCTGATCCAGGAGAGGAAGCGTTGTCCGGCGCATCGGCCTCGCCCTCGACTTCCTCGGCGGGTTCCTCGCCGCCGGGCAGGCGCGCCAATACGCCCTCGACCCGCGACTGCGCGGCAGCCAGCGTATCGCGCAGCACGCGGATGTGCGAATCGCGCTGGGCGAGGCTCTTGCCCAGCGCCGCGTTTTCGTCGCGCAGGCTTTGCGTCAGCTCGGTGAGCTGGCGTATGCGGCTGGCGAGAAGGTCGAGATCTTCGATCATGGGCGTATCGTAAACCATCCAGTGCCGGGAATTGTAGCGAACGGCGCGCAGCCGGGGACCCGGCCGCGCAGCGCTGTATCAATTGCTTGCAAGCCTCGCAACCGAGGCCGGATGGCGCGCCCGCCTACAGCTCCAGGTTGTCGATCAGCCGGGTCGTGCCGAGCTTGGCCGCGGCCAGCGCGACCAGCGGCTCGCCGCCTTCGACCTCTTCGCGGCTGGGCGGCAGCAGGTCGCGCTGGCGCCGCACCGAAATGTAGTCCACCTTCCAGCCGCGCCCGCCCAGCGTGGCGGCGGCGTCGCGCTCGAGCGCGGCGACGTCGTGGTTGCCGCCGCGCAGGCCGGCCTGCACGCGGCGCAGCGTCGCGTACAGCTGCGGCGCTTCGGCGCGCTGGTCCGCGCTCAGGTAGCCGTTGCGCGAGGACAGGGCCAGGCCGTCGTCCGCGCGTATCGTTTCCTGCGGCACGATCTCGATCGGCAACTGGAACTGCCGGCACATGGCCCGCACCACCATCAGCTGCTGGTAGTCCTTCTTGCCGAACACGGCCACGCGCGGCTGCACACAGGACAGCAGCTTGAGCACGACGGTGGATACGCCGGCGAAGAAGCCGGGACGGAACTCGCCTTCCAGGATGCCGCCCAGGTCGTCGGGCGGCTGGACGCGGAAGTTCTGCGGCTCGGGGTACATCTCGCGCTCGTCGGGCGCGAACAGCACGTAGACGTTGCGGTCGCGCTCGAGCTTCTCGATGTCGGCGGGCAGCGTGCGCGGATAGCGGTCGAAGTCCTCGTTGGGCCCGAATTGCAGGCGATTGACGAAGATGCTGGCGACGACCGGGTCGCCATGCTGGCGGGCCGTCTTCATCAAGGCCAGATGGCCCTCGTGCAGGTTGCCCATCGTGGGAACGAACGAGACCCGGAGCTGGCCGCGCAGTTGATCGCGCAATTCTTCGATGGTGTGGACGACCTTCATGGCGTTGGATTCGGTAAGGTGGGCTTGGAGGCCGGGGAGGCGGGCGGCCGGGCCGCGCGCCGGGGCCTCAGTGGGTATGGACGGAAGTGAAGGCGAGGCGCACGTAGATCGGCGCGTACGGCTCGGCCTGGGTGATCTCGAGCAGCGACTCGCGTGCCAGTTCCAGCATGGCGATGAAGTGCACGACGATCACCGGCACGCCGGCGCCGTCCTGCACGCGTTCCATGAAGAGTTCGGTGAACTCCATGTAGCGCACGTTCTGCAACCTGCGCAGGATCTGGCTCATGTGATCGCGCACGGACAGTTCCTCGCGCGAGATGTGGTGGTGCGCATTGAGCTTGGCGCGCTTGACGATGTCGGCCCACGCGTCGCGCAGTTCCTCGACGTTGACGTCGGGCAGGCGGCGCACGGTGGTCTGTTCCAGCAGCACCTGGGCTCGCACGAAGTCGCGTCCCAGCTGCGGCAACTGGTCCAGCTTCTGCGCGGCCAGCTTCATCTGTTCGTACTCGAGCAGGCGCCGGACGAGTTCGGCGCGCGGGTCCTCGACTTCCTCGTCGGTGTCGGCCTTGCGCACGGGCAACAGCATGCGCGACTTGATCTCGATCAGCAGCGCCGCCATGAGCAGATACTCGGCGGCCAGTTCCAGGTTGTGCTTGCGGATCTGGTCGACGTACGACAGGTACTGGCGCGTGACTTCCGCCATGGGAATGTCCAGTACGTTGAAGTTCTGCTTGCGGATCAGGTAGAGCAGCAGGTCGAGGGGGCCCTCGAAGGTCTCGAGGAAAACCTCGAGCGCATCGGGAGGGATGTACAGGTCTTGCGGCAGCGCGAACAGCGGCTCGCCGTAGAGCCGGGCGATGGCAACGCCGTCGACGACGTCGGGCGTGCTGTCGACCGCGGGTTCAGCCAATGCTGCCAGCCCGTCGTTGGGGGGCGGGGAAGAGCCCATGCGGGAGGTGATCAGTCTTCAGTCTGATAGACATAGGGCTTCTGCGGCACCGTGCCGGCCTTGAAACCTTCGACGAGTTCCGGATCGATGGTCTTGTCCCACAGGCGGGCGCGGCCCTGCTTCTGCTCGCTTTCGAGGTTGGGGCGCTGCTGCTTCAGGTCCTGCAGGAATCGGGTGATGTCGGATTCGTAACTCTTGGCCATGACTAACCTTTGTTCTGGCATGCCGTGCCGCCGGCGCGTGGGCCGTCGGTCGGGACGTCTGCTGTGCACCCGGGAGTTTACTGCACGCCGGGCCGTGGCGCCGGCCGGCGGGCGTCCGGGGCGGTTTGTCCGGGGTGGTGGGGTGATTTTTCTTTATTTTTGCGGATTTGGGGAATGATTTTTATCTTCCGGCCTGGCTTGGACGTAAATTTGCAGTAATTTTGCGGGGCTCCATTGATAAAGTATCCCCCCGGTTTCCCTACTTTCCGACATTCCCATGAGCAAATGGTCGTTCACTTCGCATCCCGCTTCCGTGGGTGAGACGTACTTCGAACATCTCGCCGCGTCGTGGGGGTTCGCGTTCCGCATGTTGATGGGCGGCCTGGCGGCCCTGATCCACGGCCTGTTCCCGTTCCTGTGCGTGCGCACCGGTTCGTCCATCATCAAGAACCTGAACGACAAGATGGTGGTGAACCGCGTCAAGGCCGGCCACGTGCCGGCCGGGCAGACGCCGCAAGCCCGGGCGCGCTAGGCCCGGCGGGCGCCGCCCCCCGGGCGAAGGCACGGCCCGCCGCGCCGCCTACCGTACGCGCATGCCGGGCTGGGCGCCCGCCACGGGCTCCAGCACATAGATGCCGGGCTGCGTCTTTTCATCGGCGTGGCTCGCGGCCAGCACCATGCCCTCGGATACCCCGAACTTCATCTTGCGCGGCGCGAGGTTGGCCACCAGCACGGTGAGCTTGCCGACCAGGTCTTCCGGTTTGTAGGACGACTTGATGCCGGAGAATACGTTGCGGGTGCGGCCTTCGCCGGCATCCAGCGTCAGCCGCAGCAGCTTGTCCGAGCCTTCCACGTATTCGCAATTGACGATCCTGGCGATGCGCAGGTCGATCTTGGCGAAGTCGTCGATGGTGATGACGGGTGCGATCTCCTCGCCGCCGGGCGTGGGCGCCGCGGGCGCCGGCGCGGCGGGCGCTTCCAGCAGCGCGTCGAGCAGCTTCGGGTCGACCCGCTGCGCAAGGTGCTTGTAGGGCGCGATGCGCTGCGGCGGCACGACCACGTCGCGCCATTCGAAATCGCGCCCCAGGCCGAACAGCTCGTGCGCCACCCGCCGCGTCAGCTCGGGCAGGACCGGCGCCAGCATGACCGACAGCGCCTTGAAGCCGATCATGGTGCGCGAGCAGATCTCGTGCAGTTCGCGCTTCTTGTCCGCGTCGTCCAGCTGCTTGGCCAGCACCCAGGGCTGGGCCGCGTCGAAGGCCTGGTTGATGCGGTCGGCGGTGGCCATGATCTCGCGGATGGCCTTGCCGAACTCGCGCGCCTCGAAGGCGTTGCGCACGAGCGTCGCCGCGGCGTTGAGCTCGTTCTCGAGTTCGATGGGCGTCCCGCCTTCATAGCAGAGCTGGCCGTCGAAATGCTTGATCAGGAAGTTCGAGGCGCGGCTGGCGATGTTGACGTACTTGCCGACCAGGTCGCTGTTGACGCGCGCGACGAAGTCCTCGGGGTTGAAGTCCATGTCCTCGACGTGGGCGTTGAGCTTGGCGGCGATGTAGTAGCGCAGCCACTCGGGGTTCATGCCCAGGTCGAGGTAGCGCAGCGGCGAGATGCCGGTGCCGCGGCTCTTGGACATCTTCTCGCCGCTGACGGTGATGAAGCCGTGGACGTGCAGGCCGTCGGGCGTCTTGCGCTGGGCGAAATGCAGCATCGCGGGCCAGAACAGGGCGTGGAAATAGACGATGTCCTTGCCGATGAAGTGGTACTGCTCGGTATCGGACTGCGGATCGAGCAGGGCGTCGAAGTCCAGGCCGGTCTTCTTGCAATAGGCTTTCAGCGAGGCCAGGTAGCCCACCGGCGCGTCGAGCCAGACATAGAAATACTTGCCCGGCGCATCGGGGATCTCGATGCCGAAGTAGGGCGCGTCGCGCGAGATGTCCCAGTCAGCCAGCTTGCCTTCCTCGCCCAGCCATTCGCGGGTCTTGGCGTAGACCTCGGGCTGCAGGCGCGGCGTGCCGTTGCCGTTGACGCTGCCGGTCCATTCCTGCAGGAAGGCGTAGCAGCGCGGGTCGGACAGCTTGAAGAAGAAGTGGTCCGACGTCTTGAGGACGGGCGTGGCGCCGGTCAGGGTGGAATACGGATTGCGCAGGTCGGTGGGGGCGTAGACGGCCCCGCAGACCTCGCAGGAATCGCCGTACTGGTCCTTGGCGCCGCACTTGGGGCATTCGCCCTTGATGTACCGGTCGGCCAGGAACATGCCCTTGACGGGGTCGTAGAACTGCTCGATGGTGCGGGTCTCGATCAGGCCGGCATCGCGCAGTTTCAGATAGATCTGGCGCGACAGCTCGGTGTTCTCGTCGGTGTCGGTGGAGTGCCAGTGGTCGAATGCGATGTGGAAGCCCTGGAGGTACCTGGGGCGTTCGGCGGCGATGCGGGCGACGAGTTCGCGCGGCGTGATGCCTTCGCTTTCCGCCTTCAGCATGATGGGCGCGCCATGGGCGTCGTCGGCGCACACGAAGTGGACCGTATGGCCTTGCATGCGCATGTTGCGGACCCAGATGTCGGCCTGGATGTATTCCATGATGTGGCCGATGTGGAAGGATCCGTTGGCGTAGGGCAGGGCGGTGGTGACGAAGAGTGTGCGCGACATGGGGCGGAAACGAGGGGGCGATGAAAGTATCGAATAAGGGATTTTAGCCGCTGGGGCGGCCGATGGCCGGGCACGGCGCTTGCGCGCGCCGCTTGGCCGCCGTTTTTGCCATACTGGGCGTACAGGAGGCATCCATGTCCATGAACACCGTTTATGCGGCCCGGGAACCCGCCCGGGACGAGATCGACGCCCTGGGCGAGCCCACGGTGCTGGAGTTCGGCGCGCCCTGGTGCGGGCATTGCCTGGCGGCCCAGCCGCTGATCGAGGCCGCCTTCGAGGGACACGCCAAGGTGCGGCACCTGAAGATCGAGGACGGCAAGGGCCGGCCGCTGGGGCGCTCGTTCGGGGTGAAGCTGTGGCCCACGCTCGTGTTCCTGGATCGCGGGCGCGAAGTGGCGCGCCTGGTACGCCCCGGCCAGGCGGGGCAGATACGCGAGGCGCTGGCCCTGATCGATCCGCCGGCCTGAGGCGGGCGCGGTCAGGCGCGCGCCGCGCGGCCGGCGTTGCGAAGCATGTCGTAGAGCAGGTTGGCGGCCGGGGAAAGCGGCCGCCCGTGCTTGGAGATCAGCCCCAGCGTGCGGCTGACGCGCGGCTGCGACAGCGGAATGCCGACCAGGGTCGCGTGCGTGGTCAGGGGCAGGGCCAGTTGCGGGACGGCCGCGACACCCAGGCCGGCTTCCACCATGCCCAGCAGGGTCAGGATATGGCTGACTTCGATGGCGGTTTGCGACCGCTTGCCGCTCTTGGCCAGTGCGGCTTCGATCAGCAGCCGGTTGCCGCTGCCCTTGTCCACGGTCATGACGCGTTCCCGGGTCAGGTCCTCCCAGGTGACCGACTTGCGCCGGGCCAGGGGATGGTCCTTGCGCGCCGCCAAGACGAAGTTTTCCTTGAAGATGGCCTTGAAATCGACCTCGGCCTCCTGGGTGCCGATGAAGTTCACGCCGAAGTCGGCCCGGCCCGAGATGACGGCGTTCAGGACGGTGTTGGCGCCTTCGTCGATGACGCGGACCCGGATGCGCGGGTGCTTGGCGGTGAAGTCGCGCAGCACCGAGGGCAGGAAGTAGTAGGCCACCGACGGCACGCAGGCCACCGTGACCAGGCCGCTGAGCTGCGCCGCGAGGTCGCTCACGCCCAGCATGGCGCTTTCCAGCTCGTCCAGCGCGGCGCGCGAGCGTTCCAGGAACACGCGCCCCACATTGGTGAGCGAAACGTGCCGTGTGGTGCGGTCGAGCAGGCGCGCGCCCAGGATGGCCTCGAGCTTCTCGATGCGCCGGCTGAGCGCGGGCTGCGACAGATGGAGGTCGTCCGCGGCCGCGCGGAAGCTGGAGCGTTCCGCGACCGCGACGAAAGCCTGCAATTCCTGGAGGTCAAAACTGATGCGTGCCATGCATCAAATTATATAAAAAATGCAATTTACTAATGCACAAGCCAGGTGCATTATTTCGTCATGCAAAAAGCCATACCTTGTGTACTGATGCGGGGCGGTACGTCCCGCGGTCCCTATTTTCGCGCCGAATGGCTGCCGCAGGACGTCGCCAAGCGCGACCAGGTGCTGCTGGCGGCCATGGGGTCGCCGCACGAACTGCAGGTCGACGGGCTGGGCGGGGCCAATACGCTGACCAGCAAGGTCGCCATCGTGTCGCCCTCGACGCGTCCCGGTTGCGACGTCGACTACCTGTTCGCCCAGGTGTCGGTCGACCGCGCCCTGGTGGACACCCGCCCCAACTGCGGCAACATGCTGTCCGGCGTCGCGCCCTTCGCGATCGACCAGGGCATGGTCGCCGCCAGCGACGGCGAGACCCGCGTGCGGATCTACAATGTCAACACGAATTCGACCATCGATGCCGTGGTGCAGACGCCGGGCGGCAAGACCGAATACGAGGGCGATGCCCGCATCGACGGCGTGCCGGGCACCGGCGCGCCGATCCGGCTGAACTTCCTCGATGCCTGGGGCTCGGTCACGGGCAAGGTGTTTCCCACGGGCAACACGCAGGACGTCATCGACGGCGTGCCCGTCACCTGCATCGATGCGGCCATGCCGCTGATGATCGTGCGCGCATCGCAACTGGGCGTGAAGGGCGACGAGACGGCGGCCGAGCTGGATGCCAACACGGCCATGCTGGCACGGCTGGAGTCCCTGCGCCTGGAGGCCGGCCGGCGCATGGGCCTGGGCGACGTCACCGACAGCGTCATTCCCAAGCCCGTACTGGTCAGCGCGTCGGCGGATGCGGATACGGTGGTGTCGCGGTATTTCACGCCGCACAAGTGCCACCGCTCGCATGCGGTGACCGGCGCCATCGGTGTGGCAACCGCCTTCGTGACGCCGGGCACGGTGGCGTTCGAGCTGGGCGCGCCGCGCGCGGCCGGCATGCATCGCATCGCCGTGGCGCACCCCTCGGGGCGCATCGAGGTCGATGTCGAATTGCGCGGCACCGCGCCTTCGATCGAAGTGTGCGGTGCAGGCCTGATTCGCACCGCCCGGAAAATCATGGAAGGGCAGCTTTACATTCCTGCACGCTTTTTTTAGGACCGCGTCATCCGCCTCCGAGCGCCATCGTCGAGCGCCTGGCGGAAGCCGCTTACGCTTCGGTAGTTCCGAAGAATCACACGGAGACTCATTCATGCAAGCCTCGTTCCGAGTGCCGGCGATCGCCGCCTTTGCCACTGCCTTCACCCTGTCCCTGGGCGCCGCCAGCGTCCAGGCCGCCTGGCCCGAGCGCCCGATCACCATCGTCGTTCCCACCGCTCCCGGCGGCGGCAACGACGCGTTCGCGCGCGTCATCGCCCAGAAGATGGGCGACAGCCTCAAGCAAAGCGTCGTGGTCGTCAACAAGGCCGGCGCGCAGGGCGCCATCGGCAGCGAGTACGTGGCGCGCGCCCCGGCGGATGGCTACACCATCCTGTTCGGCTACATCGCCACGCACGGCATCAACCCCGCGCTGCAGAAGCTGCGCTACGACCCGGTCAAGGACTTCAAGCCCATCGGCCTGCTGGCCAGCTCGCCCACGCTGCTGGTCGTGTCCTCGTCCTCCGGCATCACCTCGGTCAAGGACCTGATCGAGAAATCCAAGAAGGATCCCAAGGGCCTGAGCTACGCCTCGGCGGGCGCCGGCACCGCGCCGCACGTCACGGCCGAGCTGTTCAAGATGGTGACGGGCGCCAACATGCTGCACGTGCCGTACAAGGGCTCGGCGCCGGCGATGACCGACACGCTGGCCGGCACGACGCAGGTCATGTTCCCCAGCCTGTTCAGCGCCTATCCTCACCTGGCCTCGGGCCGGATCAAGGCCCTGGCCCTGGCCGGCGACAAGCGTTCCGACGTCCTGAAGGACGTGCCGACGCTGGAAGAGCTGGGCGTCAAGGGCGTCAGCGTGCCCCAGTGGTATGCGCTGTTCGCGCCGGCCGGCACCGACGACGCCATCGTCGAGCGCCTGAACAAGGAGCTCAACGCCGCGCTGCATGACCCCGAAGTCATCGCCAAGTTCAAGGAGCAGGGCGCCGACACGAAGAGCAGCACGCCGCAGGAGCTGGGTGAATTCGTGAAGTCCGAAGTGGCTCGCTGGAAGAAGGTGGTGGAAGCGGCGAAGATCACCACTGAGTAAGGGTCCCCCCCTACGCGCTTCGCGCGCCCAGGATGGTGGGCCCCCAGCCGCTACGCGGCAGCCCCCCCAAGGGGGCCGGGACCCGCCTTGGGGCGGCCCGGCGCCGGGTCCCCAGGGGGCGGCACTGGCGGACCGGCGGAGCCGGATCCGCTGTGCCCTGGAGGGGGCAGAGTGGTTTGGAGGGCGGTGCTTGCACCGCCTTTTTCTTTATCAGGAGGAGATATGAAGAGGACAGTTGCGGCGGTCGCGGTGGCGGCGTCGGCTTGGGCGGGGGCTGCGGTGGCGCAGCCTATCGTGTTGCGCGACATGGGGTCGTTCCATATCGGCGGCGAGCCTTTCGTGGTGTCGGGCGAGCCGGTGAAGGAGGTGAAGTTCACCGCCAACGGCGTGCCGCTGAAGATCGATCCCAACGGCACCTACATGGTCGGGCAGATGTACGTGCAGTACTTCATCCCCGAGCCCCGCAAGGGCGCGGTGCCGCTCTTGATGTGGCATGGCGGCGGTTTGACGGGGGTGACGTACGAGACGACGCCCGATGGCCGGCCCGGGTGGCTGAACGATTTCCTGCGCAAGGGATGGGCGGTCTACAACTCGGACGCGGTCGAGCGTGGCCGTTCGGGATGGCCGGCCACGGCCAAGCCGGTGTGGCAGGGCGATCCGGTGCTGGTCACCGCGGCCAATGCCTACGAGCGCTTCCGCATCGGCGGGGCGGGGTCGTGGAGCGATGATCCGGCGAAGCGCAAGCTGCTGCCCGGGAACCAGTTTCCCGCCGACCAGATCTGGCAGTTTTCACGGCAGTTCGTGCCCCGGTGGATCACCACGGACGAGCCCACGCTGAAGGCCTATCTGCAACTGGTGGACAAGGTATGCCCGTGCGTGCTGCTGGTGCACAGCCAGGCCGGCAAGTTCGGTTTCCAGGCCGCGCAGGCACGCCCGGACAAGATCCGCGCCGTGGTGGCGGTCGAGCCGGCCGAGGTTGGCGACGAGGACAAGGAAAAGATCGCGGCGTTGAAGTCGGTGCCCGCCCTGATGGTGTACGGCGACTACATCGAACAGGACTCGCGCTGGCCGGCGATCCGCGCCAAGGGCGCGCGCTTCGCCCAGGCCGTCAGGGAGGCCGGCGGCCAGGTGGACGAGGTCGATCTGCCCAAGGTGGGTATCAAGGGCAATTCCCACATGGTGATGATGGACAAGAACAACCTGGAAGTGTCCGCGCTGATCAACGAGTGGCTGGCCAAACGCGGGTTGTATCGGTAGGTTGGCGAGGGAGCGGCCGAAGGCCGCATGGGGGAGGGCTTGCCTTTCAGGACAGCTCTCTTACCTCGACGTCGACGATGTCGCTGCGCTTCATGCGGTTGGCGTAGCCGCTCGTGGAGCGGGCGGGGGCCGCCGCCGCGGTGGCGCCCTCGGCGTTGCCGCCGCCGAAGCCCCAGCGGGTCTGGGAGCGCTTCCAGTAGGTATTGGCGACGAACGGCTTGCCGCGCAGCTTGGCCACGACATAGACGATGGCCAGGGCGACGGCGGTCGAGGCGAGGAGGATGGCCGCCATGATCATGCCGACCAGGGCGATGCCCGCCACGAAGGCGGTGCGTAGCAATTTGGCGATGGTGTCAGTCATAGGTGGTGCGTCGGGCGGGAGCGCCCGGAGCGGGCGGTGAAAGCGTTTGGGCGGCGGCGGGCTTGGAAAAGTTCCCGGTTTTTCGGGCTCACCTTGCAGGTGGGGACGTCCGCGGCCAGGTTCAATAGGGTTCTTCCGGGGTTTCGACCGGTTCGATGCGGGTGGCGATGACCTTGTCGATGCGTTTGCCATCCATATCGACCACTTCGAAGTTCCAGCCCGCCCAGTCGACCTGCTCGCCGGTGTGCGGGATGCGGCCCAGCAGCAGCATCAGCATGCCGGACAGCGTATGGTAAGTGCCCGAATCGCCTTCGGGTAGATGCTGTAAACCCAGCATATCCTCCATCTCGTGCACGTCGAGCAGGCCGTCGAGCAGCCACGAGCCGTCCTCGCGCTGCACGGCCGAGGATTCCTCGGGCGCGGTGGAGGTATGGAATTCGCCGACGATGGCTTCGAGCACGTCGCGCAAGGTCACCAGGCCTTGTACGTCGCCATATTCATCCACGACCAGCGCCGTCTGGGTGTGCGAGTCGCGGAAATTCTGGACGAGCTCGGTGCCGGTCAACGTTTCGGGTACGTACAGCACCGGGCTCAGCCGGCTGGCAAGATCGAGCGGCTCGCCGGCCATGAGCTGGGCCAGCAGGTCCTTGGCGCGCACGAAGCCGATCACGTCCGACAGGTCTTCGCGCACGACGGGGAAGCGGGAGTAGTGCGAGCTTTCGATCTTCGCCCGCGAGACCTCGAGCGGTGCGTTGACGTCCAGGTAGACGATGTCCGAGCGCGGCACCATGAGCGAGGACAGGCGCCGTTCGTCCAGCCGGAAGACGTTGCGCACCATTTGCTGCTCGGCCTGTTCGAAGATGCCCGCCGTGGCGCCCTGGGCCATCAGTACCTGGATTTCTTCTTCGGTGACGAGCTGGTCGTTGTTTTCCCTGACGCCCATGAGCTTGAGCACCGTGTCCGTGGCCAGCGACAGCAGCTTGACGAAGGGCGTGGCGACCCACGACAGCAGGCGCATGGGCGCGGCGATCAGGCCCGCGATGGTCTCCGCGTGCATCTGGCCCAGCCGCTTGGGGACCAGCTCGCCGATGATGATGGACATCAGGGTGATGACGATGACCACCAGGGTCAGCGCGATCGCGCTGGCCGCGTCCGCCAGTGCCGGGAAGTGGTCGCGGATGGCCTCGGCCAGCGGCTTGGCCAGGGCGCCCTCGCCCACGATGCCGGTCAGGATGCCGATCGAGGTGATGCCGATCTGGACAGTGGAAAGGAAGCGCGTGGGGTGTTCGGCCAGTTCGAGCGCGGCGCGGGCCTTGGCGTCGCCTTCGTCGGCGCGCTGTTGCAGGCGGGATTTGCGGGCGGTGACAACGGCGATCTCGCTCATGGCGAAAATGCCGTTGGCGATGAACAAAATCAGAAGTAAGCCAATTTCCATTTTTTCAGGCGGGTCGGTCAGGCGGGCATTCCCCTTTTGTTTGGAAAACGCTTGTAACGCCATCGAAACCGGTCTTATTTGACCGAATTTCCCCCACCTACTGTTATGAAGACCCCGTAGTCTAGCCGAGGATGGCCGTATTCCAAATGGGCAATGCTACTTACGGGCGCCGGAGCGGCCGTAAACAGATGGAAACAATACTCCGCGCGCGATCACGGAACACGCGCATGATCCGCTATGCTTGCGGTTGAAAATCAATACAGCGGAAGCGTCATGAGTTTGTCAGTCGAACGGGCCTGCGCGGCCGTACCCGGCATGATCGATCCTCTCCTGGGCGCCGACGGGGCTGGCGCCGCAGTCGCGAACGGAAACGTATTGCCTGCTCCGCGGACGTGATGCGCCTGCCTTTCGCGCCCGCCGTCCTGTGCGCCTTGCTGGCCCAGCCCGCGTTCGCGGCGCGGCCCGAGATCACCATCGATCCGGGCGGGCTGCCTGCCAGCGCCCTGCAAGCCGTCACGCACGCCGTGGACAGCATGGCGGACATGGCCGACGACCAGGACGGCGGCGAGGGCATACGCCTGCGCCGCCGCGCCCGCGAGGCCACGCTGGACGCCCTGGCCACCGAAGGCTATTTCTCGCCCGAGGTCCAGCTCGAGGCCGGCACCGACGTGGCGGGTCCCACCTGGGACATCACCATCGTCCCGGGCGAGCGCACCCTCATCGAAACCGTGGACATCTCTTTCCTGGGCGCCATATCCGGTCCGGAGTTCGAGGAGCGCGTCGCCAAGCTGCGCCAGGACTGGGAACTGAAGGAAGGCAGCCCGTTCCGCAACGACGAATGGGAAACCGCCAAGCGCAACCTGCTGGACGCGGCGTCCGAGCGCGATTTCCCGGTGGCCCGCCTGGTCGATACGGCGGCGGACGTGGACGCCGACCGTGCCCGGGCGGCGCTGCACGTCAAGCTCGACAGCGGCCCTGCGGTGCGCTTGTCGGGCGTCGAGGTCCGGGGCCTGAAACGCGTGCCCCAGGGCACGGTCGAGCGCTATGTCCGCATCCGCCCGGGCGAGCCCTACGACCGCGACCGCATGGTGGACTGGCAGCAGACGCTCCAGTCTTCGCCGTTCTTCTCGGGCGCCAAGCTCGACATCGACCGCCAGGGCATCGCGCCCAACCATGAAGAGGATCCGGCCCTGATGCCCAAGGGGCTGGAGCCGGACCAGACACGCACCGAGCGGGCCTACCAGGGGCCCAGCCACCTGACGCTGCCGGTGCTGGCGGACGTGGTCGAATCGCGTCCCCGCCGCATGAGTGTCGCGCTGGGCGTGGACGACGAGGCGGGACCGCGCATCGAGACCATCTACCGGCAGAACGTGGTCCTGGGCCAGCCGGTGGAGCTCGAGACCGGGCTGCGGCTGGACCGCCTGCGCAAGCTCGGCTATGCCGACATCCATCTCGCGCCCAACGAGAACGGGTTCCGCGACAGCTTCGGCGTGCTGGCGCAGGACTCGGACGTGCAGGGCCTGCACGTGCGGCGGCTGGCGGTGGGCGCCATCCGCGCCAAGACCTATCCCGCCGGTTTCCAGAGCCGCGTCGAGTACGAGACCCGCTACGGCGCGCGGGTCGCGCACGAAATGACCGACATCGACGGCTACAACTCCTTCACCACCAACACGGCCACGGCCACCGCCGAGATCATCCGCCGCGACGTCAACGACAAGTACGACCCGCGCGAAGGCACGCTGTTCGCGCTGGGCGCCGGCGCGGGCACCGCGCTCGACGCCAGCAATCATTTCAACCGGCTGACCGCGCGCGGCCAGTTCTGGTGGTCGCCCACCAAGCGCGACGTCATCACGGTGCGCGGCGAGGTCGGGCGCCTGTGGGCGCAGGACATCAACCGCGTGCCGGACGATTTCTCGTTCCGCACCGGCGGCGCGCGTTCGGTGCGCGGGTATCGCTACCTGGGCCTGGGGCGCCAGGTGGGCAACGCGGTGCTGGGCGATGCCGTGCTGTTCGTCGCCAGCGTGGAGGCCACGCGTTACTTCGACGACCGGCTGGGCGGGGCGATCTTCGTCGATACCGGCAACGTCGCCTCGCGCTTCTCGGACATGAAGCTGGCGACCGGCGTGGGCGCGGGCCTGCGGGTCCGCACGCCGGCGGGGCCGCTGAGCGTGGACCTGGCCTACGCGCTGCGCGACAAGAACATCCGCCTGCACTTTTCCCTGGGGATCGCATTTTGAACGGGCCCGTCACTCCTTCCCCCAAGCCCGCTCCGCGTCGCCGCCGCTGGCCCTGGGCCGTGGCGGGCGTCTTCGCGCTGGGCGTGGCCGCGGTGGCCGGCGCGGGCGCATGGATCGCGTCCTCGGCCAGCGGCGCGGCCTGGGCCGTGCGCACAGGCGTGCAACTGGCGGGCGGATCCGTCCGCCTGGAGGGCGTGCGCGGGTCCCTGCTGGGCGGACTGGACATCGATGCGCTGGAGCTGCGGCTGCCGACGTTGGATGCCGACCTGGAGAGGCTGCGCCTGGATGTCCGCTGGCGCGCGCTGCGCGGGGCGCGGCTGCACGTTTCCGAATTGTCGGCGCGGCGGGCCAGGCTGAACCTGCGGCCGTCCGACGAGCCCGCCACGCCGCTGACCTCGCTGCGGCTGCCGCTTGCCATCGACGTGGACAAGCTGGGGCTCGGCACGCTGGACATCGAGATGGATGGCGAACGGCTGCCCGCCAGTTTCGACGGCATCGACCTGCGCGCGACGTCGTCGGGCGCCGAGCACCGGGTGCTGCTGGCCAACCTGCACGTGGCGGCGCCGCAGGCCGAGGCGACGCTGCGGGGCGAGGCCAGCGTGGGCGCGGATGCGCCGTTCCCGGTGAAGCTGGCGCTGCATGCCGGCGGCCATCAGGCGGCGCACGCGTTCGACCTGGGCGCCTCGGCCACTGGATCGCTGGAACGCCTGGCCTTCGCCGTGAGGGGCGACGGCGCGGGCGTGGACGTGAATGCGGAGGGGCAGGCGGCGCTGCTGGAAGGATTCCCGCTGCGCGGCCTCAAGCTGCAATTGCACGGCATCGATCCCGCCGCCTGGATGCCCGGCGCGCCATCCGCCAACCTCGGCCTGACCGCCGACCTGGCGGTGGCCGACGGCAGCGGCCGGCCGCTGCTTCAAGGCCCGTTCGCGCTGACCAATTCCACCCCGCGCCCGCTGGACAAGGACGGCGTGCCGGTGTCCGCGATATCGGGACAACTGAGCGCGCCGGTCGAGACCTTCGACGCGCTGGACGTTGCCTCGCTCGTGATCGAGTTCGCGGGGGGCGGGAGCCTGTCGGGCCAGATGGACTGGCGCCGCGACGCCGCGGCCGGCGACGCCGGACGCGTGCGGGGCCGGCTGCAGGCCAGCGGCATCGATGCGTCGCGGCTGCACGGCGCGGCGCTGCCGACCAGGCTGGCGGGCACGCTGGCGTTTTCCGCCGACGCGGCGGTCCAGTCGCTGACCGCGGACCTGTCGGACCGGTCGCGCAAGGTGCCGCTGGCGCTCAAGCTCGAGGCCGGCGTGCGCGACGAGGTCGTGCGCATTCCGCAGTTCGCGCTGACCGCCGGCGAGGCGCGCGCGAACGGCAAGGGCGAACTGCAACTGGCCGAGCCCCGGCGCTTCGCCGCCGAGCTGCGGCTGGACCGTTTCGACCCCAGCCACTGGGTGCGCAGCGAGGCCCTGCCGCCGGCCCAGGTCTCGGCGCGAGCCGAGGTGAAAGGGGCCTTGCTGCCCGAACTGGGCGGGACGGCACAACTGCGCATCGAGGAGGGCAGCCGCTGGAACGGGCAGCCCCTGGGCGGGCACGGCGAACTGGCTTTTGCCGGCATGCGCGTCACGCGCGCCGACGCGGCGCTGAACGCCGGCAGCAACCGGCTGACGGCCAAGGGCGCGTTCGGGCGCCCGGGCGACAAGCTGGATTTCGACCTGGACGCGCCACGCCTGCAGACCTTGTCATCGCTGCTGAACGGCCGCCTGTCCGCGCGCGGCTCGCTGGGTGAAACGCTGGATGCGCCGGTGCTGGACATGACGCTGGACGCGGGCGACCTGCAGTTGCCCGGCGGCGTGCGCGTGGGCAAGGTGCAGGGGCGCACGAGCCTGGGCGGATCGCCGGTCAACGGCAAGCGTCCGCAGGGCGGGTTCGCGGCCGCGCCGGCCGACATCGACCTGCGCATCGACAACGTGGCCGTGTCCAGCGCGCCGCAGGCCACCATGAGCCAGGCCACCCTGCGTCTGCAAGGCACGATGGCGCGCCATGAAGGGACGGTGGATGCCGAGTTCGTGCCGGCCGACCGGTCGGCGCCGGCCACGCTGGCGATCCGTTTCGACGGCGGCTGGGGCGTGGGTCCGGGCCGGGGCGCGCCGCCCGGCTGGCGCGGCAAGGTAGGGCAGTTCGACCTGTCCCGCGCGCCGCTGGGCATGTCGCTCGAGGCGCCGGTGGAACTGAGTTACGTGCCGTCCGCGGCGGCACCGCAATGGCAATGGGAAGTGGGGCCCGCTGGCATCGCCTTGCGCCTGCCGGGCGGGCAGACCGGCAAGCTGGTCAACGAGGGGGCACGCGGCGGTGGCGGCCGCTGGGAGTCGCGCGGCCGCGCCGAGGGACTGGCCTGGGCGCCGGAGATCCTGCTCGAGGCACTGGGCGGCAAGCCCATTCCGCGCGAGCGCGTCATCGTGCTGGATGCCGACTGGGACATGCGTTTCGCCGGTTCGCTGCAAGGGACGGCGAACATCCGCCGCCGCAGCGGTGACCTGTGGGTGCCCGGCACGCCGCCCATGGCGCTGGGCCTGCGCACGCTGGATGCCAGCCTCAGGGCGACGCCGGATGGCAACGCGGGCCACAGCCGCATCGTCCTGCAAACCCTGGTCGAGGGCGACCGCGTGGGCAGCGTGCGGGTGGACGGCGAGGCCGGCGTCATCGCCCGTGGCGGCGCGATCGGCCTGGACCGTGACCGTCCGGCCCAGCTCGATGCCCAGGTGGACCTGAAGGACCTGAGCTGGGTCAGCCTGTTCATCGGCGACAGCGTCGAGGTGGGCGGCAAGGTGGCCGGTTCGGCGCGCGTCGCCCAGTCGGGCGGCCAATGGCATGCCTCCGGCGGCCTCCAGGGGGAAGGCATCCGGATCGTACGGCTGGACGACGGGCTCAGGCTGTTGGACGGCACGCTGAAGGCCACGCTGGAGGATGACCGCATCGTGCTGGAATCCTTGCGTTTTCCCAGCGTGATCCGGGTCAACCCGCGCGATTCGCGGGTGCAGCAGTGGATCAAGAACGAGAGCCAGGGCGGCTGGATGGAAATCAGCGCCGATTGGCGGATGTCTCAGGCCTCGGGCCACGCGACTCTCAAGGCCGAACGCTTCCCCGCGATCCAGCGCGCCGATCGCTTCGTGGCCGGCTCGGGGCGGGTGGACATGGACATCATCCCGGACCGCATGCGTATCGCGGGCCTGTTCGAAGCCGACACCGGCTGGGTCGACATGGGCACCCAGGCTCCGGCCAAGCTGTCGGACGACGTGTACGTGCGCCGTACCGGCGAGGAGCGGCAGAAGAAGACGCTGGGCATCGCCATCGACGTCGGCGCCAAGCTGGGCGACCGCTTCTACCTGCGAGGCTACGGCCTGGATACCGGCATCACCGGCGACCTGCGCATCGTCGGCATGGTCGGCGCCTTGTCGTCCAGCGGCACGGTCCGCACGCGCGGCGGCCGCTTCGATGCCTATGGCCAGACGCTGACGGTGCGCCGCGGCGTGCTGACCTTCCAGGGGCCGCTGGACGATCCCCTGCTGGATGTCGTGGCGGTGCGTGTCGGCCCGCGCGTGGAGGCGGGCGTGCGGATCAGCGGCACGGCGCGCCGCCCCCGCATCGCGCTGGTCTCCACGCCCGAGGTGAGCGACGTGGAAAAACTCTCGTGGTTGCTGCTGGGCCGGGGCCCCGACGAAGGCGGAGGCGGCGCCGATGCCACGTTGTTGCTGAGCGCGGCGACGTCGCTGCTGGGGCCGCAGGGCAGCGAACCGATCTCGCGCCAGCTCGGGCTGGACGAGATCGGCGTGCGGTCGGGCAACGTGGGCAGCAGCCGCGGCCTGCTGCCGGACCGCACGGTGGCGGGGGACAGTACCTCGTCGGCCTACGCCCTGTCGAACAACCAGTTCCTGGTGGTGGGCAAGCGCCTGTCCGACCGGCTCTACGCCAGTTTCGAACAGGCGCTGTCGGGCCGCGACGGTGTGGTCAAGCTCAGCTACCGCCTGAGCAATCGCCTGTCGGCGGTGGCCAAGGGCGGCACCTTGAACGGCCTGGACCTGCTGTATTTCGTGCTGTTCGACGACTGACGCAGACTCGGGGGGCGTTGCCGGCCCCCCGCGCGTTCAGGGAATGGCCGGCAGCACCCGCCCCCGTACGCTGCCGAAACCCACGCGCAGCGCGCCTCGGCGGGCATGGCCGCGAATGACGACTTCGTCGCCGTCCTGCAGGAAGCCGCGCGTGCTGCCGTTTGCAAGGGCCAGGGGTTGCCTGCCGTTCTCGGTCAGCTCCAGCAGGCAGCCTCGCGCCTCGGGGCTCGGCCCGCTGATGGTGCCCGAGCCCATCAGGTCGCCGGTGCGCAGGTTGCAGCCGCTGCTGGTGTGGTGCGCGAGTTGCTGCGCCATGGTCCAGTACAGGTGCCGGAAGTTGCTGCGGGTGATGGTCGCGGATGCGCCGTCCGGCGTGCCGAGTTCCACCGACAGTTCGATGTCGTAGGCGTGGCGATCGGTTTCTCGCAGATAGGGCAGCGGCACCGGATCCTGTTGCGGGGCGTCCACCCGGAAGGGCTGCAGGGCGTCCAGCGTGACCACCCACGGCGAGATCGATGTGGCGAACGCCTTGGCCTGGAAGGGGCCGAGGGGAACGTATTCCCAGCGCTGGACGTCGCGGGCGCTCCAGTCGTTCATCAGCACCATCCCGAAAATGCGCGCGATCGCGGCATCGGGATCCAGCCGGCTGCCCAGGGCCGTGCCCGGCCCCACGAAGAAGGCCGTTTCCAGTTCGAAGTCCAACTGGCGGCAGGGCCCCCACTCGGGCGTGCCGCCGGCGACGGGCAGTTGCCCCATGGGGCGGTGCACGTCGTGGCCGGACAGCACCACCGAACTGGCGCGGCCGTTGTAGCCGATGGGCAGGTGCTTCCAGTTGGGAGTGAGCGCATTGGCCGGATCCCGGAACAGCTTGCCCACGTTGGTGGCGTGGTCCTCCGACGAATAGAAGTCGGTGTAGGACGCGATCTCGAACGGCAGGTGCAGCGTGCACGCCTGCATGGGCAGCAGCGCGCGGGAGCGCAATCCGGCGTCGTCGCGCAGGCGCGAGTCGGTGCCGGACAGCAGCGCCGCCAGGCGTGCCCGGACCGCGTTCCACACGGGCCGGCCGGCGGCGGCGAAGGCATTCAGGCTGCCCTGGCCGAACAGCGCCGGTCCCGAGGGCGTGGGCAGCAGTCCCGCGCGCTCGAGCGCGTGCAGGTCCACCACCCAGGAGCCCAGCGCGGTACCGGCCCGGAGCCCGCCGTCCGGCGTGGAGAAGATGCCGTAGGGCAGGTTCTGGATGGGGAAGTCGCTGTCGGGCTCGACGTCGATGAAGGCGCGCAGCGACGCATCGATGATCTCGTACATGGCCGTGCTCAGTTGCCGGTGTTCAGCAGGCCGAGCGACTGGATCAGCGCACGGTTGGTGTCGTTGTCGCTGGCCAGCCGGCTGGCGAAGGTGGCGCTGTCCAGGTAGTTGACCTGCTGGTAGAGCTGGCCGGCCGCCTTCTGGAATTCGCTCTTCTGCGTGGCGGCGTGGCAGGCTTGCTGGAGCTTGTCGCGCGCGGCCTGCGGCACGCCGCGGCTGACGTACAGGCCGTTGCGGGCGATGACCGCGTGCTTGATGCCGAACTCCGTGATGGCGGGTACCTCGGGCAGGCCGGCCAGGCGCTTGTCGCCGTACACCGCCAGGATGCGCAGGTCCTTGCCCACCACCGACGAGACGCCCAGGGCGCCGAAGTCGATGTGGCCGCCCAGCAGTTGCGGGATGACCTGGGCATCGCCGCGGAAGGCGATCTCGTTGAAGTTCACGCCCGAGGACTTGGCCAGGTTGGCCGTGGCCAGGTGCGGTACCGATCCGGGACCGGCGTGGCCGTAGGACAGCTTGCCCGGCTGCTGGCGCGCCTGGTCCAGCAGTTCCTTGACGCTGTGGATGGGCGAGTCCTTGCGCACGGCGATGACGAACGGGTTCTCGAAGATCTGGCAGATCGGCGTGATGCTGTCGGGCTGGTAGGGCAGGCGGCCCATCAGGAAGGGGGCCTGGGTCAGCGGCGACGAGGGCGAGAACAGCACCGTGTAGCCGTCGGGACGCGCGGAGGCCACGGCGGCCACGCCTATGGTGCCGCCCGCGCCGTCGCGGTTGTTGACGACGATCTGCGTCGACAGGATCTCGGACAGTTCGCGGCCGAAGGCGCGCGCCATGACGTCCACGCTGCCGCCCGCCGAGTACGGAACGATCAGCTCGACCGGGCGCGACGGGTAGGTCTGGGCGGTGGCCGTGGCGCACATGGCGGCCAGGAGCGGAACGAACAGGATCTTCTTGAAAGACATGCTTGGTCTCCTCTTGGAGTGGGGGTTACTGCTGCACGGGCAGGGCCGGATCGAACTTGCCGTCGACCAGGACGAACAGCACGCGGGCCGGCTCGTTCGTGCGGTTGGTCCAGGCGTGATTGGTGCCGCGCTGGATCAGGACTTCGCCGGCGCCGAGCGTGACCTCGGATTCATCCAGCAGCATGGTGATCTCGCCCGACAGCACGATGGCGTAATCGATGGTTTCGGTGCGATGCATGAAGGGGTGGCGCTGCTTGCCGCCGCCCTGGGCGGTCAGCGCATGCTGGCCGCCGAACATCGAGAACGCCTGTTTGGCGGCATCGGCATCCACGTCGCGCAGTTCCAGGCCGGCGGGCGGGAATTCGATGATGCGCACGACCGTGCCCAGTTTCGGCGGGGCCAGCGACACCGGCCCCAGGGTGGGGTCGGCGCCATTGTCGATGGGCGCGGGGGCCGTGGGCGTCAGCCACAGCTGGGTCAGGTAGTAGCCGGGGCGGCTGGCATCGTGGCGGACGTTGGGCGCATAGCCGTCCTCCAGCACGACGGCGCGGCCCTGCTCGTCATGGCCGGTCACGACACGGCGGATCTTTCCGTTCATGGGGTTCCTCATGCGGGCGCCGGATGGCGCGTCAGGGTCCATCATAGGAATTCCCAGCCATTCGGTCAAACGAATGATTCAATCAATCGACTGAAACAAAAATCCAGGCTTTGCGGGTAACATAGGCTCCCTATCGCTTTCCGGACGACTCCATGCCCAGCCCCGCCGCCGATCCCGCCGAATCCGCCTCTACCCGCGACCGCATCGTCGACGTGGCCGAGCGGCTGTTCGCCGAGCACGGCTACAACGGCGTATCGCTGCGCACGATCACCGCCACCGCCGGCGTCAACATGGCCGCCGTGCACTACTACTTCCGGACCAAGGAAGGATTGCTGCGGGCGATCTTCGAGGCGCGCGTGGGCCGGATGAACGACGAGCGGCACGCGCTGCTGCAGGCCTGCGTGCCCGCCGACCCGCAGGCGCGGCCCGAGGTGCGCGCCGTGCTCGAGGCCTTCATCGGACCGGGCATGCGCGTGGGGCAGACCGAGGAAGGCGCCCGCTTCAACCGGCTGTCGGCCATCTGCTCGGTCGAGCCCGATCCGGCGGTCAAGAACATCGTGTTCGGCGTCCACGACGACGTCGGCCGGCTGTTCGTCGACATCCTGGCCCGCGCCTGTCCCCACTTGACGCGGGATGAGCTCTACCTGCGGCTGCAATGCGTGTTCGGCAGCATGATGTACATCCGCGCCGACAACGGCCGCGTCGCCCGGCTGATGCCGGACGTGCGCGCCACGCCGGTGTCCGCCGCCAGCGTCGACCTGACCCTGTCGCGCCTGCTGGATTTCCTGGCAGCGGGGCTGGCGGCGCCCGCCGCCGGCTAGCGCCTTACATCACAACTCCCGGCAGACCTCGAAGATCAATTCCCGCAGCCAGCGCTGGGACTGGCTGGGATGGGTCCGTTCGTGCCAGAGCTGCGAGACGACGAACTCGCCCAGCGGCAGCGGATGGGGCGCCATGCGCAGCGGATAGAGACCGCAGAAGGCCAGGGCGATGCGGCGGGTGACGGTGGCGATCAGGTCGGTGCAGGCCAGCGTGGGGGCGATGGCGAGCATGTGGGGAACCTGGGCGGCGACGTCGCGCGAGATGCCGTGCTGTTGCATCGCATCCTGCAGCACGCGCTCGCGCGCGCCGTTCTGGCGCGGCATGGCGACGTGCCGCGCCGAGGCGAACTGGCGGGGGCCGAGCGTCTGGCCATCCAGCGGGTGGCCGATACGGTGCAGGCAGACATAGTCGTCCCTGAACAATTCCTGCCGGTAGATGGGATAGGTGGCGGTGGCCACCGGCGACAGTACCAGGTCCACCTTGCCCAGCAGCAGCAATTCCTCGGGCATCAGGGGCTCGATGGGGTGGATGGCCACCGACACCGAAGGGGCCTCCGAGGCCAGGCGCCGCATGAGCGCGGGCAGCAGGGTAAAGGTGACGTAGTCCGTGGCCGCGATGTTGAAGTGCATGCGCGCGGCATGCGGCGCGAAGGGCTCGGACGGCGAGGCCAGTCCGTTCAGGGCGAGGATGGCGTGGCGCACGCCGGTGGCCATCTCCATGGCCTTGTGGGTGGGCACGACGCCGCGCCCGTTCCGCAGGAACAGCGGGTCGTGGAAGATCTCCCGCAACTGCGCCAGCCCCTTGCTGACGGCGGACTGGCTGATGTCGATGCGGTCGGCGGCGCGGGTCACGTTGCCTTCGGCCAGCACCGCATCGAAGATCATCAGGAGATGCAGGTCGACGTGCTTGATGTCCATGGATCGGGGCTTCATCGGGGCCGGCGGCCGGCCGTCATAATCAAATATTCCACAACGGAATCGAGATAGCCATTCTTGGCCGGAAGGCACGGCCCGGCCAGATCCTCGCTATGGGGTCGCGCGCCCTCGATCCCGCTTCTGCCTTCATCACACACGTTCTTCATCGATCTCGCGCATTTTTGCGTGACGCCCGTTCTCGCTGCACGGCATGGGCGAGCCGCGTTCCTGGCTTCCGGCGGCCGGTCCACCGCGTTGACAGTCCCGGCAATTGCTCAGCATGCTGAGAACCTGGCATCGGCAGTGCATCGCAGGATCAATATTGGCAGAACGCGGAGGAAAAAGACCAGCATGAAAACCAGGATCAACGGCGACTGGGTGGTGGGATACGAGAACGGCGGGCATGTGCTCTACCGGCAGGCCTGCGTGGTCTACGACGGGGACCGTATCGTCTACGCGGGGGACGATTACCGGGGCGAGGCGGACCGCGTCATCGAGGCGCCGGGCTGCCTGTTGTCGCCGGGCTTCATCGACACGCACGTGCACTCGGGTCACCGCGCGCTGCACAAACTGCTGACCGACCACGGCCGGGCGGACCTCTTCGGCCAGCCCTACATGGACGTCACGATCGCCCGGTCGGGCACGCGCATACAGGGCTATCCCAATTACCTGACCAAGGAAGAGGCGCAGGTGGATCCCGGCATCGCCCTGCATGCGGCGTTCACGGTCAGCGAACTGCTGCGCAACGGCGTGACGACTTTCGTCGAACTGGGCGGGCACGTGATCGTCCAGGAGGCGTTGTGGAGGCAGTGCGAGGCGCTGGGGGTGCGGGGCTACCTGGGGCCGGGCTATGACAGCGGGCGCTGGGCCTCGGACGACGATGGCAACCTGACGCGCGTGCCCTATCCCGACGGCGGCCTGCACCTGTTCAACGACGCGGTGGCGTTCATCGAGCGGGTCGAGCGCGATCCGAGCGACCTGGTCCACGGGATCCTGGTGCCGCGCGAGGTCGAGAACTGCAGCATCGACATCCTGCGCCGGACCGTGGCGGCGGCGCGCGACCTGGGCGTGCCGATGGCGACGCACGCCGGCTACAACGTCATCGAGTTCTACGAGACCGTGCGCGAACATCGCAAGACGCCCATCGAGCTGCTGGACAGCGTGCAGATGCTGACCCCCGCGCTGAACATCGGACACGCCAATTTCATCTCCGACAGTCCGCGCCTGAACTATTCGGGCGGCCGCGATCTCGAGCGCATGGGGAAGAGCCAGGTCTCGGTGTCCCACTGCCCGATCAACATCGTGCGCCGGGCCCGCGTGCTGGATTCGTGGAAGTCGTACCGCGAGGCCGGGGTGAACATGACGATAGGCAGCGATACCTATCCGCGCGACATGATCATGAACATGCGCACGGCTTCCTATCACGGCAAGGTCATGAGCCATGACCTGACGGCGGCCAGCGCGGAACAGGTGTTCGAGGCGGCCACGCTGGGCGGCGCCCGCTCGCTGGACCGCGAGGACCTGGGCCGGCTGGCGCCCGGCGCCCGCGCGGATATCGTCGCCATCAACCTGGGGCGCAAGGACGTGCTGCGCTACGGGCCGATCTGGGACCCGATATGCAGTCTGGTCGAGTGCGGCGTGGGCGACGACGTGGACCTGGTCGTCACCGGCGGGGAGATCCGCATGCGCGACGGCCGCATCCCCGACGTCGACCTGGGCGGCCTGCGGGCCGAGGCCCAGGCGTTCGCGGAAGGGGTGTGGGGCCAGGTCCAGGACTGGGACCCGCTGCGGCGTACCGCCCGCATGATGTGCCCGCCTTCGTTTTGCCCCGATTGCGAATAGCCCGGCGCGCCGGATCCGATCGTTTCCAAGGATATGTCCATGAAGATCTCACGCTTTTCCCTTGCCCGGGCGAACTTCCTGCGGGCGGCCGTCTGCGCGGTGGCGGCCGGCCTGGCCGCGCCGGCATTCGCCCAGGACCATGCCGCCGATGCCTACCCCGAGCGCCCGGTCCGCATCGTCGTGCCCTACGGCGCGGGCGGCGCGGCCGACCTGCTGGCGCGCGTCCTGGCGGAACGCCTCGCGCAGGATTGGGGCCAGCCCGTCATCGTCGAGAACAAGCCCGGCGGAGTGGGGACCATAGGCATCTCGGCCGTGGTGAAGGCCGCGCCCGATGGCTATACGCTGGTGTCCGTGCCGGTGTCGGACCTGGCGGTCAACCCGCACCTCTACCGCAAGCGCCCGTTCGACATCGCCCGCGACCTGGCGCCCGTCGCCCAGGTGGGGGCGGTGCCCAACGTGCTGGTGGTGTCGAACACGCTGGGCGTGGCGGATGCCAGGGCGCTGATCGCCAAGGCCAAGGCCGGGCGCCTGAGCTATTCGTCGCCGGGCATAGGCAGCCAGGCGCACCTGGCCGCCGAGATCTTCGCCGGGCGCGCGGGCGTCAGCCTGCTGCATGTGCCCTACAACAGCGTGTCGGCGGCGCTGGCGGACGTGGCGGGCGGCCAGATCGACATGATGATCGCGCAATTGCCGGCGGCGCTGCCGTTCATCCGCGGCGGGCGGGTCAAGGCGCTGGGTGTGGTCGCCGAGCAACGCTCGCCGCTGGTGCCCGAGATGCCGACGCTGAAGGAAACCACCGGCCTTTCTTTCGGCGACGCGATTTCGTGGTCGGGGCTGATGGCGCCGGCTGCCACGCCCCTGGCGCTACGGGAGAAAATCGCCCTGGCGGTTACCCGGGCGATGCGGTCGCCCCAGGCCCAGGAACTGTTGGCGCGCCAGGGCACGGTGGGGCTGGGGGGCACGCCGGACGATCTTTCCAGGGCCATCGCTGAGGATTCCCGCAGGTACGGCAAGGTGATCAAGGCGCTCGACATCCGGCTGGACTGAGCCGAAAGGGGGAGGGGACGGTGGGGGGTATTGGGGGTATCCCCAGTCCAGCTACAATTCCCCCTTTACGTAGACGTCCCCTGACGAGACCCCGTCCATGAGCATCAAAAGCGACCGCTGGATCCGCCGTGTGGCGGCCGAAGGCATGATCGAGCCATTCGAGCCCGGCCAGGTCCGGGCGCACGACGGCCAGCGCATCGTCAGCTACGGCACGAGCAGCTACGGCTACGACGTGCGCTGCGCCGACGAATTCAAGATCTTCACCAACATCAATTCGACCATCGTCGATCCCAAGGCCTTCGACGAGAAGTCCTTCGTGGACTTCAAGGGCGAGGTCTGCATCATCCCGCCCAACTCCTTCGCGCTGGCGCGCACGGTCGAATACTTCCGCATTCCGCGCAGCGTCTTGACCATTTGCCTGGGCAAGAGCACCTACGCGCGCTGCGGGATCATCGTCAACGTCACGCCCCTGGAACCCGAATGGGAGGGCCACGTGACGCTGGAGTTCTCGAACACCACGCCGCTGCCCGCGAAGATCTACGCCGGCGAGGGCTGCGCCCAGATGCTGTTCCTGGAAAGCGACGAAATCTGCGAGACCTCGTACCGGGACCGCGGCGGCAAGTACCAGGGCCAGCAGGGCGTGACGCTGCCTAGGACATAGGCCCCCCCCTACGCGCTGACGCGCGCCCCCCAGGGGGCCGACGGCGGGGGACCGGCGGAGCCGGATCCCCCGTGTCGTGGTCTGGGGGCAGTGGATTGCGTGGGGTGGTCCTCAAACCGACACTGAATTGTTTTACGCTAGTTGTTTGTTTTTTTACGCCCGGAGGCGCTGTGCGAGGTAACTTGCTCGCGGCCGGCCGTTTTTCAACCGATTTCCCTGCCGCCACGTGCCCTGCCAGGGCACAGCGGATCTGGTCCGCCAGTCCGCCAGTGCCGCCCCCTGGGGGGCGCGCGTCAGCGCGTAGGGGGGGGGCTTCAACCTCAATGAAATTCCGTTTCCCCATCGTCATCATCGACGAAGATTTTCGTTCCGAGAATGCATCCGGTCTGGGCGTGCGCGCGCTGGCCGCGGCCATCGAGGCCGAGGGCATGGAGGTGCTGGGCGTGACCAGCTACGGCGACCTGTCGTCCTTCGCTCAGCAGCAGAGCCGCGCCAGCGCGTTCATCCTGTCGATCGACGATGAGGAATTCGGCGAGGGCATGCCCGAGGACGTGGCCAATGCCGTCAGCAAGCTGCGAGCCTTCATCGGTGAACTGCGCTTCCGCAATGCCGAGATCCCCATCTACCTGTACGGCGAGACCCGCACCTCGCGGCACATCCCGAACGACATCCTGCGCGAGCTGCACGGCTTCATCCACATGTTCGAGGACACGCCGGAGTTCGTGGCCCGCCACATCATCCGTGAAGCCAAGAGCTACCTGGAATCGCTGCCGCCGCCGTTCTTCCGTGAGCTGGTCAAGTACGCGCAGGATGGTTCGTATTCCTGGCACTGTCCCGGCCACTCGGGCGGCGTGGCGTTCCTGAAGAGCCCGGTGGGGCAGATGTTCCACCAGTTCTTCGGCGAGAACATGCTGCGCGCCGACGTCTGCAACGCGGTGGACGAACTGGGGCAACTGCTGGACCACACCGGCCCCGTCGCGGCCTCCGAGCGCAACGCGGCGCGCATCTTCAACGCCGATCACTGTTTCTTCGTGACCAACGGCACGTCCACGTCCAACAAGATCGTCTGGCATGCCAACGTGGCGCCCGGCGACGTGGTGGTGGTGGACCGCAATTGCCACAAGTCCATCCTGCACGCCATCATCATGACGGGCGCCGTGCCGGTGTTCCTGCGGCCCACGCGCAACCACCTGGGCATCATCGGGCCGATTCCGCTGGAGGAGTTCCGTCCCGAGAACATCCAGAAGAAGATCGACGCCAATCCCTTCGCCAAGGACAACGCCGGCCGCAAGCCCCGCATCCTGACCATCACGCAGAGCACCTACGATGGCGTGGTCTACAACGTCGAGATGATCAAGGAGCTGCTGGGCAGCAGCATCGACACCCTGCATTTCGACGAGGCCTGGCTGCCGCACGCGGCGTTCCACGACTTCTACCGGAACATGCACGCCATCGGCAAGGACCGTCCGCGCAGCACCGAGGCGGTGGTGTACGCGACCCACTCCACGCACAAGCTGCTGGCCGGCATCTCGCAGGCCTCGCAGATCATCGTGCAGGAGTCCGAGACCCGCAAGCTGGACCGCTACGTATTCAACGAGGCCTACCTGATGCACACGTCGACCTCGCCGCAGTACGCGATCATCGCGTCCTGCGACGTGGCGGCGGCGATGATGGAGCCGCCGGGCGGCACGGCGCTGGTCGAGGAAAGCATCCTCGAGGCGCTGGACTTCCGCCGCGCCATGCGCAAGGTGGAAGCCGAGTTCGGCGCCAGCGACTGGTGGTTCAAGGTCTGGGGTCCGGACAACCTGGTGGCCGACGGCATCGGCGAGCGCGATGACTGGCTGCTGGAAACCGATGCCAACTGGCACGGGTTCGGCGCCCTGGCGCCCGGCTTCAACATGCTGGATCCGATCAAGGCGACCATCGTCACGCCGGGCCTGGACGTGTCGGGCACCTTCGGCCAGACCGGCATTCCCGCGTCCATCGTCACCAAGTTCCTGGCCGAACACGGCGTGATCGTCGAGAAGGCCGGCCTGTACTCGTTCTTCATCATGTTCACCATCGGCATTACCAAGGGCCGCTGGAACACGCTGCTGACTGCGTTGCAGCAGTTCAAGGACGACTACGACAGGAACCAGCCCATGTGGCGCATCCTGCCCGAGTTCTGCCACGACTACCCGCAGTACGAGCAGGTGGGGCTGCGCGACCTGTGCACCCGCATCCACGAGATGTACCGGGCCCACGACGTGGCGCGCCTGACCACCGAGATGTACCTGAGCGACATGGTCCCGGCCATGAAGCCGTCCGAGGCCTTCGCCAAGATGGCGCACCGCGAGATCGAGCGGGTCGACATCGATGCGCTGGAAGGGCGCGTGACCAGCGTGCTGCTGACGCCGTACCCGCCGGGCATTCCGCTGCTGATCCCGGGTGAACGCTTCAACAGCACCATCGTCAAGTACCTGCAGTTCGCCCGCAAGTTCAACGCCCAGTTCCCGGGCTTCGACACCGACATCCATGGGCTGGTGGAGGAAGTGCTGCCCAACGGCGACATGCGCTTCTACGTGGATTGCGTCAAGGACGCCTGATGGCGGCGGACGGGCCGCGCGGCGCGGCCTTCGACGTGGCGGTGATCGGCGCGGGCGCAGCCGGCATGATGTGCGCGGCGGTGGCCGGGCAGCGCGGCCGGCGCGTGGTGCTGATCGACCACGCCCGGCGGCTGGCCGAGAAGATCCGCATCTCCGGCGGCGGGCGGTGCAATTTCACCAACCGCGATGCCGGACCCGCCAATTTCATTTCTGGCAATCCCCACTTCTGCCGCTCGGCGCTGTCGCGCTACACGCCGGGCGATTTCCTGGCGCTGATGGCGCGCCACCGCATCGCCTGGCACGAGAAGCACCGGGGCCAGCTATTCTGCGACGAATCCAGCGAGGACATCATCCGCATGCTGCGCGCCGAGTGCGACGCGGGCGGCGTGGCGTGGCGCATGCCCTGCACGGTCGAATCGGTGGAGCAGGGCGAGGCGGGTTTCATGCTTCGTACCTCGTCCGGCGCCATCCGCGCCGCACGCGTGGTCGTCGCGACCGGCGGGCTGCCCGTCGCGCAGATCGGCGCCTCGGACTTCGGCCTGCGCATCGCGCGGCAGTTTGGCCTGAAGATCGCCGAGCCCCGGCCGGCGCTGGTGCCGCTGACCTTCGACGCCGCGTCATGGCAGCCCTTCGTGCCCCTGGCCGGCGTCGCGCTGGAGGTCGACATCCGCACCGGTTCGGGCCGGGGCGCGGCCTCGTTCCGCGAGGACCTGCTGTTCACCCACCGGGGCCTGTCCGGTCCGGCGGTGCTGCAGATATCGAGCTATTGGCAGCCGGGCGAGCCCATCGTGATCGATCTCGCACCGGGCGTGGACCTGATGGCGGACCTGTTGGCCGCCAAGGCCGGCGGCCGCCAGCACCTGGCCAACGTGCTGGCCGGCATGGTGCCGCGCCGGCTGGCCGAACAGTGGCTGGCCGCGGCCCATCCCGGCCTGGGCGAGCAGCGTATCGCAGACCTGCCCGACAAGGCGCTGCGCCAGGTGGCCGAGGGCATGAAGCGCTGGACCCTGACGCCGTCGGGTACCGAGGGGTACAGGAAGGCCGAGGTCATGCGCGGCGGCGTCGATACCCGTGGCCTGGACCAGCAAACCATGGAAGCCAAGGCCGTCCCCGGCCTGCATTTCATCGGCGAAGTGGTGGACGTGACGGGATGGCTGGGAGGCTACAACTTCCAGTGGGCCTGGGCGTCCGGCGCGGCCTGCGGCCAGTCGGTCTGATTGCCAGCGGGCGCTACGCCTCCGGCGGCTCGATCGGCGTGGGCGCCTGCGCGTTTAGAGCCGCGACCATTTTCGACAGCAGCGCTGTCAACTGTTGACGCTCGAGGGGAGCGAGCGGCTCCAGCATGCGATCCGACACATGGAGCGCAGCCTTGTTCGCGTCCTTGACCAGTTTGCGTCCGTCGGCCGTCAGGACTACGACCTTGCGCCGTGCATCGCCCGGCGCGGTCGACCGCTCTACCAGGCCTCGATTTTCCAATCGGCGGATCACTTGGCCAACCGTGGCCCTGTCCATGCCTATGTGTCGCATCCCTGACGATTATATAGACTCCCGCCGCTACCCCCTGTTCATGGCTCGTGCCGTTTTGCAAGCCCTGATTGAGGAACATGAGCAAGCC